>DAOUFX010000306.1:0-8352 GCA_034429675.1 Anaerolineae bacterium | reverse complement strand
AAGGTATTTTTGCACACGGTACCCCGTGTGCAAAAATACCCCCTTTAATCTGGTCGTCAGAGACGGCTATGGACTTTCAACTTTTGACTGTTTTCTAGGGAGGAACGATGCGAAAGATTGGTGCAGCAGTGTTGGTTTTGGCGTTGATGGCGACGGCGGCGTTGCCGGTTCTGGCGGCGCGTTCGCAGAATGAAGCCGCCCTGTCTTGGTTGTTGGGATCGCAACAGGCGGACGGCGGGTTCACCAATGGATTTGCCGCCGGGTCCGATCTGGGTACGACGGTGGAGGTGATTCTGGCAGGAACGGCTGCCGGGAAAGATGTGAGCATGTGGCTTTCGCCGCAGGGCGCTTCCCCGCTGGACTATCTTGCCGGGCAGGTTCAGGGCGGGCAGGTGAGCGGCGCGGCCAATTTGAGCAAGGTGACGCTGGCCGCCATCGCCGCCGGGCAGGACCCGCGCAGTTTCGCCGGGCGCGATCTGATCGGCGCTTTGCTCAAGACGCAGGATGCCGCCACCGGACAGTTCGGCGATTCGTTGTTTGCGCATGCCTACGCGGTGTTGGCGCTGCGCCAGGCCGGCGCGACGGTCCCGCAGAACGCGATTGACCTGCTCAAAGTCAACAGGACGGAGGACGGCGGGTGGGCCATGTTTGGCGGAACCACCCCCGGCACCGCCGACACCAACACGACCGCTCTGGCGATGCAGGCGTTGGCGGCGGTGGGCGAGGGCGATCTGGCCAGCGGCGCGCTCTCGTACTTGCAGCGCATGCAAAACACCGACGGCGGCTTCCCCTGGCAGAAGCCCTCGGCGTGGGGCACCGAAACCGACGCAAATTCGACCGCCGTGGTTCTTCAGGCGCTCTATGCGTTGGGCGAGCCGGCGAGCCACTGGGCCGCTTCCGGCACCGATCCGGTCGGCGCGTTGCTGGCGCTGTGGGATGCGACCAGCGGCGGCTATTTCTGGCAGGCGTCTACGCCTTACGCCAACGTCATGGCGACGGCCCAGGCTATCCAGGCGACCGAGGGGATGAGCTTGCTGCGGGTTTCCGTCGTGGGCGCAGCGCGCGCGCCTCAGGCGGCAGCCGTTGCCCCGGCGGCGGTCGCCCCCGCCGCTGCGGCGTCAGACGGAACTGTTTTGCTCCCGGCTTCGGGAGGCATGGCGGTAGGGCCGGCGTTCGTTGTGGCCGGACTGCTTTGTCTGGGCGGCGGATGGGCGCTGCGACGGAAGGAACGCAGGTTCTAGTATGTCGCAGCGGGCGATCTCTGAACGCTTCCAATTCTGGCGTCGCATTTTGAGCGGCTGGCTGGCGCTGTTGGCGCTATTGAGCTCAGCTCCGGTTCTGTCCCAGGAGGGCGGCCCGCCGCCACGCGCCGGCGTGGTCGTGGTTCACGGGGACGGGAGCTATGCGACCCGTTGTGTGACCTTCGCCGGGGATGGCGTCACCGGCATGGCGCTGATTCAACAGTCAGGTCTGGCGTTGGTTGCCAATGCGGGCCCGACCGGCTCGACCGTCTGCAAGCTCGACGGCGAAGGGTGCGCGGAGACAGATTGTTTTTGCGAGTGCAAGGGGACGCCCTGCTTCTACTGGAATTACTATCACCTGTCTGGCGGCGCCTGGGCCTATTCCGGCATGGGCGCCGCCGCGTGGACGCTCAAAAATGGCGACGTGGACGCCTGGGTCTGGGGCGACGGCAATACGGCGCTGCCCGCGTTGACCTTCGATCAGATTTGTCCTGCCGGGGAATCGGCATCAGTACCGGCGGCAACGATCACCGCGCCACCGGCAACACCCGCCGCTGCACCGACAACAACGCCATCGCCGGTCGCGACGGCAACCCCGCCGCCCGCTACGACCGCGCCCGCTGCGCCAACCTCGCCCACACCGGCTCCGGCCACAGCCACGACGACGCCCTCGCCAACTCCGCCGCCACCGGCGACCGCAAACCCTGCGGCGACTGCCGTCATCCCTGCTGCCGCGACTCTGCCGCCGGCGGAATTGCGGATTACCCCTTCACCTTCGGAGCTCTTGCCGCCCCTGACCCCATCCGCGAGCGCCGGCGCGCCGTCCGAGAACCGGCGCAGCTATATGGTCTTCGGCATTTTGGTGTTGATCCTGGGCGGCGGGTATTTCATCGTGCAACGCCGCCGTCCGTAAGCGACTATGAAACGACGCGTTTTCAGCGGTTTTCTCTATGGTCTGATCAGCCTGATCGGAATGTCCGCCCTGCTTTATCCCTTCGTGGCGCCATCCACCGTGGATACATCGGTCGGTCAGGCGCACAGCGCCGACGCCCCGTGGATTACGACGCTTCTGGTCAGTCTGTGCTTCGCTGCCATTCTGCTGGAAATTCAGGAAGACGACGCCGATACTGCCGATGGCGCCGGCGTCAAATTTATCGCGCTGTTGGGCGTGATGGTGTCGTTCAACGCGGTGCTGCGTTTCATCGAGACGGCGATCCCCGGTCCGGGCGGGTTTAGTCCCATCTTTTTCCTGATCGTGACGACAGGCTACGTCTACGGCGCGCGGTTTGGTTTTTTGATGGGGGCGCTCACCTTGCTGGTTTCGGCGCTGTTGACGGGCGGCGTGGGGCCGTGGCTGCCCGCGCAGATGCTCACCGCCGGCTGGGTGGGACTGACCAGCGCGTGGTTTGCGCCGCTCGCACGTTGGCTGCACCTCGGAGGTCGCCGGCGTGAAGTCGTGCTGCTGGCCGGGATTGGCTTCCTTTGGGGATTGGGATACGGGGCGATTACCAACCTGTGGTTCTGGCCTTTCATCTCCGGGCCGTCCACCCAACAATGGGCGGCAGGGATGACGTTCGGCGAGGCGTTGCAGCACTATGGCGTTTTCTATCTCACGACATCGCTGGTGTGGGATATTGCGTGCGGGTTGGGCAACGTGGCGTTGTTGATGCTCTTCGGCGCGCCTACATTGCGCGCCCTGCGCCGGTTCCGCCGCCGATTCGCTTTCACCTACCGGGCCGTTGAGAGCTGACGATGGGACACTATCTGGCGTGGGTGATCTGGCTGGCGGCGCTGTTGGGCGCGATCTCGCTGACGCGGAACCCGCTCTACCTGTTTTTGCTGCTGCTGGAGACGTTGCTGGTTCTGGCGCATTTGCGTCGCGATGAGTCTATCCGCGCGTCGTCGCTGCCGGCGCCGGTCAACCCGCTGCCCTTTGCCGGATTTGCCATCCTGGCCGGGACGGCGATCAACGCGCTGACCACACACTTTGGCGAAACGGTGTTGTTCCGGTTGCCCGCCGGCATCCCGCTGCTGGGCGGTCCGGTCACGGCTGAGGGCGCCGTTTATGGCGCGCTCAACGGGCTGACGCTGGCCGCCATCTTTGCGGCGTTTATGATGCTTAACCTCGCCGTTTCGGCGCGCGACATGGTGCGCTGGATTCCCAGGGCGTTTTCGCCGGTGGCGTTGGTCGTCTCGATTGCTGTCACGTTTGCGCCGGCGACCTTGCGCCAGGTGCGGCAGGTGCGGGAGGCGCAGGCGGTGCGCGGGCACCGGATGCGCGGGCTGCGGGATTGGTTGCCGCTGTTTATGCCGGTGCTGGTGGGGGGACTGGAGCGCGCCTTCCAACTGGCGGAGGCGATGACGGCGCGCGGCTTCGCGTCGAGCGGCTCCGTCAAAACTTCACAGGGGCCGGTAGGGCGGCTGACGTCGCTGGCCGTTCCGGCGTTGATATTGGCCGGCGGGATGCTGCGGCTGCTGTGGGGTCAGGGCGCTCTCGGCTTGCTGTTGATCGGCGGCGGGGTCGGGCTGTTTGTCGGGAAGCTTTACCGGGCAGGGCGTAGCGTCCCGCACACCTCGTACCGGCAGACGCCGTGGACTTTTCGCGATGGGGTGGTTATCGTGGGAGCGCTGGCGGCGCTGGCCGCGTTGATTTTTGTGGACGGCGGCACACGCACTTTCACGCCTTATCCCGCATTGGCCCCGCCGCGCTTTTCACCGATCGTGGGTGTGCTCTTTTTCGGCTTGCTCGCGCCGCTTTTGTATGCCCCGGCGGGTGAGCGGGTGAGCGGGTGAGCGGGTGAGCGGATACCGGATACCGGATACCGGATTACGGATTACGCTTCACGTTTCACAACCCTTTCGTCTCCCCATCCCCATTGTTCTCTTGCGAGCGTGGGTGCGCGCGCAGGTAGACTTCGCGGGCGCGGCGTTGGGTGACGTTGGCGTAAATTTGCGTGGTCGCCAGGCTTTCGTGGCCCAACAGCTCCTGGACGACGCGCAGGTCCGCGCCGCCATCCAGCAGGTGCGTCGCAAAGGTGTGGCGCAGCAGATGCGGCGTGACCGTCTGCGAGATGCCGGCAGCTGCTCCCGCCTGGCGTACAATCTCGCTGACCGAACGCACGGACAGCCGATTCCCAAACCGGTTCAGGAAGAGCGCGTTGCTGCTGCGATGGCCGACCAGCTCCGGGCGGGCTGTGGCGAGATAGCTGCGAATAGCGGCGACGGCAGGCTCCCCCAGCAACGTGATGCGTTCCTTGTCGCCTTTGCCGATCACGCGCAGCTCCCGCGCCGTGAGATTCACGTCGGCCAGATCGAGACCGATCAACTCGCTGACGCGCACCCCTGAGGCATAGAGCGTCTCCAACATGGCGCGATCCCGCACCCCCTGCGGTGAAGTGGTTTCGGGGGTGGCTAACAGCTGCGCTACTTCGGTATACGTGAGATAGCGGGGCAAATGACGCGGCACACGCGGGGCATAGATCCGCCGGAAGAGATTATCCTCCCAGGCTTTGTTGCGCAGCAGATAATCGCCGAAAGCGCGCAGTTCAAAAACCCGGCGGGCGATGCTGGCTTTGACGTACTCCAGCTCGCTCAGCTCTGCCAGATGATCGCGAACCAGGTCGCGATCCAGTTGCTCCAGCGTCGTCACCTTGCGCTCAGCGCAATACGCCAGGAATTGTCCGATGTCTGTGCGGTAATTCTTGACCGTGTAAGGCGAGGAATTTTCGCGGTCGAGGAACTGCAGGTATTGTTCCAACCAAACCGGCAACGACTTCATTGGCTTTACCGGCTTGTGAGGATGCTATCGTGAATCGCGCTCGGCCTTGAGTTTGTCGTAGAGGCTCAGGATGTTGGCGACGTGCAGGCGTTGGCTGGCGATGCCCAGCGGGACGCGCTCCAACCCGCAATCCTCAAGGGCAATGTTCCAGATGTGCTTGCGGTCTTTGCCATCCTTCAGAATCTTCTCGGCCTTCTTGCGCACGTTTTCGAGGTAATGAATGTAACGATCCAGCACGGTTTTGATTTCACCCCGCAGGATGACCTCGCCGTGACCCTGGACAATCGTTTCCGGCATCAACGTCTTGATGTATTGCAGGCTTTCGATCTCCTGCTGCCAATCGCCGTCAGCGATGATGGGAATCGCCATCACGGCGTCGCCGGTGACGAGCACGCGCTCTTCTTCGTAGAACACGCCGATATTGTCCACTGTGTGGCCCGGCAACGAGAACAGCCGGAACGTCTTGTTCCCGGCGCAAAGCGTCAGGTCGCCGGTCTCAAACGTGATGGTGGGGATGCGCAGGGTAACTTTGTCGAAGGCCGGGTCGCTCTGCTGCGCCTCTTTGAGCGAGGCTTCGCCGACTTCCAAGAGCTTCTTCCGGCAGAGCTCGTGGCCGACAACATCGAGGGAATGGGGAAAAGCGTGTAATCCGTAGACGTGATCCATGTGATGGTGGGTCAGAATCAACGAATGATAATCCATGCCGGTGCGCACGGCCAAAAAGCGTGCGATTTGCTCTGCCTCGTCGGGAAAGGGCAGGGCATCAACAATCACAATGCCTTCCTCGGAAAGGATCGCCACCGAGTTGACTAACGCATACCGGTCGCTGGTAAAGAGATAAATCTCTTCAGAAACACGTTCCCAATACATATAATCCTCAGCTCATCGCTCCGCAATATGCTTTTTTATTGACGCACTGAGGATAACATATTCACAGGGGAAAGTCAAGGTTACTTTACATAACAAGGGGAGGGATTAGGGATTAGGGATTAGGGAATGGGGAATGGGGATTAGGGAATGGGGAATGCCAATCTTTAATCTCTCAATCTCTCAATCTCTCAATCTCTCAATCTCTCAATCCCTCAATCCCTCAATCCCTCAATCCCCTAATCCCCTAATCCCTTACTACTCAATCAACTCGAGGCTGATGCGCCCGCGTTTGAGATCTACCTCGACCACGCTCACGTTGACCACGTCCCCGACGGAGACTTTGTCGTGCGGGTTGCGGACGTAGCCGCTGCCCATGCGGCTGATGTGGATGAGGCCGTCGCGCTTGACGCCGATATCCACAAACGCGCCGAAGTCCACCACGTTGCGCACGGTTCCCTTGAGCTGCATTCCCTCGCGCAAATCTTCCATGCTCAGGACATCGCTGCGCAGCACCGGCCCTTCGAGGTCGTCGCGCGGATCGCGGCCAGGGCGGGCCAGTGCGTCGAGGATGTCTTCCAGGGTGGGCTTGCCCACACCCAGCTCGGCGGCCAATTCGTCCAGGTTCGTCTGGCGGCGCAAGGATTGAATGGCCTGGGACAGATCGCGGCTGCCGAGCGGTTGGCCCAGCCGTTGGAGCAGCGCCCGCGCCGCGGCGTAACTTTCCGGGTGGATTGAAGTGTTGTCCAGCGGATCGGTTCCCTCCGGCACGCGCAGAAAGCCGGCAGCTTGCACAAAGGTCTTGGGCCCGAGGCCGGGCACTTTCTGCAAAGTTTTGCGGGTGGTGAACGCGCCGTTGTCGTCGCGGTAGGTTACGATCGCTTCGGCCATCTTGGGGCCGATGCCGGAAATGTATTGCAGCAGCGCCGGGGAGGCCGTGTTGAGATCGGCGCCCACGGTGTTCACCGTAGACTCGACGACCACGTCCAGCGCGTCGGACAGCGCCTTCTGGTTCACGTCGTGCTGGTATAGCCCCACGCCGATGGACTTGGGATCAATCTTGACCAGCTCAGCCAGCGGGTCTTGCAGTCGCCGGGCGATGGAGACTGCGCCGCGCAGCGAGACGTCGAGGTCAGGCAATTCCTTGCGCGCCAGCGGCGAAGCCGAGTAAACCGACGCGCCGGCCTCGTTGACGATGGTGTAGCGGATGGGCAGCGACTCCGCGCCGATCAATTCCGCCACCAGCGACTCCGTTTCGCGGCTGGCCGTCCCGTTGCCGATGTCAATCACCGTGACGCGATGCCGTTCGATGAGGCGGCGCAACGTGATCTTGGCCTGTTCGCGGTTGCGTTCGGGGTAAACCGTATCGGTGGCCAGGACTTTGCCGGTGGCATTGACCACGGCCACTTTGCAGCCGGTGCGAATTCCGGGGTCAATGCCCAGGACGGTTTGCCCGCGCATCGGCGGCTGGAGCAGCAGCGAACGCAGATTGGTGGCAAAGACGCCGATCGCGTGCTCATCGGCCCGATCGCTCATCGCGTTGCGCACTTCGCGCTCGATGGCGGGGAAGAGCAGGCGGTGATAGCCGTCTTTGCGCGCTTCGATCAGATCATCGGCCAGCGGACTGCCCATGTCCACCTGAAAATGCTGCGCCAACAGACCCAGCGCTTCCGACTCGGGCGTCTCGACGGCGATTTTGAGCACGCCCTCGCGCTCGCCGCGATTGAGGGCCAAAATCTGATGAGGCTTGAGCCCCTGGAAGTCGCCGTAGAAATTGTAGTACATCTGGTAGACGCCTTCGGGGTCTTTGCTCTCGTCGGCGGTGGTGATGGTGAGTGCCCCGCGCCGTTCGGTCAGTTGGCGCACGGCCTGACGCACCTGCGGCGAATCCGCGATGGTTTCGGCGACGATGTCGCGCGCGCCGGCGTAAGCCTCTTCAATGGACGGAACGTCCTCTTTCAGGAAGGCCTGCGCCAGGGCCGCGCGGTCGCCATCCAACATCTGCGACAGGATCAGATCGGCCAGGGGTTGGAGCCCTTTCTCGCGCGCGATGGTCGCGCGGGTGCGGCGCTTGGGTTTGTACGGGCGATAGAGATCTTCCAGGTGTTGTGCGGTATCGGCGGCCTTCACTGCGGCCTCCAGTTCCGGCGTCAAAACTCCCTGCTCTTCGAGGCTGTGCAGGATGGTTTCGCGGCGTTCCTCCATATTGCGCCGGTAGCGCAGGCGTTCGGCCAGCTGGCGCAATTGCTCTTCGTCCAACGAGCCGGTCACTTCTTTGCGATAGCGCGCGACAAAGGGGATGGTATTGCCTTCGTCCAGCAATTCGGCGGCGGCGCTGATTCGCTTCAGATCCAGCGCCAGGTCTTTGGCGACGGCGACGATGATAGCTTTTTGATCCATAGAAAACACCTCGAAGTAATATCGTTTGTATCATCTCAATAAGAAGGTGGGAAAAGTGGGGGTTTG
>DAOUFX010000305.1:0-12766 GCA_034429675.1 Anaerolineae bacterium | reverse complement strand
GGGAATAACCCGCCCTAAAACTTCCACCCCCAGATTCTTGAGAAGATACTAAAAAAGCCACTGAAAGTGGCTTTTTTATCGTAACGCCATTCTGCGGATTTATGGTTACTGAAACATTACAAAAAAAACCGGCAGGTAGGAAAAGTCCTACTGCCGGTTTTTACGAAATTTTGCAGGTGGATGGATCAGGCCGGTTCTGTCCTGAGCGCGCGCCACATCCGTTCGGGCGTGACCGGAGTTTGTTTGGGCATCACGCCGGTGGCGTGGAAGATCGCATTGAGGATTGCGGGCGCTGCGCCGTTCACCACGATCTCGGCGACGGATTTGACGCCGACCGGGTGGGAGGGTTCGAAGGTGCCGATGAAAATCGTCTCCAGCGGCGGCGTTTCGTCGGCGCGGAAGACGCGGTAGTCGTCGAAGCGCGGATTGACGACGCGGCCGTCTTTGTCGAAGGCCATCTCTTCGGTGAGCGCGTAGCCGAGCGCCTGGTGCATGCCGCCCTCGGATTGCCCCTCGGCGGTGAGCGGGTTGACGATGACGCCGGAATCCAGCGCGATGAGCAGGCGGTCGCACGTCACTTGGCCGGTCTCGACGTCTACCGTCACCTCGGCGAATTGCGCGGCGAACGGCGGCGGGCTGACCGGGCTTTTGAAAGACGCCTGTCCCATGATCTGCTGCTGGTTGCTCTGGTGCAGGGCGTACATCGCGATCTCGCGGAAGGAGAGGGAATCCTTGGGATCGGGGGCCGGCGATTGGGTGAGCGGGACAAGCCAGGCGCGGTTGCCGCGCAGGGTGATCTCGTCAGCGGGCACGCCGCTCATGTCGGCAGCGACGGCTTTGATCTGCTGCGCCGCTTCCTCTGCCGCGCGGGCCACGGCGCCGCCGCTGATGTAGGTGGTGCTCGACGCATAAGCTCCTTTGTCGAAGGGCGTCACGTCGGTGTCGGACGAGCGCACAATGAGTTTATCCAGCGTGCAGCCCAGCCTCTCCGCGGCGATCTGGCCCAGGACGGTGTCGGAGCCGGTGCCCAGGTCGGTGGCGCCGATGTGGAGGTTGAAGCTGCCGTCGTCGTTCATCTTGAGGCTGGCGGCGGCCATGTCCAGGTTAGGGATGCCGGAGCCCTGCATCAGGAATGCCACGCCGATGCCGCGCCGCAAGTGCGGCTTGCCGGGGACCTGTTGCCAGTCGGGGTTGCCGAACTTGGCCTTCCAGCCGACGGCTTCCGCGCCGCGTTGAGCGGCTTCGCGCAGGGCGCAGGTTTCGATCATCTCGCCGTGCGCCTCGCGGCCCTCGCTCCACGCCTTGCTCATAATGTTCTCGCTGTGCGGCTCGATAATATTCTTGAGGCGGAATTCCAGCGGATCCATGCCCAGTTTGGCGGCGATCTCGGTCAGCAACGTCTCGGTGGCGATGACGCCCTGGGTCACGCCGTAGCCGCGATAGGCCCCGGCGCGCGGGCGATTGGTGGTGTACGTCTCGCCCCAGAAGCGCACGTTGGGCGTGTTGTAGAGCGGCAGCGTCTTGTGGCCGGTGTTGCCGAGCACCGTCAGCCCGTGCCCACCGTAGGCGCCGGTATCGCTCCAGGCGCGCAGGTCTTGGGCGACCATCGTCCCGTCTTTCTGCACGCCCACGCGGAACTTGACGCGCATCGGGTGGCGGGTGGTGGTGTAGACGAACTGCTCCTCGCGGGTCAGTTCCAGCAGCACCGGGCGGCCGGTGGCGATGGTGAGGTGCGCCGGGATGTCCTCGTAGATTTCCTGCTTGTTGCCAAACGCTCCGCCGACGCGCGGCTTGATGACGCGAATCTGCCCTTCGGAGAGGCCCAGCACCGGCGCGAGGATGCGCCGGACGTGGTACGGCACCTGCGTCGAGGTCACGATGACCAGCCGGTCGTCCTCGTCCCAGTAGGTCAGCGTGACCCACGGCTCGAGCGGGACGTGCTTCATCTTCTGCGTTTCGACCTGGGTCTCGAAGACGTGGTCGGCCTGCGCGCAGGCAACGTCCACGTCGCCGATGTCAATGCGCACCTTGGCGGCGAGGTTTTTCGCCGGGTCGCTGTCGCCGAAATTCACGTAGTCCGCCTGGTCGTGGATCACCGGCGCGCCCTCGGCCATGGCTTCGTCCAGGCTGAGCACGGGCGGCAGCACTTCGTAGGTCACTTTGATGAGCCCCAGCGCTTGTTCGGCGATTTCCGGCGTCTCGGCGGCGACGGCAGCGACGCGGTCGCCCACGTAGCGCACCTTGTCGTCGAAGCTCACGTAGTCCAGCGGGCCGGGAATCGGATACGATTGCCCGGCGGTCGAAAAGACCACGCGCGGCGTGTTCTGATAGCACAGCACCGCGTGGACGCCGGGCAACGCCTGCGCCTTGCTGATGTCCATGGCTGTGATGCGGGCGTGGGCGTGGGGACTGTGGAGAATCTTGCCGTAGAGCATCCCCGGTCGCGAGAAATCGGCGACGAACGCTGCCTTGCCCTGCGCCAGCTTGGGCGCGTCAACTTTGGGGAGGCCCTGACCGATCACGGCGAATTGCGAATTACGAATTACGAATTGCGAATCACGATTTTCGCCTTCAGTGTCCAGAGTTCCGCTTTCGGGTTCCTGATTCATGATTCTTGATTCATGATTCGTACCCGCTTGCAGATACTTCGCCGCCAGCAAAATTGCCTGCACCGGCTTGGCGTGGCCGGTTTCACGGGAGACGATGCCGCTGATGGCGTCGCGGACTTCGGCCTCGGTGGGGTTGGGGTTGCGGTCGAGCAGCGCCTTGCCGGCGAGGATGAGCGCGGGCGTGTCGTAGCCGCTCTGGATGGCGCCGGTCTCGATGAAGGCGCGCTGGAGCGGGTGCAGCTCGTCTTTGGGATTCCAGCCGGGATGTTGATGGCCGCTCAGCCCCTCGACCGTGAGGATGTCCTTGCCGTCGGCGCGCACGGCCAGCGTCACCGTGCTGTTGCAGAGTTTGCCGTTGAGCAAGACCGTGCTGTATCCGTCCGCGCCGTCTTCGCTGCCGAATTTGACGCTGGTGATGCCCAGACGCCGCAGCAGGCGGAAAAGCGTTTCGTGCGGGGCGACGTTTAGCGTGTATGGAGTTTGATTCAGCGTAAAGGTTATGTTCATGAGCGCTCCTTTGATAGTTTCAAGTTGCACGTTTCAAGTTGCACGTTAAGAACCGATTGCAAACTGTTAAAACCAGTGATGATCGGGGAGTATTTTTATGGATGGTGGTACATCCATAAAGACACATGGTTATTATAACACAAGCCGGGGAGCGTACGCTGGCGCTCCCCGGCTTGTGTTTTGGGGATGCGAGTTAGTTGCGTTATCGCATGACCAGTGGGAGGTAGAGTTTAGACAGAGGAATGGCGGTGGAGCTGGTGACGACATTGGACCATTCACAGCTTGATTGCGCCTGGCCGGGCAGGAGCAGGCAGGCGCGGTTGGTGATGGGCGGCGCGAAGGTGCTGCTGCCGGTGACGGTGACTTCCACGCTGAACGTGAGGGTCACGGTATCGGTGTTGGCGAGAGCAACCGTGCCGGTGATGGCGTTCAGTTGGGCGTCGTAACTAAAGCCTGCCGGCGCTTGCAAGGAGTCGGCGACATAGACGGTATAGCTTGGGATCGGGTCGAGTACTGTTGCGGTGACAGCTTGCGGGTAGGCGAAGGCTACGGTGTAGGTGAGCCGGTTCCCCGCCTTGACCGTGGTCAGTCCGCCGTCGGCGACGGTTTTCTGGATGTGGTGGCCGACAAAATCCTGGTTGAATTTGTTGACCGGCAGGGTGATCACTCGCTGCGCCGGTTCCCACCACACTACGCCGTCCTGGGACGGGCTGAGGGTGTAGGTGCCGGTTGTCACATCGGTGAAGGCGTAATTCCCTTCGACATCCGTGGTCGCGCTCAGGGCTGCGCCGGCATTGATTTGAACTCCCGGAATGGGCGCGCCCTTGCTGTCGCGTACCTGTCCGCTGATGGTGAAGTGGCCGGGGACGGTGGGTTTATGTTCGAAGATCAGCAAGCCGTAGATTTGGTCGGCGACGTAGACGGTGGACCCGTCCACTGCGATCCCTGTAGCTCTGTCGGGGGTATCATATTCATCGAGCAGAATGGGATTGTGCGGGTCGGAAATATCGAGAACGCGAAACCCATCCTCGCCGTAGGTCACGTAGGCGTAGTTGCCGGAGACGGCAACGTCGCCGTATATGCCGTATGGCTCGCTGTCGAAAGGAGCAGAATAGACCCCCACTTCGACCGGTTGTGCCGGGTTGGAGATGTCCAGGATACGGAGGTCATTATACATTTGTGCCAGGTAGAGGTAATTGCCCGAAATCGCCATGTCGGCAACGCTGGCGTGAGGGACGGTGTAGACGCCGGTCAGTACCGGGTTGATAGGGTCGGTGGTGTTCAAGATTTCCAGCCGCAGGTCGGTGGCCAGATAGGTGTACGATCCATCCACCAGGATTCCATATATGCCGGATTCAAGCCCTTCGCCGCCGGGATATTCGCCGACTTCTTGCGGGTTTTCGGGATCGCTGATATCTACGATTTGCATCTGGATATCACACCTCCCATCTATGTGGGTGCACTTGCCCACGTAGAGGTAGTCCCCGTTTTTGGCAATTTTGTAGGCCCCTTCGACCACTTCATAACTGCTGACCGGGTTAGGAGCCTGTGGGGATGAGACGTCAACGATGTGTACACTGCCGCTCACGGGCTCTCTGGTATCCAGGTCTCTGGCTTCGTATGCCGTAAAGTAGACGTAGTCTCCTTCTTCGATAAACTCAAACTCCACTTTTGTGGTATCCACGTGTCCGAGGGGGCGCAGATTGTGGGGATCGAGTCTCTCGGCGATGTGGATCGCGGCGAATTGTTGGCCGCTTTCGTGCCAGGGTTTATACGCCGTTTCCAGATAAAGCCTTTGTTCTGTAAGGGCAATTTGACTGACACTGGCCGGGATGTTGGCGAATCCGGCATCGGCAGGGTGGGCGGCATCGGATACATCGGTCATAGATAGCCCGTAGCCTTCCATGGCTAAATAGACGATGTTGTCGTGAACGGCGATGCTGTATGGATCGTATCCTATGTCCATCGCACGTTCTCCTAGCAACTGAGGGGCCGCCGGATTGCTGATGTCTACGATAAGGAGAGTTTCTGCGCCCCTACTTTCTGCGGAAATGTAGAGATAATTTCCTTGCTTTATCATGCGGTGGGTGTTTGTATACACGATGTTTAGGAAAGTTAGCGCCGACGGCGCCGTAGGCGTGGTTATGTCCAATACGGTGATGCCGCCGGCTCTGCTGGTGTACAAATAGTCGCCGACCATCAGCAGCATTCCGGCGTCGTCGTCATAGCCGCCGACGAGGGCGGGTGATGTGGGGTCGCTGACGTCAAGCACCTCAATTCCATCACCCTCTCGACTTGCGTAGGCGTAGTTCCCTCGAACGAGAACGTCACCGACATACATGTCCCCTTCGGGAGGGAATGCACCGACTTCAAGGGGGTTGGCGGGATCGGCAATGTCAACGATTCGCAAACCAGTCAGATATTCGGCGATGTAAGCGAGGGTTCCGCTGATGACAATGTTTTGGCCGTAGCCGGCGGTCTCCAGGTATCCCAGTGTGCGAATGTCGGTCGGGTCGGCGATGTTGAAAATGCGCAACCCGCCCTTGCCGCTTGGCTCGCTGCTATAATAGGGAGGCAGCAGTTCCTCGGCTACATAGGCGTAATCGCCCTCTAGCGTGATGCTTCTGAAGGTGTAAGACACCATCGAAGATTGCCCAATTTTCGATGGCGCCGTGGGCGTCGTGATGTCCAACGCGACCAGCCGCGTCCCGTTGCCGACGTAGGCGTAATGGCCTTGAATGGCAATCCCGCTGACGTTTCCTCCGAATTGCTCGACTAATTGGAGACTGCCGGGATCTTGCGGCGGCGTCTCGTCTTGCGACAGGGGACGAGCGTTGGCCGCCAGGGGCGGGTAGAGGAGCAAGAATGCGAGCGCGATACAGAATACTGCAAATAGTAATTTAGTTTTCATGGTTGTTCCTTTCTTTTTTGTTTTATGCTGCCGGAGTCATTATAGACGTCTGACCGGCGGCGTCAACTCTATTTTTTGATCGAAGTTGGATTCTCCCAATCGCTGTTGTCAATCACGAAATCGGCGCGTTGGCGGGGGCGGCAGGTGTCCAGATACCACTGTTGCGCGGGAATGTAGCGTTGGTGGTAGCGCTCCACGATGCCTTGCCCGTAGCGCGGCACATCGCGGATTTCCACGCGGCGCAGGACTTCGTCGAAGGGGACGTGCAGGAAGAGGCGCAGGTCAAAGGCGTCGTCGAGGGGCGGGCGGAAGAGCAACACGCCTTCGACCAGGACGACGGTGTGGGGGTACAGCGTGTAGCGCTGCACGTTGCTGAACGTGTCGCCGTCCAGGTCGAGCAGGGTGAGGGTCTTGTCCACGGTCTCGCCGCGCCGCGCCGGGGCCAGCAATTCGTCGTGGATCAGGGACAGGTTGAAGGCGTGGGCGATGTAGCCCTGCACCGGATCGCCCTGGTTGCGGACGGCGCGCGGGTGGTGGAAGTCGTCGCCGTGGATGAGGGCGACGTGCTGCCCCTGCGCAGCGAGATGCTGCGCAAGGGCGCCGGCAAATTGCGTCTTGCCGGAGGTGTCCACGCCGTTGATCCCCACGATGCGGGCGCGGGAATTGGGCAGCGCCCGGATGGCTTCGGCGATCTGGACAAACAGCTGGTCGCGTGTCATACGGAGCCGAGGGCGCAGGCGATCAGGCCGGGCGCGTTCTTGCCGCTCATTCCACCGTTGCCATTTCGTAGATAAGCGCGGCGTCCACGAAGTGGATGTACAGCGCTGGCGCCTCCGCGTCTCCGGTCATCCAGGCGGCGCGCCCGTCCAGCAAGAATGCATCGTCGCCGCGATGCAGGTGCTGTTGGGCGGTGAGCAGCGTCGCGCCGCGGAGCGTGTTCCCGTTGCTGTCAATGACCATGCCGTAGACGCCGTGGAAGGTGTCGTTGTAGCTGCCGGTGTAGAGCCATTCTTCCCACAGGACAATGTAGCGGTCTTCCCCGATGCCGATCAGTTTGGGGCGCTCGGCGTGCAAATTCGAGCCGGCCGAATAGCCGGTGAGCCACTTGAGCCGGTTGGTGTACTGCACGCCCTTCGATGTCACCGTCAGGGAATCCGGCAGATTGGGGTCGAGGCTGTTGTCGCCGCCGTTGACGCGCACGATGGCCAGGTTGCGCGGCCCGTTGATGGCGTACCCGGTCTCGGCGCTGTTTTCTGTGGCAAAGAGCGCCAGGTATTGGTAGGTCGGGTCGTTTTCGATCAGGGCGATGTTGCCCAATCGCGTGTAGGTGTTGTTCTCCCCCAAAGCGCCTTTAATCTGGAAGAGCGGGTACGCCGTGTGGTTCCGCGCAAACACGATGTAACGCGGGTAGGCGTCGCCGAGGTGGTGCTCGATGATTCCCGCGCCGTCGTACAGCAGCCGTTGGTCGAAGGAGTGGCTGACCCAGACGGAGGACGCGCGCAGGATGGCGCCGTCCGAAGCGCTCAACCGGGTGGAAAGCGCCTTCTGGTGTCGCGTTCCGTTAATCTTCCAGTCGGGATCGGTGTTGATGCCGTGCACCAGCGCGATCTCGTTCCCGCCCACTGCCAGGCGCGATGTGGCGGCCACCATCGGATTGATAATCATCTCCGCGTCCGGGTCGTAGGCGTGGCGGGCGATGTCCAGGTCAACGTTGAACTGGACGGCGCCTGCCCGGTTCACCTTGATCACGCGGACGATGTCGCTGCGGTAGGTGTCGGTGGGCGGGTAGGTGGGATTGACCGCGTCATCTTCATCCACGCCGGTAGCGTAGTAGCGGTTGCCGGCGTCGTCGTTGCCCAGCCCCATCACCCGGTCGAGCATGGGGATGCCGGTGAGCGCCTGGCTGACCCGGTAGCCGCCTCCCACTGCCGGGACGATGTGCAGCAACACTGCACTCCAGGCGGTTTCCGGGTTGTAGTCCTGCGCCAGCACATCCAGCCCGACGCCGTCGGACGCCACGATGATCTCCGGCGCCTTGCCGTAGTTGGTAGCCCAGCTGGAAGGCCCGTTCAGGTCATTGCTATTGGTGTCGTAGGGGGTCAACACCGAGGCCAGCGGGATCGGAACGTCCAGCCGCAGAATGAGCGGCAGGTAGGTGTTTGCCGCAACGTCCAGGATGGTGAGCCGGGCCGTCTGCGGGAGAACGCTGACGGTTCCCTCCGGGTGGGTAAGCGTCAGGTACAGGTGTTTGTTCCCCGTGTGGGACGCGCTATCGAGCAGGGGCACCTCGAAGGTGCCGGTGAGCGCGCCGGGGCTGAACGTCAGCAGGCCGCTGGCGCTGAGATAATCCGTTCCGGCGATGGCGGTCGCGTCGTGGGTGGCGTAGGCCACGGTGACGGTCAGGATCGCCGGCGCGTTGAGCGTCACTGTGATGGGAGCGCCGGTTGCGCCGCGCGTCGCCGTGTAATATTCCGAGACGAAGGCCACGGAGTTCTGCTGCGGGATGGCGATCAGGCACCAGCGCTGGAGCGCGCCGAAATCCAGGTTGTTCTGATCCCATCCGCGCAAAATCCACGTTCCGCCCGATGGCCGGCGGTTGAAGGTCGCCAGCGGCTCGTTGGGGCGATAGGCTGCGCCTGCCGTGTAGGCCAGACCGCTGGGCCGGCAATCGTCTTCGATGCTGAGACCGGCGTCGTCGTCCAATCGCACGTTCATGTGATCGCCGCCGCAGCCGATGCCCGTGCTCGCGCGCCCGGGCCGGTCTACGAGCGTGGCGCGCGTCCCATCCTCAAGGTGCTCCAGTCTAAAAGTGAGATCGCCGACCCAGGTGTGGGTGGCGCTGATGATGACGTCCAGATCGAGCAACGCGCCCAGCTCCGGCAGGGTCAGCGTGCTGGTCATTCCGGCTGGGTTGTTATCGGGGATAGGCAGCAGCGGGTCGGCGCAGTAAGTCGCCGGTTGGGCGTGCGTGGTAAATTGGAACGTCGGGGACGTTGCACCGTCACCGCAGACGTTCCCGGCCAGGACGCGCCAGTAGTACGTGGTGTTGTATTCGAGGGTGACGGGGAGGGTGTGCTGGAGCGATACCCCGCTCGTCGCCGCGAGGGTGGCGGTGTAGATGGCGGCGGTAAACCCGGCGTCGCCGGCGACTGCGAGGGTGTAGCGCATCGCCGCCGCGTTGCTCTTCCAGATCAGGGTGGGGTGGACGGTCGTGTTGATGGCTCCGTGCGGCGGCGCGACCAGCGCCGTCGCCGCGGGCGCGCCGTTGTATACGTCGAGCTCGACGGTGGCGGTGTGGGTGCGGGCGGGCGCCATCGCGACGATGGCGAGGTCGTATTGCCCGGACGTTATGGCGCCGGTGTTGCTGAGGGTGATCTGGGCGGTGTGGCCGACCTGAACCGGGTTGGGGGCGATGAGGACGGCGCTTCCTGCCGGCGGGTTGGCGATGTGCAGGGCCAGCGTGTCGTTGAAACCCATCATGGCCGTGGTCGTCAGCGTGAAGATTGCCGGAGTGGGGGCGCAGATCTCTTGTTGCGTGGGCGCTACGTCCAGTGTGAAATCTTCCAGGGAGACGCAGTTGTAGCACACCAGCGCGAAGTCCTGATCGGTGAAGTCGCCGTTGCCGGGGACGCCGTCGCCGGCGATGTTGGTCGCTTTGACCGTGATCGTGAACGTGCCGCTCAGCCCGGTGGGCAGGACGATGCTCTCGACGTTGTTGCGCGGGTCGGGATTGCCGCCGGTTATCGAATCCGGGCCGGCAAAGACATTGCCGAGGTAAGTCTGCCCGCCGATGGCGACTTCCAGGTCGAGATTGTTGACGTAAGCCGCGCCGCTGAGCGCGCCCGGAGCGTCGCTCCAGGCCAGCGTCACCCGCAGCGGCTGCGCCGGGTCGCCGACGCCGCCGGCTAACGTGTAGACGCTGCCGCTGGCGCTCAACAGTGTGTGTTGGTCGGCCACAATCCGCGAGACGCCGTCGAAGGCCATCCCCAGATTGGCTTCGCCGTATCCCTGGTTGTTGGACGGCAGCGTGTCCCCGGCGCTGGTTCCTAGCAGATAGCGCGTGCTGTTGATCAGATAGGCTTTGATCATAGCCGGACTGGGGACGGCGCCGAAATGATCCTGGTAATAGCGATAGAGCAGCGACGCTGCGCCGGAGATCGCCGGAGTCGCGTGACTGGTGCCGGAAGAGGCCGCGTAGAGCGTCTGACCGGGGGGATAGTATTTGTCGCAGACGTACTCCCCGGTATAGCCGGCGGTCTGTGTGGCCGGCCCGATGATGTGCGTGCCCGGCGCTACCAGGTCGGGTTTGACGCGCCCGTCGTCGGTGGGGCCGCGCCCGGAGAAGCTGGCGATGTCCTGCGCGTTGTTGGCGCCGGCGGGGCCGTAACCGCATCCGTCGCTCCAGGTCGGGCGGTAGTTTTCGGCGGCGCCGACGCTGATGACGTTTTTGGCGTTGGCCGGGGACCCGACGGTGTTGGCGCCGGACGCCCCGCTGTTTCCGGCGGCGAAGACGACAATCATTTCCTGATTGCCCGGCGTGGCCGGATTGGCGTCGCGCACCAGGGCATCGTATTCCTGATCGTCGGCGAGATAGCCGCCGGCGCCCACATCTTCGCCCCAGGAGTTGGAGCTGATGCGCGCGCCGTTGTTGTACGACGTGCTGAGCATTGTGGTGTATGCGGGCGCTTCGTAGGGCCCTGCATTTTGGAAGATTTTGCTGCCGGCGATGCGCCCGAAGGGATTGACGCCCAGCCCGTAGTTGTAGCCGTTGGCGTCTTCGTAGGCCGGCCCGGCGCCCTGGTTGTACCCGCCGACGAGGCCGGCGTTCAGGTTCCCGTGCCCGCCGATTCCATCGGCGAGCGGGTCGGACGTCCAGTTGTGGTTGTAGATCAGCCGGTCACTCCGGGTGTTGTCGCCGAATTCGTAGAAGTCGGGGTGGTTGGGGGTAGCGGTGCCGTTGTCAACGCCGTCGTCAACGATTTCCACGATAGGATAGGCCGCCGCCGTGGTGGTGAAGCCCACCGTGCCGGTCAGCCATTGCAGGTATCCCGGCCCGGACGGCTGGCTGCCGTTGGTCGTGAGATACCCGGCCAGAATTTGGCCCTGGATTTCATCGAGTTTCTGGTAGCGCGGGAGCGGCTCGACGCTGACGACGTCAGGGAACGCGGCCAGCCAGGCCAGTTGATCGGCGGCGACGCGGACGCCGAGGTTGTGGTAACGCAGCACCGGGTAGGGCGAGCGCAGAATTTCCAGCGCCTTTTCCTGGATGGCTTGCAACGTTTTCCCGGCGTCTGCGTGGGCAAAGACCTGCACGAGAACGTCCACGGTCTCCGACTGCGGGGAGGTCAACGCCGGATGCAGGGCGTAGTAGGGTTGGTAGACGCCCGCCCAGCGCAGCGGCGGAGCCGTTTGCGCCTGTTCGGCAGCCGTGGCGTTACCCCAAACGAGGTAAGCGTAGTCGGGAATGTAGGCGACGACGTCCAGCCCGGTTTCGGTCAGGGCTGTGTACCAGGCTTCTTCGATGGGGCCGGTAAATTGCACAATCCACAGTCCGGCTTCCCCGGACCCGGCGCGTTGCAGGCCGGTCGGGGCGTCGAGGGTTGTGGATCGTGGATCGAAGGTTCCAACCCGCAATCTCAGGGGAACCTCTGGGCCGGGCAGTTGCGCCAGCGTTGCGCCGCTGGTTCCTGCCACCATCCAGAGGACAATCCAAAAACTCAAGGTCAGTTTGAAAATACGATGGATCATTGGCTTCCTCCAAAAATGATAAAAAAGAGAGTGTTTTCGCGGATGGCGTATCCTGTGAAAACACCCTCTTTCATTTATGGTTTGACGATCAACGGTTAACGGCCACGCTGCTGTTGCTCTACCTTCGGCTACCCTGTGCACATATCACCGGTATCCACGGCGGCGGGCAATCGTAGATGGAAGGTGGTTCCCTGCCCGCGCTGGCTTTCGAACCAGATGCGTCCGCCTTGCATTTCGGTCAGAATTTTCGAGAGGTGCAGCGCCAGGCCGTTCCCCGGCGTCTGGCGGGTCTCTTCGTCAGAGGCGCGGAAGAACTTCTCGAAGACGCGGTTTTGTTCGTTGGCCAGGATGCCGATGCCGTTATCCTGGACGGTAATGTCCATGTAATCGCCGTCTTCGGAAGCATATTTGGCCGAGACGACGATGCAGCCGCCCGCCGGCGTGTATTTGGTCGCGTTGCTGATGAGGTTGTCGAGGATTTGGATCAGCCGCGTGCGGTCGGCGCAGATGTTGGGCAGGGTTTCGGGCAGTTGTCGGGTTAGCGTCTGGTTCTTTTGCGCTACGGCGTCTTCGTAATTCTGGACCACTTCTTCAAGAACCGGCTTGAGTGGGAGTGCAACCAGGCTGAGTTTAATGCGCTGTTCTGCGATTTTGTTGATGTCGGACAGGTCGGAGACCATGCGGGACATACGTTCGACGTTGGAGCGGATCACGTTCAGGAAATTGATCTGGGCTTCGTTGACCGGGCCCATCAGCCCTTTGATCAGCAGGTCGGTGTAGCCTTTGATGGAGGTCATCGGCACGCGCAATTCGTGAGTGACCAGGGTGATAAACTCGTACTGGCTGGTTTGGGCGGTTCTGGCAGCGTTTTCTGCTGCAATGCGCGCTTGTTGTTCTCGTTCTAAAGCCTCGGTCAATTCGGTGATCTTGTCGGCATCTTGCATGGGCGTCTGGCCTCGCTGATCTGGGGGTGGTGGTTTGGGGGAGGGCG
>DAOUFX010000304.1:0-4015 GCA_034429675.1 Anaerolineae bacterium | reverse complement strand
CGCCCTCCCCCAAACCCCTACCCTCCAGATTTTGAGAAGATACCTAAAAGCTATCTTTGAAGGAGAAGTGATGGTCTATATTCCACATACAGACGCAGAGCGTCAGAAGATGCTCCAAACGTTGGGGCTGACGCACATCGAGGAGCTTTTCCAGGATGTGCCGGCCCAATTCCGCTTTCCCAATCTGGGACTGCCGGACGCCGTTTCGGAGATGGAAGTGATGCAGGAACTGCTCTATGTCTCCGAAATCAATCTCAATGCCAACAATGTCCCCGCATTTCTGGGCGCGGGCGCCTACCGGCACTGGATCCCCAGCGCGGTGGAGCACCTTCTCAGCCGCGGCGAGTTCGTGACGGCGTATACGCCGTACCAACCTGAGATCAGCCAGGGCACGTTGCAGGCAATCTTCGAATACCAAAGCCTGATCTGCGACCTGACCAGGATGGACGTCGCCAACGCCAGCCACTACGACGGCGCCACCGCCGCCGCCGAAGCCGTGATCCAGGCGTACAACGTCTTCCGCAAAAAACGCAACAAGGTGGTGCTCTCCCCCACCCTGCACCCACACTACCGCGAAGTCATCCGCACCTATACGCAGGGTATGGGATTGGAGCTTGTCGGCGACGACGACCTTGACCTGCCCACGGCGAAACTGCTCGAACAGGTGGACGGCAACACGGTCTGCCTCGTCCTGCAAACCCCCAACTTCCTGGGCCAGTTGGAAGACCTGAAAGGTCTGGCCGACGCCGTTCACAATCACGGCAACGGCGCGCTGCTGGCCGTCGGCGTGAACCCCATCAGCCTGGGCCTCCTCGCGCCTCCCGGCGACTACGGCGCCGACATCGTCTTTGGCGAAGGCCAACCGCTGGGGTTGGGCCTGAACTTCGGCGGGCCGTATCTGGGCTTCTACGCCACCCGCGGCGAGTACACCCGGCAGATGGCCGGACGCCTGGTCGGCCAGACTGCCGACAAAGAAGGCAAGCGCGGATTCGTCATGACGCTGACCACCCGCGAGCAGCACATCCGCCGCGAAAAGGCCACCTCCAACATCTGCACCAACCAGGGGTTGCTGGCGCTGTCCGCCGCCGTCTACCTCTCGGCGCTCGGCAAAAACGGGCTGCGCCAGGTCGCGGAGCTCAATTACCACAAGGCGCACTACCTCGCCGACGCCATTGATCAAATCGAAGGGTTCTCGGTAGTGCGCGAGCGGCCCTTCTTCAACGAATTCGTCGTGCACTGTCCAGGATTTGTCTTCGAGATCAACGAATTTCTGGCGGAAGGGCTCGAAAGTCCCATCATCGGCGGCTACGACATGGGACAGGACTTCCTCGGCTATGACGATTGTATGCTCGTCGCCGTCACCGAGATGAATACCCGCAACGAGATGGACTTGTTCGTCGAGGGGCTTAGATTGTACGCAGAAATGCCGGAGGAGCACCACCATGATGAAGAATGAACCGTTGATCTATGAACTCTCAGCCCCCGGGCGGCAAGGCGTGGGCCTCCCCAAACTGGACGTGCCCGAAAGTCCGTTTCCCACAAACCTGTTGCGCGCAGAATTGCCTCTGCCCGAAGTCAGCGAAAGCGACGTGGTGCGCCACTTCACGCGCCTTTCGCGCCTGAACTACTCCGTGGATGAGGGAATGTACCCGCTGGGGTCGTGCACAATGAAGTACAATCCCAAAGTCAACGAGGCCGCAGCGCGCCTGCCCGGATTCACGGGTGTGCATCCGCTGCAAGACCCGGCCACGACGCAGGGGGCGCTTTACGTGATGTATGCGGTGCAGGAATACCTCAAATGCATCGGCGGGTTCGCCGGCGTGACCTTACAGCCGGCGGCAGGCGCCCAGGGAGAACTGACCGGCGTGCTCATCATGCGCCGCTACCACCTGGATCGCGGCGAAACGCAGCGCGACACCATCCTGGTGCCCGATTCCGCCCACGGCACCAATCCGGCCTCGACCGCAATGAGCGGATTGCAGGTGGTTCAGATTCCCTCCGATGCGCGCGGCAATATTGATCTGAACGCATTGCGCGACGCCGCCAACGACCGCGTCGTCGGGCTGATGCTGACCAATCCCAACACGCTCGGCATGTTCGAGGAAAACCTTGAGGAAGTGATCGCCATCGTTCACGGCTGCGGCGGTCTGGTGTACGGCGACGGCGCCAACATGAACGCGCTGGTCGGCGTGATGCGCCCCGGCGACGTCGGTGTGGATATCATGCATTTCAATCTGCACAAGACCTTCAGCACGCCGCACGGCGGCGGCGGGCCGGGCAGCGGCCCTGTCGGTGTGGCCGAACCGCTGGTGGAGTATCTCCCCAGCCCGGTGATCGTGATAGACGCCGCCGAATCCACCGAGGAAGACCCCTACTTCACGTTCCACACGCCGGACAAAACCATCGGCCAGGTCAAATCCTTCTGGGGGCACTTCGGCGTAATCGTGCGGGCGTACACCTACATTCGCATGTTGGGCGGGCCGGGACTGCGCCGCGTCGCCGAGCACGCCGTGTTGAACGCCAACTATCTGCGCAAACGCCTGGAAGGCGTCTACCCCATCCCCTACGGCAGTGAGCGTCCCTGCAAACACGAGTTTGTGGCGGAAGGACATCTCGAAGGCGCGCCGGAGATTCACGCGATGGATATTGCCAAGCGCCTGATTGATTACGGCGTCCATCCCCCCACCTACTACTTCCCGCTCATCGTCCACGAAGCGCTGATGATCGAGCCGACGGAAACCGAGAGCCTGCAAACGCTCGACGCCTACGTGGAAGCGCTGCTCAAAATCGCCGAAGAAGCGCGGAGCGCGCCGGAGCTGTTGCAAACCGCGCCCCACGACGCGCCGGTGCGCCGTCTGGATGAAGTCGGCGCCGCCCGCAATCCCATCTTGCGGTACACGCGGTCATAAACTGCAATCCATAGAACTGGGGCATACAACAAAATGCCCCAGTTCTGATGATGCGGCCGGCTGATCCCTATCGATCAGAGCAAAACAAACGCACAGGCCAACGTCAAACAATACCAATAGTTATATAGCATGTAGGTGTCGTGATCCGCTTTAGGTGTACGATAACGCAGAATTCGATAAGCGATATAGAGGCTGCTCAGCCCAAGAATAATGCTGCACAACCCATGCAACACATTCAAACCGGCAGGCATAACCAACATCACATGGACGACAAGCGGCTGTACCGCAAACCCGATGGACAATGCAATACGCACAGGCCTCATTCCATAAACAATAGGCAACGTTTTTCTATGACCCGTCTCATCGCCAATAACATCACGTAGGTCTTGTAGTCCGACCAGAAAAAACACTCCCAACGCTACGGTAAGCACCCAACGCCATCCAACCACATTCAAAGGAACAATGAGTTCCCAGGCAGCGGCAAGTTGCGCCAGAGTTCCCAAAAACATGGCCAGGTTTTTGGTGAACCAATGTTTTGCTCCCCCGAAACGATTATGAAGGATCGTCACAACTTGCCACAGAAGAGTCCAACGAAGAACGCCAAACCAACTCCCAATAAGAAGATAGAAGAGCATGCTCGTTGCCCAACGCAAGCGCGCCCCCCTATACGTCATGAGGTTCCTGACGAGCGGACGGTCCGGTTTATTGAGCCGATCTTCATCAACGCCGGATAATTGATTGGATAGGCAAAACGTATAAATATAGAGAGAGAAATAGAGCAGACCTTTCAGAATAACCAACGGTAATTCATGCCAAACGCCGGAATATGTATGCCAGACGGCCAACATGAAAATATTAGCGGGGATTGCCGAGGCAGCGAGATCATATCGCACAACCTGGTAGTGCAAATAGAACTCATTTGTAACAATCTTCAGAAATTTATGAAAAACCACACTTATATTAAATGCAGGTAGCTGTGCCATGTTTCCTCCCATTCAACGCTTCTGCGATGATTACTATCGTCCCGAGCATAATTCGTAGTCTTGTATCATCTCAATAAAAGGGGAGAAGTGGGGTTTGGGGGCGGGTGCAGCCCGTCCTCCCCC
>DAOUFX010000303.1:0-9980 GCA_034429675.1 Anaerolineae bacterium | reverse complement strand
CACGGTACCCCGTGTGCGAAAAACACCTTCTCTATACCTCTGATGTGTAGACCGTTCATCCAGCCGCCGGTGAATGGCCGGCTGCGGCTACTTGCCGCGCTTCTTCAAGCCGGATGTGCCCTTCGTAGAGGGCGCGCCCGATGATGACGCCGCTCAGTCCCGCTTGATATACTTGCCGGACATCTTCGAGGCTGGCGACGCCGCCGGAAGCGATCACTTGTAGCCCGGTGGCGTGTGCGAGCGCGACGGTGGCGGCGAGATTGATCCCGGTTCCCACACCGTCGCGGGCGATATCGGTGAAGACGAGCCAGCGTCCGCCCTGATCGGCCCATCGTTGGGCCAGATCGGCGGCCAGGAGCGGCGCTGCGGTCCGCCAGCCACGAATTTGCACGATGCCGTCGCGCGCGTCTATTCCCAGGGCGATGCGTTCTGCGCCAAAGTCGGCGAGCGCGGATGCCGCGAGGGCAGGGTTTTCCACGGCGACGGTTCCCAGAACGACCCGCGTCACACCCAGATCGAAGGCCTGCCGGATGCTGGCGAGATCGCGCAGGCCGCCGCCGAATTGCACGGGCAGCCCGGCCGTGAGGATGCGTTTGAGCGCTTCCTGGTTGGCTTGCCCGGATTCGCCAAAGGCGCCGTCGAGATTGACTACATGCAGCCAATCGGCGCCGGCCAGCCGCCAGCGTTCGGCGACGGCCAACGGATCGTGGCCGTATTGCGTTTCTTTGCTCGGATCGCCCTGCCTCAGTCGCACGACGCGTCCTTCACGCAAATCAATAGCGGGGTAGAGGGTGAATTTGTCGGTCATTGCTCGACGAAATTCCGTAGAATTTGCAGCCCCGCGGCCTGGCTTTTTTCCGGGTGGAATTGAATCCCGTAGATATTATCGTAGCCGACCACGCAGGGGTAAGGCCCACCGTAATCGGTGACCGCGAGCGTATGCTCTGGGAGCGCCTGGCAATAATACCCGTGATTGAAGTAGCCCCACGTCCCTGCCGGCAGGTTGTTTAGCAGCGAAGAAGCCTGAACCGGCGTTATTTGATTCCAGCCGGTGTGCGGCACTTTGAGCGGCGGCTCCAGATCGAAGCGCACTACACGTCCCGGCAGTAATCCCAATCCGGCGTGCGATCCCATCTCAGACCCTTCGTTGAAAAGCACCTGCATTCCCACACAGATGCCCAGGAACGGCGTCCCGCGCGTTACGATTGCCCGAATGGCAGGGATAAGCCCCAGCCGTTCCAGGTTTTCCATACAATTCGCAAATGCGCCGACGCCGGGCAGCGCCACTTTATCCGCCGCGAAAACGGCGTCAGGGTCTTGTGTAATGGTCACGTTAGCGCCAACCGTGGTCAGCGCTTTGTGTACGGAGCGCACGTTGCCGGCGCCGTAGTCTATCAGTGCAATCATGGAATGGTCCCTCCGCGAGATAATGCGCGATGAAAAAAGTGTTATGTCCTATCCAAGCAGCGTTCCGCCGCTGTCAGATTGCTCAGATGGCTTGTTCCAATCAATGTGATCGTATTCTTCGATACTGTGCGACTTCCGCCATTCTTCGAAGTCCGCCTCGATGCTTTCCGTCCACTTGGTGTCCATCTGGCTGGAATTGTAGATGCCCTCGCGCAGGCGTTGGTGGCTGAACATCTCGCGCATTTGCGTGCGTTCGGAGTGTTCGACGACCTCTTCGGCCAGATGCGGCGGGATGAAGAGCACGCCGGTAAGCGTTCCCAGTATCACATCGCCGGGCAAGCAAGTGGCGGCGCCGACGCGGCAGGGCGTGTTGAGCCCGACCAGGGTCACGTTGCGGATGGGGGTAGGATCGAAGCCTTTGCAGAACGTGGCAAAGTTGGGAATGTCGTAGATTTGTTGGGCGTCGCGGATGCCGCCATAGATGACCTGCCCGCGCCTGGTGCGCGTGGCGATGGCGGTCGAGAGGTTGGCGCCGGAGTAGGTGCCCTCGTAGACTTTGCCGAACAGGTCAATGACGATCACGTCGTCCTCGCCCAGCGTTTCGATGACCCAGGAGTTCATCTCCCCGATGCGGCCTTCTACCGAATGTCCGTACTCCATCAAACTGCCGTGCAAGTCCGGCCGCTGTGGAACAAAGACCCCGGTCACGGCGCGGCCTACCAGGACGCGGTCGGGATGCAGGCGCGTCCAGTTTCCTTCAAATTGGAAGTGATAGCCGTGGTTCCACAGCACGGCCCAGGCTTCTTCGGTGGTGACGCGCTTCATGCGGCGGATGATGTCATCGGGGACGCGGGGGCGGCCATCGGGGAAACGTTCGCCTTGCCACAGGGGCGTCCATTGGACAATGTCATCACGGTTGTTGAATTTCATAGTACGCTCCAAAAAATGCTTCTCTATTGAAGGTCAAGCGCCAAAGGTTAGATGCCAGAGCGGCAACAATGGCTTTACTTTACGTCATGAGCCGGCATTGTCAAGTAAGAATGGGTGCATTTCAAGATGGGGGCAAAATCTGTACTTTCGTAGAGACGCAACATTTTGCGTTCCTCTCCGCGCAGAAGAAGACGCAAAATTTTGCGTCTCTACGTTCTTCTCTGCCCCGAAATTAAAATGCGCCCGTAAGAATCCGGCGCGATTGCCCTGCTTGCAACCTTGGATACAATAAGAGGTGGAAGTTGGGAAAAGGAGTTCGCACTATGGCTAATAGTTCTGCGCAAACATCGCCGGAAGTTCTATCAAATGCTCAGCATACGACATTGGCAGCGTTCAATGAGATTGACGAACGCACTTTGTTGGAGCTGACCGAGCTGACGCTTCCGGAGATTCGTGCGATCAAGCAAGAAGTGGCTAATGTTTTGCCGGCCGGCAATTTGCCGGCTATGATTTTGAGCGGTTTGACGCAGCTCAAAGGCCGAAAAGTGATTTCAGAACGGGTGCGTCAGGACGTCAGCGCTCTGATGCGGGGGCTGAATTTGCTGCCGCAGGGGCTTTTTGGCGTGTTCGTAGCCGGTCCGGCGACTGTGCTTTACGCTTACCAGAAACTTTTGCGCCTGGCGGGGAAAGACGTTGATAGCGCTTTCCCGCAGGGGATGTGGCAGTTTTACCTCGAATTTAGTTTGCGCGAGGATGCTGCACGCCACGCCAACGAAACCTGCGGTTTTCATCAGGCGTTTCCACGGATTGACAATCCGGTTCAGGCCGCGGCGGCGTGGGTAGGGGCCGCTATTGACGTTTTGTATCATTACAACGATTTGCTGGCGATTGACTGGCGCGAGCGGGTGCTGTTGCGGACGGTGCGGGAGCAAGCCGAGGGCGCCGGCCTCGCCGATCAGAAGCCTTTTTCGACGATTCTGCGCGATTGGGACTGCGCGCGCCCTTATCGTTGTCCGCCCAACCGGTCGGACTATTTGCGCTATCGTCTGGAGACCTTCGACGTTTTTCTTCAGGAACGCTGTGTTCACATGCCGCAGCCGTATCGCGGGAAAATCGAAGAAATCTACGCGCGCCGGCATCAGGAAGAATTTCAGGCCTACGTCGAGCAAATGTCCCTGTTGGCGTCTTTGACGCCTGATCAATATCAGGAGCGCAAGGAAATAGTCCCGCTCTGGCGCGCGTTCGTCGGCTTGATCTGGCAGGGGCGGACGTATCTCTTGCCGGTGTGCCGGCGGGATGCGAATGGCAGCCCTTTGTGTCATCTGCCGGGCGAGAATGCGGCGCCGTTGCCGCTCTTTGCCCATAGTGAGGGGCTGTGCGATGCCCAATCGCGTTTGGTGGATACCGATGGCGGTGGGCGGGTGTGGTATCGCGACACCAGACAGCCGTTGGGGAATTTGCGACCGCCTTCATCGGAGAGTATCCAATCGCAGGTTGCCGCGATTCTGGCTGCGCCGACGACCGGGACTGCCTCCGATTTGGATTTGCTGTTGGCTACGGCGCCGCGCTCGGTGCAGATGCAGCTACGCAAGGATTTGCCCGAAGCGACCCAGGCCGAGCTGGGGCGTTTGCGTCGCGCGCCGATTTTGATCAATTGGGATCTACAGTCTGCCGTGCAGCCTCTATCGCATATCCGGCGCGCTCGCCGCGGTATCGGCGACCATGCGTTGACCATCATGCGCACCGATATGAGTATGGTGTTTGACCAGTCCCACATCTTTTTCGATGGGATGTGGGGAAGCGCCATCGCCGAGATTATGACCAATTTTGCCATCATCGGCTACCGGCAGTTGGCGCAGAGCGCGCCGGTGACGCCGGTGCCGGCGTTTGCGCCGTTGCAATTGCACTACCCGCCGCAGTTTGCCGCGCAGGTGCAGAAGCATATTCATCCGACCGAAGCGGCGGCGGAGTCGGATGGGATTCAGTTTGAGGGTGTTAAGCGGCTGCGAAAGTGGCTGGATCAGCGCGGTGTGCATCTGACGGTCAACGATTTGTTGTTGCTGTACCGGATATTCCACGCTTCGCAGTACGTTCTTTCGGATCGCGCCGAGAAAGCTCTGGCTGCCTTTCAGAAACGCGCGAAGTCGGCGCAATACAAAGCGGTGAAGGAGTCGCTGGAACAGACTCTGGTGCGTTTCAAGGAAAACAACCCCTCTTTGTTGATTCCGATGGATGCCAGCAATGTTTCGCCGCGCGAGCGGCTTTATCCTACGACGTTCCGTAATCCGTTGCCGGATCTGCCGATGGTTTTTGCGACCGCGCGCGACGCTTACCATAAGTATCGCCAGGCCGACACGCCGGAATCATGGCAGGATTTCGATCAACAGCGCCGCCAGTTGTTGGCGTATCTCCAGGCTTTTGGCGGGTTTTGCGATACCGTGAAGGCCGTCACCATGCGCGGCGAAAGTTTCAACACGGCCACATTGCACCTTTTGGGACATTTGCCCCCGGCGATGCAGCATTTGCTCGATCAGATTCCCCAACACATCAGTATCCTCAATGAAGTGATCAAGGGCAACGAAGTTTTCTCCAACGTGGGGCGGGTTGCGCCCGGCAGTAGCCTGCGCCGTTTTGTCAGCGCCAAAGACGATGGCATTGCGAAGGAATTGGTCTGGGGTATTCTAACCGACGACACCAACTGTGTGCGCGTCACTTTGCGCGATTTCCGTCCTTTTGTGGCGTTGTTGTTGGGGTTGGGTGAAAGCGCGCTGGCCGATTTGTTGAGTCAGGATTATCTGTTGAGTTACGTGCAAGGCTTTAACCGTTTTGTTTCCGTTTTGGGGACGTTGGTGGCGGTGAAAGCGCCGTTTTAGCCGGTTGACAGTTCGGCGATTGATTCTATAATGGCGCGTGTTCGATGTTGTTAAATTTATTCAGGAGGTAGCGGAATGACTGAGATCGCAGCTGTTCACACTTGTGGGCATTTTGCATCTCGATGATGACGCTGAACTGAAATTTATTTTTCCATTCAAGGCCGTGGGTGCAAGTCCCCACGGCCTTTTTGTTTGTCAGGAGGACGATATGTTACAACTTTCCAATATCAGCAAACACTACGGCGACGTTTTGGTTTTGGCCGATGTCTCTTTTACGCTCAACGACGGCGACCGGATGGGCCTGATCGGGCCGAATGGGTGCGGGAAGACGACGTTGTTGCGCATTGTGATGGGGATGGAATCGCCGGATAGCGGCGCGGTGCGAATGCAGCCGGACTCTGCGCGCGTGGGGTATCTTGAGCAAGGCAGCCGCCATCCGGCCGGAACCACGTTGGACGATGTGCTGAGAGCCGGACAGCGCCGCCTGGACGCGCTGGAGGTGCGCGTAGCGGAATTGGGCGAGGTGTTGTCGGCGACGTCCGGCGACGCCCAGGCGCGAGCGTTGGAGGAATACGGTGAGACGCTTTCCGAGTTGGAGGCGTTGGCGGCGGCCTTGCCTCCGGCGCACCGGCTTGAGGCGGTGATGGCCGGACTGGGACTGTCCGACCTGCCGCTGGACACACCGGTTGAGTATTTGAGTGGTGGGCAGAAGACGCGCCTGGGATTGGCGTGTTTGTTGGTTCAGAATCCGCAGATTTTGCTTTTGGATGAGCCGACCAATCATCTGGACATTGCCGCTTTGGAGTGGTTGGAGGATTGGCTGCGCGACTATTCGGGAGCTATTCTGTTGGTTTCGCACGATCGCACGTTTCTGGATCGCACCATCACGACGATCTTGGATCTGGACCCTGCGACGCATCAGGTCGTTGTCTATCCGGGCAATTACAGCGACTATCTGGCGGCCAAACAGCGCGAGCTGGAGCGCCACTGGGCGGCATACAACGCTCAACAGGAACATGTGGCGCAACTGCTGGGTGAGGCGCGCCGGTTAACCGGCTATGCGAACAGTATTGAGGCAGGGACCATTGACTTCGGGCCCCGCGCGATTGCGAAGGGCATTGCGCGGCGCGCGACCGTGCAACGGCGCCGGATCGAGCGCGAGTTGGAGGCGGAGCGCGTCGAAAAGCCTAAGTTGAGCTGGCATATGAAGCTGGAATTCGTGGAAACGCCTGAAAGTGGGCAAGATGTGCTGGTGTTGAAGGGGTTGGCCGCCGGTTACAACGGCGCGCCGCTCTTCAGCAACGTCAACCAGACTTTGCGCCAGGGGGAGCGCGTGGCGCTCGTCGGCCCCAATGGCGCCGGCAAAACGACGTTGCTACGGGTGATCACCGGCAAACTGGCGCCGTTGGCGGGCTCGGCGCGTTTGGGCGCGCGGGTGAAGCTGGGGTATTACGCCCAGGAACAGGAGACGCTTGACCCTCACAGTACGCCGTTCGAGGTGGTGCGCACTGCCGCAGCGATGTCGGATACCGACGTGCGCTCATTTCTGCATTACTTTCTCTTTGCCGGGGACGACGTCTTCACGCCGGTGGGGAATCTCAGCTATGGCGAGCGGGCGCGGCTGGCGCTGGCGAAGCTGGTGGCGACGGGATGTAATTTCCTGTTGCTGGATGAACCGATCAATCACCTGGATATACCCAGTCGCGTCGGGTTTGAACAGGCGATGACGGCTTTCGCGGGCACGGTATTGGCTGTGGTTCACGATCGCTATTTCATCGAGCATTTTGCCACTCAGGTGTGGGCCGTAGCCGACGGCACGGTGAGGCAGTATGTGGATTTGGAGGATTATCAGCGGGGACGGCGGGCCGTTGCGGAGCGTTTCAAGTTGAAAGTTGAAAGTTGGGAAGCGTTTTGTCAATGAAAAGAAGCCCTCGATTTATGAGGGCTTCTTTTGTTGGGTGAGGTTGTTTTAGGGCAGCCGTTCGCCGTTGACGGCGCACCGGAATCCCAGGTTGGGACCCTTGGCCGGGCGTTGGCTGGTGCTGGCGGGATAGCCGGTTTCGCGGTAGGTGGTGCGCAACTGGGTGTTGTTCGACCCGGTGGAGCTGAAATCGCCGCCGCGCAGGACGCGCAGCGTTCCATCGGATGGCCCTGTCGGGTCGGCGGAAATATCCGGCGTCGAATAGTAGTCTTTGTCGTACCAGTCGGAGGCCCATTCCCAGGCGTTGCCGGCCATGTCCAGTGCGCCATAAGCGCTGGCCCCGGCGGGGAAGCTGCCCACGGCTGACGTCTTGCCGCTCAGCGCGACGCGGGATGCGTCGAACTCGTTGCCCCAGGGATAGCGGCGCTTGGTCTGGGTTTGGGGATCCCAGGACGCGGCTTTTTCCCATTGCGCTTCGGTGGGCAGGTGAGCGTCCCACCCGGTTTCGGTCGCGACCCAGGCGCAGTATGCGACGGCGTCCTCCCAACTGATGTAGTTCATCGGATGGTCGCCGCGTGCGGGATTGTCGTAGGCGGTGCGAGTGTAGGGAGCTTCGCAATCGCCGGCGGCCACGCACAGTTTGTATTGGTCGGTGGTCACTTCGGTCTGATCAATCCAGAACGGCGACAGTGTCACCTCGTGTTGCGGCTGTTCGTGCTTGCGCGCGTCGGGATCATCGGCAGCGCCCATTGGGAAGGGGCCGCCCGGCACGAAATGGATGATCATGCCATCCACCTCGCGGGTCAGCGCCTGGCCGGCCGTCAACGTGGGTGTAGGAGTTGCTGTGGGTGTTGCTGTGGGTGTGGGGAGTTCGGTTGGCGTGGGCGTGGGTGTGGGGGTAGGGGTTGGGGTGTCGGCTGTGGGGGTCGGTGTGAGCGTGGGCGTATTCGTTGCCGTTGTGACAACGGCGGTAGTCGGCACGGACGTCGTCGCTGCTGCGGTGGTTGGCGCCGTCGTGCGTGTGGCGGTTGTGTTGGCGACGGTGGCGGTGGGCGTCATCGTTGGCGAAGGCAGAACGGGCCAGGGAAGGTAGCCCATTCGCGCCGCGACATATCCTCCGCCGATCAGAAGGATGAGAAGCAGCGCCAACGCCGGCCAGAGCCGCCGCTTTTGGGGCGGTGGTGGGGTGGGCATTTTTTGTTCCGGCGTGGGTGGTGGCGTCTTTGGTACGGTGACAGGGGCCTTCGCCGGCGGTGTTTGCTGTGCTTCGGGTCTCGGTTTGTTCGCTGGCCGTTTGGGTTTGGTGGCCGGCGCGTTTTTGGAGGGAGGCGGGGGGATGGTATCGCTTTGGGTGAAGGCTTCTGCGGGCGCAGGTTCGGGTGTCTTGCCCGCATTCTCCCACGCCTGACGCAGCGCATCCACGAATTCCTGGGCGGTGTTGGGACGTTGTTTGGGGTCTTTTGCCAGCGCGCGCAAGATCACGTTCTCTACGCTTTGAGGCAGGTTGCGCGCAAACTTGCGCGGGGGCGTGGGGTCTTCACTGATGTGTTTGAGCGCCAGGCTCAGCGCCGAGTCGGCCTCGAAGGGCAGTTGTCCGGTGACCATCTCGTAGACGATGCCGCCGAGCGCGTAGATGTCGGATTGGGGGAGGGCGGCGCGCGAGTCCATCGCCTGTTCGGGCGCGATGTATTCAGGGGTGCCGAAGGACGTGCCGAGGGTGGCCTGGCTGATGCGATCGCGCAACATCACCAGTCCGAAGTCGCCGAGGATGGCCTGCCCGTCTTTGGTGAGCAGGATATTACCGGGTTTGACGTCGCGGTGGATGATGCCTTGTTTGTGGGCGTAATCCAACGCCAGGGCAATTTGTTTGACGATATTGAGGATTTCGGCGGGGGTGAAGGGCTTTTTTTTCTGCCGGCGCCGGTCAATCTCGTAGCGCAGGTCGGTGCCTTCCACATATTCCATAACCAGATAATGCCCGCCCTCAAAGTTGCCAAAGTCATGCACCTGCACAATATTGGGGTGGCGCATGGCGGCAATGGCTTGTGCTTCGCGCCGAAATCGTTGCGTCAGGCCCTGGTCTGTCTGGAGAGAACGTCCCAAAAATTTGATAGCGACCAAACGTTGCAGGGCCACATGACGTCCTTTATAAACTTCCGCCATGCCACCTTTGCCGATCTTTTCCAAGATTTCGTAGGGTCCAATTTTAATACCGATCAGCGTGTCTGTATCCATCCTGCATCCTTGCAGCCGTATCCTAAGCCGGGGTTTATTTAGAGTATAACCGTGTTTGCAGGCAAGTCAAAAAATCGTTTACCCACGGGGCCCCTTGCCTTTCAATCTTTTGTCCAGCTCCCACAGAGCGGTTCTGTCTCCATCGTACTGTATCAAGCGGCAAGCCTCCTGGTACGATAGCCAGCGATATTCTGTGTGTTCATGGGAAAGGATGATCGGTATATCCGGCGCTGCGACGCCAAAACAATATTGTGGGATCACGTAAACATCGTCGCCCCAAAAGTGGCTGCTTTTGAATTCGGTGACCGGCACAGAGGCTCTTGAATCCAGCTGAATGAATTCAGACGCCGGCGGCAGGCCGGTTTCTTCGCAGGTTTCGCGTCTGGCGGCTTCGAGCGGTGTCTCGGTGTCTTCACCGCCGCCGGCAATTCCTTGCCAGTATCCCCGGTCCGCTCTTTTCAGCAGGGCGTATTTGATCTGGCCGTTGCCGGCGCGGTATGGATAGACGAGGATTTGAAAGGGTGCTCTTGTCATTTTTTTCCTACCTTTGATTTTGGCTGAACGTGATGGGGTAAAGGGGTGTGTTTGCGCGGGCGGGGGAGATCGGAAGCGCG
>DAOUFX010000302.1:0-10789 GCA_034429675.1 Anaerolineae bacterium | reverse complement strand
TCCCCCACCCCAAGATTCTGAGAAGATACTTTTGCCGTTATTTTTCCTGCACCCGAATAGGGCCAAGAACCACCCGCTCTTCCAGGTGACGCCCATCTTCCGCGATCACCGGCAGACGCCCGGCCTCGGAGTGGAATAGCCCCACTTGAAGCGGGTAAGTCCCGGCGGGCGTTTCGGGAATCAGGGTGATGGCCCGGGTTTCCGTGACCACACTGCCAGGCGTCCAGTTTATCTGGCCGCCATCGCGGCTGCCCCAGACGTGATATTCGGGGTCCAACACCTGCGCAAAAATGGCGTAGGGGTAACGCGGCTCGCCGATGACCTGCCAATAGAGAGTGGCCGTCAAGGTTTCGCCGGCGCTCAGCACGCGCGGCTCCAGCGTATAACCGACGAAAGCGATTTCACCGGCAAAGTTGACGAACTGGGCATTCGGCCATGCGCCGGGGCGCGCGGCGATGGTCACTTCACCGGCGTCAAACCCCTGGCCGGTCGGTTCGGCTACACCGTCCTGAAGAAGCGGCAACCGTCCCCACTCGGATTCGTACAGCCCCAAACGCACATGGACACGGTTAGGCGCATACACCGATTCACTTAGATCCAACCGGTACGTATCCACGAACGCATAACCGCTGCGCCAGGATGTGGTCGGTGCGCGACCGAGACCGGGCCAGGTGTCCCGTTGCATCACAACGACGCCGGCGTCGTCTATCAAATGGATATAGACGGCGTAGGGTCGCGCCGTCCATTGCAGCGGCAACCAGGTTGCGCGCACCCAGATCGGCTCGCCCGGGCGTGCCTGCGCCGGGCTGACCTCCACATTCAACAGCTTCGCCACATCACCGAACTGCACATCGGCGGCGGGGGTTGAGGCGGCAACCCGGGCGGGGTACCCCACTGCCGGCAAAAGATAGCCACCCAATGCGGCTCCGCTCAGGAACAGCATCACCCCGGCTATCACACCGGCTGTATACTTTGGCGCGCGGAGCCAGGCATCTATCCCAGCGACAAGCAGGACGGCAAAAGCCGGCAACGCCGGAAACAGAAATCGCCCCATCGCGCCGGCGGGTTGAATCAACATATAATAGAAGACCACCGCCGTGAATACTCCGACCGTGGCGACCAGCAAAAGCCCACTTGCGAAATCCAGGCGCAGGCATCGCCAGCGCGCGTATCCGGCCAGCGCCAACAGACAGAAAGCCATCATCCCGGTGTAGAACGCTTGCGGCACTGGAATCTGCCCGGAGCCAAAGCGCGCCCACAGGCTGGACCATAAGTACGGCAACCCCTGTTGAATAGCCCACCAGTTCCCGCCCGCCGGGCGTCCCTGCCACAACTCATTGAGCTTGTTCATGCCGGTCAAATCGCCGTAAAGCAGCCAGTTTCGCACAAACCACCAACCGGCAAGAACCCCGGCGACGCCGAAAACTGCCGCCATCCCGGTCACCCAACGCCGCGCCTGCGCCGAAAGCCCCGGCGTCTTCCGCGCCTCCAGAGCCAGCGCCAATACAATGAGCGCGCCGGCAGCGACCAGATGGAATTTCGACAGCAGCCCGCATCCATACGCCACGCCCAACCCCGCCCATGTGCGCCTATCGGCCCCGGTCTGAACGATGCCCAGGCAAATAAACAACACCCAGGTCCCGCACAACGCGGCAATGATGTCGTTGTTGATGGCGGCGCTGGTATAAATGAACTGCGGGTTAAACGCAACCATGGCCGCGCCGCCCAGAGCCAACGCGGGATGCTCAGGCCAGATACGCCGCCCGATTCCATACGTGAGCATGACCGTCAGTGCGCCTAACATCACATTGACCCAACGCGGGATCATCGCAGCCAGAAATCCGTCCGAAAAGGGGAATCGCTCGGACGGGCCGTGCCAATACTGCACCTTATTATCTACGCTGACTTCCCAATTGCGATAGCCCCAAGCGGGGTTGTTAGGGTGCTGGTAGGCAGCGGTATGGGATGAAGGTACCCATGCGCTGCACAGCGCGCTCAAAAAATAATACAGAGGAGGGTGGTGGCTTTGGGAGCGAATTTCCTCCTGGCCCTGCACCGGCAACCGTCGCTCCATTACCAGTTTACGGATGTAACGATAGTGGCGGATCTCGTCCGGCGCTTCGAAGAGAGGGTTCATCAAACTGACCGCCGTCGCAAGGAGCACAAAACCGAGCAACAAGGCCACAAAAATGCGCGACTTAAACCACTGCCGAATTTCAGCCATAATCCTTCCAATATCCGTCAAAGTAACATAAAAGACGGCGGCGCGCAGTTGAACAAACTGCGCGCCGCTCGACTTCTCAAAACAAGACTTCTACGCGCAACCCACAGCGCAGAATTTGGATGAAAGAGAGAGATTACTGGGCCGTGACCTGGAACCAGTCCCAACGTGTCGCAACGGAACCCCAGTTCGGCGAAATGATCTGCACGCCGAAGTACGGTTCGTTGACGTAGCTGGTATCGCGGACCGAAGCAATTTGCGTCTCACTCCAGCCGAAATAGACCTTGATGTTGTCGCCTGACGAGTTGAGCACCGCGATCTTCCACTTGTTCCAGTCATTGGCGTTCGTGTTCACGGTGCCTTCTGCCAACGTCTTCGGCGGGTGCCCCTGATCATTGTCGCCTTCGTGGTAGTCAATCCGTTGCAGCGCCCAGGTCAGTTGGCTTTGGTTGGCCGCGTCCCAGCGCACCCGCACCCGGTAATAGTGCGAGAAGCATCCCTGGTTCTTGGGCGTGTTTTCGGTCGCCGGACAAGGTGATCCGCCATTCGCGCCGAAGAGGATAGAGTATTTCATCTGATCCTTGGGCGCATACTGATTGCCGTTGATGGTTTCATCCACGATATCGGCGTCGGTGACAATTACATAGGGCACCGGCGGGGCCGCTTCCAACGGTGAAATGATCGCAAAATCGCCGGCGCCGATCATCATCGTGTACAACTTGTTGTCGCGGCTGATAGGCTGCGGGATGGGGTTTCCACTATCAGTCACAGGTTCATCGGAGCGCCGAATTCCCCAACCCTCAAGCGAGCCGTCGAAGTTGTAGTTGCGGCTGATGGTGGTGACGGTAGCGCTCTGCGCGGCGCTCCAGTCGCCGGCCCCGGCAGCATTCACACCGCGGACGCGATAGAAATAGGTGCCGACGGTCTTCCCGGTGAGAGCGCATGTAGTCGCGGCGCCAGGAGTGCAGGGAGTTTTGAGGTTGGCGGTAAAATTCGCGTCGGTGGCTTCCTGGACCTCATACGAAGTCGGCAGGAAATTCGGCTCGGTATAGGACCAATTGAGATTGTAGCTGCCATTGCCATCCGTATTGTCAATAGCGGCAAGGACAGGCGCATAAGGCACTGGCGCAGTCACAACCACCTGAATGACATTGCTCCATTCGCCCGCCCCGTAATTATTCCAGGCGCGAACGCGGTAATAATAAGTGCCAGGAGTTTTGCCCAGGCCGATCGTCAGGTTACGAGTAGCGCCACATATAGTGGTCTGCGGCGAGCACAGCACCATCAGGTTACTGAAAGTGTTGTTGGCTGCTTCCTGAAGTTCGTAGCTGCTATCTGAGCTCGGCGGGTATTGCGCATGGCTATACGACCAACCCAGCGTGTAATTGCCGCCGCGCACAGCAGTCGCGGTCGTCGTCAACGTCGCCGCATAGGGAACCGGCGGCCAACGACGCATAACCAGAGGCATGTAGACGTAATGGATACTATTCCTGACGCTGATCACGATGCTATCTTCGGGGCCATAGGTGCCACCGCTGGCATAACGTGCACGCGCGCGGAGAACGTGTGAAACATCTTCCTCGTCGGGCAGTGTCCAGTTATAGGTCCAGTCCCACCAGCCGCCGGCATTGTTGGTCACGGTCGCTGTATACCAATGGGCGCCATCGTCAGGACTGACTTCAACGACAACCTCGCCATCCATAGGAGCGGCGACGCTCTGTGGAGCGACCACCGACGGCTCATACTCATACCGCAGATTGGTTTTGAAAACTGTCACAGACTGCACATTGCTCCAACGGCTTTCAGTGACATGAGCGCTATAGGCGCGAACTCGATAGTAGTAGGTACCATTCGCTTTCCCCGTCACCAATTGCGAAACGGTTGGAGACATCACCGGCTGATATTGGGTCCACGATCCGCCGAGCGCTGTGGCCTCTTCCAAAACATAGTTCTGCGCCAACGGCACGGCGGTCCAGTTCACATAATAGGTACCATCGTTATCCGGGCTGGTGAGGGGGTCTAACACCGGCGCCGCCAGGAACGGCGGATCGGCAGGATCGGCCCAGGCGTGACCGCTGATCGCATAGGCACTACCGGCGGATTGCTCAATGACAACGCCGGAAGAGGGGGTGGCTATTTGCACCACCGGCGGCTGGCTGACCGTAAACGTGGCCGGATTGGTCCAGGTGAGAACCACACCATCGTCCAGGCTCGCCACGTTTGAGATCACATCACCGGATTCTGCCGTCAGGTTTAGTTCGGCGTCGAACGTCAGCGTGACGGTCGTTTGCGGGGCCAGGGAGATGACGGTGAACGTGATGTGACCGGAGGTAGTATCCCAGGTCGCCTTACCGGCAGGCACCGTACCGGCGCTGTTCTCCACATAGGTCAACAGCTCCGGCAAAGCGTCACCAACGGTGACATTGGTAACGGTGGAAATGGCGGAACTATTCCGCAGCACGATCGCATAGTGCGCAACGCCGCCGGGGGAGACACTGCTCGGCGTTACCTCTTTGGTTGAGGTGCCCAGCAACAACGTACCATCTGAAGGCGCCGCCCGGACCTGCGCGGTCTGAAGCCAATACGCGCCCACTGTCAACAACGCCAGGGCCACTAAGACACCGGCCAGATATCCAAACTTCTGATTATGTTTCATTTTAACTGCTCCTTACAGCTTTTTGATATAGAGATACCTCTAAAGTATTGGTCGCGCCATCCCGGAATTTCAAGCATCCCAGCGCCAAGGCCGCAAACAAGGCATAAAAACGCCGTTAAAAAAAGCGCTTTACACCACACCTCTCACAAAACCAGGGTATGATTTTTTGAAACGGCCCGGCCAATTCTTCGGAGTGGATTATACCATAGACTCCTCATGCTCTTTTGCTACTCACGTTTGTCTTGTTGTAACACAATCACTTCATAATCTCCTCCCGATTTCGTTCTCAGGCGGTCTTCTGCGCCTTCGCGATAAAGCCCCACCCGGATCTCACATGTAGACAAAACTTCGGGCGCCAGCGCGAGAGAATGGACATCTACAATGTATTCGCCGCTGCGCCATTCCTGAGTAGGGCGGGTCCAACCTGCCGGCACGGCATCCGATTGCGCTAACACGCGTCCGGTCGTTGTGTCTATGCCGTGGACAAAAACTTTATAACTGGCGCCCGTATAAGCATCCGCCCGCCACACCAACGTCAATGCGAGCCGGTTCTGGGCGGTATCCCATGCCCAATCGTATCCCACAAGGGTGATGGCTTCCCCGAAGGTGGAGTCCAGACGATAGGCAACCGGTGGCATCACCCAACTGTGTTCTGCCATACGCGCCGGGGGCAAATAGATGCCATTGGGCGCGATGAAGACCGGCAACAGCAGCATGAACAATCCTAACACCCCCCATCCCCTTTTGAAAAGCGGCGCTTGTGTAAGCCGGAATACAACGACGCTACCCAGATATCCCAAAAAGGGCGTCAGGTAGACAAGATAAACGCTTTTGACGGTGTCCCCCTCGCCGGGATTGGCATAGAGACCGGCAAAAATCAGAAAGCCGCCCAGACTGGCTCCAATCAACCAGAAGCTAAAATGACGCAGGTTACGCGCAACATCATCTTCAAGCGTTTCCCGACCAAACCCCAACCAGCCGGCCAGCGTCAATCCCGTGGCCGGAAGCGCCGCCCACATCGCACGGGCCAACGCCGCGCGCGTCGCCGCCGAGGTGGGGAGAGGATCGGCGCACAAGGCCTCCCGCCAATAGCGCCAGTAATCGCCCCAAAAGTCGGCATACAACACCGGCCAGAAACGATCATTCAGGGCCGGCCTCACCGGATCGGCAAACAAGGTCGGCAATTCCAGGCGGGTCAGGAACGACAGATCGAAAGCGTGCGGCGCCGCGTTAAACGCCAACACGTGCCCGCCGCGCAGCCACAAGAAAGAAGCCGCCAACCCGGCAAAGAGCGCCGCCTGCCCTCCAAGAACCGCCCAGGGAAGCCAGCGCCGGGCAGGATGCGCCTGTAAGCACGTGACCAACATCCATACAACCAACGCGCCCTCCAGGAAAATGCCCCACTGGCGCACGCCCCAGGCAATCCCAGGCAACACCGCTGCACCCAGCACCCAGACAATGCCGGGCGCGGCGGGACGGAATTTGATAACCAACCAGCCGGCAGCGACAAACAACGGCATCAACAACGCTTCCGGGCGCACCATCCCAAAGACACGGTAGACGGTGGGGTTGCACACGTAGAATCCCAACCACCAGCAGGTCGGCCAGACCTGATCGCGCCAGACCCGGCGGCACAGGCCAACCACCAGCCCAAGCGTCAGCAGCGCCAGCAACAGGTTGAAGACCCGTCCGGCCTGCCCTAACTCCAGGCCCGTCAGACGTTGAAATGCGGCGACGCTGAAATAATAGACAGGTGGATTGAAAAATTCCGGGCTGACTTCCGCCGGCGGCGTCTGCCAGTGTTCCGCCACATAGTGGAGATAGGTCAGGTGGCCGGCCCAATCGTAGCCGTGCGTCAGGGGAACCCGAACGAAGTTCACCAACAGGAGCACGACGTGAAAACCGCACAGCCCGCCGATCCATCCCCATACTTTAAGCGATTCTGAGATTTTCAAGGTTCAATCCGGTAGACATAAATGGAATACCCGATGCGCGCGTCCGGTTCGCGCGAGCGGAAATACGTGAAAAAGTGCTTGGCATCCAACGACAACTCGACCAGATTGGACACGCTGATGACATAGACCCCCGGTTCCGGCTGTTGCTCGTTGAACGTGGCCGGCTCGAACCACATATTGAAATGGTAAGGCAACCCCGGCAACGGTTCGTAGGTGATACCGTAAGCCGACGGCGGCGCAGCGCCGAACCAGCTGAGTTTAACCGTCTCCAGGTGTTGTTGGTCGAGATAATCCCGCAGGTATTTCAAGTCCTGCCCCCAGTCAATATTGGAATCGGCCACGACTCTCCAACCGTTTTCCGGCCCGCCGCCGATAGGGTTGAAGTAGGCCAGAAAATGCGGCGCGATCATCGCCATTTCCACCACCGACCACGCCAGAAACACGCCGCAAACCACGCGGGACAACCGCGACACACCCCACGCGCCGTCGGGCGCTTTCCTTGCCAGTTGTGACACCCATACGTATAGAAACGGCAGGGTTGGTAACAGGTGACGGTATCCCAAATTGAGCGAGCTGTTGAGAGTGAAGGCCCAATACGCAATCACCGGCGCCAGCAAAAAGGCGGCGCTCCGCCATTGATCGCGCTTCGCCAGTGACGGCAACGACCACAGCAGCAGCCCCAGCGCCGGCAGCGACGTTTTGACCGCAAAGGTAATGGGGAAATAAAGAGGCCAACCGGCCAAAATCGTCCGGCCTAACAAATAGGAGGGACGCCCGCCCTGAACGTTTTTGAATACCGCCAGAATCCCCGCCCAGTAGGTGCCCAGCGGAATTGCGGGGCCGCCCTCCACAACCGGAGCGAACTGGAAGGCATAGCACGCCCACAGCGCGGCCAACGCCACGACGCACATCGCCCCATAAACCCAAACGCGCTGCAACGCCTGCTTGGGTTGCCCGGCAAAAAGCGCGTCGCCAACGAACAGAAGTCCGAACACCCCCAGAAACAACGGCGCCGAGGTCTTGCTGGCCAGCATCAGCCCCAACGCGACGCCCGTCAGCGCGGCAGTACGCCGGCGCCAGGCCAGCGCCAGCCGCCACACGCCGTACCCGGCCAGCAACGCCATCGCCGTGACCCCAACGTCGGTCGTCGTCAGGCTCCCGTGCGCCAGAATGTTGGGATCGAATGCCACCAGGGTCAACGCCATCACCCCCGACCAACGCCCGCCCAGTTGCTGCGCCCACCGTCCGGCCAACGCCGCCAGCAATAGCGTGATGGCGATCACCGGCAGGCGCGACAGAAAGACAATGCGATCAGGATTCGGGTTGATTTCCCACAGGAATAACGTCGCGAAGTGATACCATTCGGCGTCGGCCCACGAGGCATCCTCCAACGGCAATTGCGGGCGGTCGCGCAACAGCAACAGCGGGGCGGCTTCCAACGCATTGATGAACGGCGGGTGCTCCAGGCTCAGTCGCGGATCGCCGGTGCGCAACAACGCGTACCCGCGCGCAATATGATTCTGCTCGTCCATCGTCGGCGATTGCGCCTGAGCGTTGTACATCAACAGCCCAAACGCTACCCACAACACAACCACCGCCATCCAGAGCGGCCAACGGTTACCTTTCATCATGGCTGTAATGAAATCACCCCGGCTTCAAAAAATCCCCGCCCATCCGTGAGCGGGTACGGTGCCAGCGTTTCCCGGTCATAAAGGCCAATGCGCACCGCGTAATCGCCGGGCAACAGGCCATCCGGCAGCTTCAAAGGATGCAACTGCACAATCCGGTCGCCGGGCTGCCAGAACTGCGCCGGACTGTCCAAGCCATCGTGTTGCGCGACAATGGCGCCTTGTGCATCTACCAGATGCACAAAGATTTTGAACGGCGGATGCGCACCCGCCTGCACATGCCAGACAGAAACCAGCATAACGTTCTGGCCCGGCGCGACCGGCGCGGACGGCAGCTGCACCTGACTCAACGACAAATTCCCCTCGAACGCCGCCAACTCCCCGGCGACAGGCAATTCTTGAGGAAGCTCAAAAGCCCGGAAGCGTTGCGCCGGGACTTCAACGGCGCTCCACGCTGCCAGTTGATCTTCCAACACGGCATCCACCGGGACAATGTCCGGGACGAGCAACCAGCCTCCCGCCTGCGGCGCGACCAATGCGCCGCCGTTGCTGAGAGGGCTGCCGCTATCCACCCAGCGCACGCGCACATCGGCGCGCTTCAATAATAGATCCATACTGGCGGGATCCATCGAAGTGTTGGCAGGGCCGGAGATCGTCACGTCCCGAATCGCCGGATGCGCGTCCAACCAACCGGCGATAGCGCGGAAATCGGTCTGCCAGATAAACTGCACCGAGGGAATCTCCGGCCAACGCCCGGCATAATTCTGAAGCATCAGACCCAGATTGAGCAAAAACGCTCCTCCTAATACGATGCAGGTCGTTCGCGTCCAAAAGCGCGCGTTCTTTCGCTGCGCGATCCATCTCACCAGCCGGTCCAGACCAATTCCCGGCGCCATCATCGCCGCCGGCAGCGCGCCCAACGTGCGCACAAAGTTCGGCGCATCCGTCGTCGCCAGACTGGGAGTTAGCATTACGCCCAGCCAGAGCAACACAAACCCATAACGCGCCTCGCGCCAGCGCCAAAGCGCACAGATCAGACCCAGCCAAAACAGCGACGCCCACAGCGGCTCCGGGAACACCGGCAGGGGCGGGACATTGTTGCGCTCGACCGAATCCCCTTGCAGTGTGAACATTCCCAGAAGGCGCGGGACGTTTGCCAGGATGGCGCGTGGATCGCCCTGGCGCAGCGCTCGCAGCGGAGCATCCACCTCGTAGACGCGCGTCTGAACCTGCGGGGTACGCCAGAGATACAGCGCCAGCGGCGACGCCAACGCCAGGGCAACCGCGATAGCTAACGCCCAAACGCGCCAGGTGCGCCGCAAAAAATCGAATTGACTCAATGCCAGATAAAGCCCGAAAATGCCCAGCAAGATCGGCAAGGCGCGCGCTGCCAGATAGGTGTAAGCCGAGAGCCCGCACCAGAACCCGGCGAGCAACGCATGCCGGTTCTGAGACGGCGATTGGAGTGCGCGCCAGAGTGCGTCGAATCCGAGGCACAACACCAACGGCAACGTCATTCCACGCAACCCTACCCGGCTCCAAAACACCGGCCACAACATCACGGCTAATCCCATAGCCGTAACCAAAGCCACGCGCTCGCCAAACAGCCGCCGCGCCGCCCGCGCGCCGGCGGCCACCGTCAACAGGCCCACCGCCGCCGATACAAAACGCAGCGCCAGCACGTTGCGCCCCAGCAACGGCAGCACAACAGCGACCAGATAGAGAAAAAGCGGCTCCTGCCCGTAGGCATCGGCGAAGAAAACGGCGTGCTGCCCGCTCAGAATCTTCTCGGCGATGAGGACTTCAGCAACTTCGTCGTGCTCAATGCCGGGAGGAAGAGCAGGCAAGTTCCAGAAACGCACAGCGGCAGCGACCAACAACACCAGACTCCACACGGCCCAACGCCGCAGTCGCCGTTTGGCGCGCTCCTGCGCCTCCATCGTTTCTCCTGAAATGGTTTCGAGTTCCAAATTAAAAATTACAAGGCTGCCGCGAAAAATATGAATGAAAAGGGTGTTTTCGCGAGCGATGCTATGCCCGTGGAAACACCCTCTGGGATTGTAGATTCTGGTTTATGCCGTATGTGTTGCCGGTAGAGAGAGCCCGCCCCATTTTAACGGCTTTGGTAAGAAACTCAAGTTGCCGCAAAACCGGAGTCGGCTATACTACCATCATGAAGTATGGAGTATGAAGTATGGGTCGAACAACCCTCACTTCTTGCCTCTTGCCCTTTGCCTCTTGCTCGCAAAGTTCACCTTCGATGGATGAAAATCACGGCCTTGCAGGCTAAGAGATAAAAGGGTAGTGTTTTTTCGAGCCGGGGTACCGG
>DAOUFX010000301.1:0-5357 GCA_034429675.1 Anaerolineae bacterium | reverse complement strand
CCGCCCCCAGCCCCCCACATCTCCCCTTTTTAGTCGGATTATAGTACAAATAATGGCTGACACTAGATGTCAGTCATAGCTAAGACAATGAGAACAATCAACTGCAAAAGTTGAATGATGACAAACAAAGGAGAAAGCATGATGTCAGAAAAAATAGCGCATATCTACATGGATGATGGCGGAGAGGGTTCATTCCCGGTGGTCTTCGTACACTCACTGGCCGGAAACACACACCAATGGTCGGCCCAACTCAACCACATCCGAACGACGCGACGAGCTGTCGCTCTCGACCTGCGCGGACACGGCCAGTCGTTACCACCGGCCAATGGCGATTATGCGATTGAGTCAATGGTCCAAGACATTCAGGGGGTCGTCAATCGGTTGGGTATTGAAAGATTCATTCTGGTTGGTCATAGTATGGGCGGTAGTGTTGCTGGTGCGTATGCCGGCGCTTATCCTGAACGAGTGGTTGGATTGCTTCTCGTTGACCCGTCCGGCGACTCGACCCAAATGCCCATTGAAGAAGTGCAGCAGTATATGGGCGCTTTGGAATCCGCAGCCTACTCAAACGTCGTTGAAGGGTACTGGCGTCAACTTTTGACCGGTTCGAGTGAAACAACGCAGGCGAAAGTTATGCAAGATTTGCGCGATACGCCCAAAGCAACCGTTGTCGGTGTTTTCAAAGAACTTTTCAAATACAATCCCATGCAGGCCTTGGCACGTTACGGCGGGCCAAAGTTATCGGTCATTACAGCGGTCAACGAAACTCCTTTTAGCATACACAACCTGGCGGCCAACCTCCCACACACAATGATAACGGGAACAGGACACTGGCTGCAATTGGATAAGCCAGAGGAATTCAATCGGATAATGGACGAGTTTCTTTCGTCCGTTGATAATGGCAACATTTCTTGAACCCGAAGGGTTTCGTCGGTTTAGCGCCAGGGTTTCAACCCGGTATCTTTGTCGCCGCACCCCATGCGAAACGGGAAAATGTAGAGACGCAAAATTTTGCGTCTCTCTTTCTGCGTAGGGGGAAGACGCAAAATTTTGCGTCTCTACCTGCGCAGGGGAAGACGCAATATATTGCGTCTCTACCGAAATGCGCGCCAACCCCCCCGCAGAACAGAAACCATTGACAGGCGAGATGGATTAAAGTAAAATATCATCTACAAAATTAAGGGACGTGATGCGTAAAATTGTAATTCGTAATCCGGTATCCGGTATCCATAATCTGCCAATCCGTTTCCAGAGGGGGAAATTGAGATGGTTGCTAAAGTTATCAAAGCAGAAGAGGTTTTGGAATGTCATCCCAAGTGCGAGAAGTGCTGCGGGGAATGCACGTGCGTGGCGCCGGAGGACCGCCCGGTTGAGCAGCCGAACTTTTTCCAACGGCTCAAGGAAGACGTGCAGACGGTGTTTCTCAAGGACCCGGCGGCGCGCAGTCTCATCGAGGTGTTGACCTGCTATCCCGGCCTGCACGCGATCTGGCTGCACCGCATCGCGCACGCGCTGTGGGGGCGCGGATTGCGTTTCCCGGCGCGCTTTCTCTCGCACCTCACCCGCTGGTTCACCGGCATCGAAATCCATCCCGGCGCGACGCTGGGCCGGCGCGTGTTCATTGATCACGGCATGGGTGTGGTCATCGGCGAAACGGCCGAGGTGGGAAACGACGTGCTGATCTACAAGGGCGTGGTTTTGGGCGGCGTCGCCCTCGAAAAGGCCAAGCGCCACCCGACCATCGGCAATGGCGTGGTCATCGGCACCAACGCCACCATCCTCGGCCCCATCGAAATCGGGGAAAACTCACAGGTGGGATCGGGCTCGGTGGTGGTCAAGCCGGTGCCGGCGTGCGCCACCGTCGTCGGGGTGCCGGGGCGCGTCGTCAAGCTCAACGGCGTGCGCTGCCAGCTCAAACCCGACCTGCACCACGAACAACTGCCCGACGTGATGGTCGAGCGGGTGAACCAGTTAACCGAGCGTCTCGAAACCCTGGAAGCCGAGTTGATTCGTCTGCAAACCGAGCGAGCCGCGCTACACGTTGAGCGCGAGCCGGTCGCCAACTAAGCCACTCACGACACAAACCACTGCATAACCGCCCCGGTCTCCAGGCGCGCCACGCCGATGCCCGGTTTGGCGCCGCGCGTCCACTGCGCGATCAACAATTCGTTCTCGCCGCCCCGGCGCAGGATTCCCTCCGGCAGCCAGAAGCGCGACTGCGCGCTGTAGGCATCCCAGTAGCGCCCCACCAACACTCCGTTGAGAAAAATGTAGGCCCGGGCGGGCGCCTGCTCCAGGAATAGATAGAGCGGGCACTCCACCGCAGCGGGCAAATTCCACTCGAAAAAGGCGTTGTGCCAGGTAAGCGCAAAGACATCGCTCGAAGCGGGCGCAGCATTCTGGGGCGACGCCGGTTCGGGCAGCCACGCGACCTCGGCGTAACCGGGGAACCCCTGCTTGAGCCGCTCGCCGCTCAGCCCACCGCGAATGCGCCAGAGGAGCGGCAGGCCGCTGTCCAGCTCGCACGACAGCAGGCCGCGCGGAGCGTTGAGCGTCTCCCACGAAGCGCTGTGCGCTATCCCCTCGATCAGAACGGCGAGCAGGTTTTCTCCACGCAACAAACGCGCAGGCAACGGCAGCGTTTTGGGCGCGTCGAGAGGCGCGCCCGGGGCGGGGTTCAGCGCGGCGATGTGTGCGCCGTTGAAGAAAACGTCGCAGGCGTGAGGACAGCGCAGCGTGACGGCGCCGGACTGCCCCTTGAAACGTCCCCGGTACCAGACAAACCCCGTCTCGACGCCGTGTTCGGTCATCGCCAGAGGCGCGCGCTGCGCGATGTAGCGCCAGCCGGCGTCGTCGTACTCCGGCGCGACTTCCAACGCGCCGGGGCGGAGCGGCTCCCAGACGAGCGCCGGCGGCTTGACCGGGCGCGGCGCCTGCCAGGCGAGCGGCGACAGCCACGTGTGGGGATCGCTGCCGCGCCACGGCCCCCAGCGGTAGCCGGCGCCCTTGTCGCGGACGAGGTAAGCGCACGCGCCGCCGTCCCCAGAAGCGCCGCGCGGTTGCACGAACTCCGGGCCGATAACCAGCCCGCGTTCCGGGTCTTCGGGCGCGGGACGCCAGAGCGCCGGATAGGCGGGCGTGGAACGCCAACCGTCGTCCAGCGGCCAGACGCGCGCGGCGAGCTGCGGCGCGAGGGCCAGCAGTTGCAACGGTCCGTCGGGGCCGTCGAGCAGCAACGAGGCCATCCGCGCCGGCTCGAAATGCACGGAGAGCCCGGCGGGCGTGCGCAGCGCGCGCGCCGGCCCGCGCGCATGCCGCAGCCGAAAATCGGACGAGAGCAGCAAGTCGCCGCCGCCGGCGTTGGACAGGATCAGCAAGCGCCGCCCGGCAACGGCAGTGGACAGAGCCGGTTCCAGCGTGGTGGTCAGGAGCGTTCCCCCGGCCAGCTTCCAATTCAACGGCAAGAGGCGCACGGCGCCGGCCAACAGCGGAACCGGGCCGGTGGTCACGAGCTCCCCACCCAACGCCAGCGAGACCCGCACACCGCCATGTTCGGCCAGCGCAGCGTCGAGAAAAGCCAGCGTCGCCGTTTCGCCGGTGCGGGCGGCGCGCAGCGCGCGCGGCTCGGAGGCGTAGGCCATCGGTTCGGGATGCGCCGTCGCCAGCGCGCGCCCCAGGAATTCGACGGTTTGAGTCAGTGCGCGGGCGTGATAGTAGGCGTCCGGGAAGACGCCGTCCTCGCCCAACGGGGCGGCGACATCGGCGGGGCCGGCGTTCCAGTAGCCCCACGCAACGCCGCGATGCGCCGGAGTCAACGTGTAGATCGTCGCGCCTCGGGCCAGCGCCGCCGCCAGCGCCGGGCGCGGGTGGCCTGGGGGCAGCAGCGTCGCCGGCGGCTGGCCGTGGCGCTGCGGCAGCGCCGGGATGAGCGCAACCTCGGCTGCCGTCAGGGTTTCCCCCGCATCTTCGGCGGCGGCGCCCGCCGGGGACTCGCCCATCTCCAGGCGCGTCCAACCGAGAACCGGCTCCACGTCGTCGCCGACCGGCAGCAGATCCGCCGGGACGATGCAGGGCGCGCGCGCCTCCAGCTCGCGGGCCAACGCGATCAACGGAGGGACGTAGCGCGACAACGGTTCGCCCCCGTTGCACACGCCGGGATCGAGCGAGAGCAACAGCAAATTGGAGCGGTTCACGAAACAGGGGAAGAGGCGTTCCCACCACTCGCGCACGGTGCGCAAGAACGAAAACGAGGGGCCGGGCGCTTCGCTGTTGCAGCGCGGCGCGAAGTCGCCCTGATAGCGACACCACGACGGCGCGCCGCCCACATCGAAGCCGGGCGTCCAGGGGCCGGGCGCCGCGATCAGCCAGAGACCGGCGCGCTCGACGGCATCCAACAACGCCGGGACGTTGCGCGGCCCGGTGAAGTCGTACAGTCCCGCCGCCGGGCTGTGATAGGCCCAGGGGAAAGGAATCACCGCCGCGTTCAAGCCGGCCATGCGCATCCGCTCCAACGCCGGCGCCCACAGGTCGGGATGCGGCAAGCGGAAATAATGCAGCGTCCCGGCCTGAATCAGCGCCGGGACGCCGTCTATACGCAAGGATGCGGGGTCAAAGGTGATTGTTGGCAAGAGCAGACCTTCTATGTATGAATGAAGAATCTAACACCTGATTCTTAAACGAGCTTCTTCGACAATCCATAGAAGATGATCGAGCGGCTCACTGGAGAGTAGCGGAATCAGGTAATTCACAACGTCGAGAATGTGAGGTTTACTTTGCTCGCTTAAACGCAGAACTATCAGTCCGGGGGATTTTGCGGGTGGGTATGTACGAATATCGGCGAAGTCTACATCCAGTGTGATCAAGACACGATCTTCTTGTTGACATACAGACGCAATATCACCATCGGGTGAACCGCCCAAATGCTGTTCGAGAACGGTAGCGGCATCATAACCGGCATCACGTAGCAAGTCAGCCGACTCAAAAGGCAGATTCTCGTCAATCTTGAATTTCATTATCTATGCCGGAATAGCGACAACGCGCTCACGGGTCAACTCGGCAGCGTACGTGATAGCGGCACGTATTGCTTCTTGATTCAAAGATGGGTAACTATGCAAGATTTCGTCGAAAGAAAGGCCCACCGCGAGATTGTCAAGGATCACCGAAACCATAATCCGGGTGCCCTTGATGCAGGCTTTTCCATGACAGATATTGGGATCAACTACAATATAATCTTGCCATTTCATAGGCGACCTCCCTGAACACAACTACTCTGATTATACTGCAATTCACCTTCGAAAACAGCCATTCGACGGCAAGATAAACAAAAAAGGTGGGCGTGCGGGGGGGATACCCCGCAC
>DAOUFX010000300.1:0-9472 GCA_034429675.1 Anaerolineae bacterium | reverse complement strand
CAGCCCGCCCCCAAGCCCGCACTTTTCCCCCTTTTTATTGAGAGGATACTAACACCACCCCGGTGACTGCACGCGAGGGTGGAATGTGTTATACTGAGCCCACCACGGCGCGGACATTGCCGATGGTTATTGCCCCGGATGCTTGTACTTCGTAGGGCAATTTCCTTCTCTGTGCCGGTTTCATTATAAGCAGATTCGTTCAAATGAGAAATTTTACGCTGAGCGGTGCCTTGAAATGGTTGGTCATTCCATAGACGAGCCGAGAGCTTTCGACCTTTGACTGTTCCCCAGGAGGGCGCAAACCGATGAGAAGACTGACGTTGCTCTATCCGTTGATTATCCCCACACCCTACGCCGGTGAGACTTTCATCTCCCGGTTTTTGTTGCTGCTGGCGCTGATCGTGGTGGCCGTCGCCGGAACCTTCATCCAGCTAGATGAATTCCGCAAGGCGCGGCTGTACCAAAGCGAGGGTGTCATCGTCGCTACGGAGTCAATTTCAAAATACTCCCGTTGCCATGATCTCGTCTGCACCTATAGCATTGATTACACTTTCGTCGCAAGGCCGAGCGACGGCGGGCGCCGATACTCCGACGACGAACACGTGCCGCGCGTTTTCTACAACAGTGTGGCGACAGGCGCGCCGCTCCAGGTCATTTATCTGGCCAGCTCCCCAGACACCAACCGGCTTTATGCTTTATACGTCCCCGGCCAGTCGAGCTATGTCGGAGCTATCGTCGGCGGCCTGCTCTTTCTGCCGCTCTTTGTGGTATGGCTCTGGCAAACGCTCGATGCCCAGAACGCCCGGCGGCTTGACAATGAGGGTCTGCTGGTCGTCAGCGCCGTGGCCGGGCGCTGCACCCAGGAAAACCTGACCGCGCGTCCCAACTACTACCGGGCCTACCGCCGCTCCTCCTGGAAAAACGATGATGTTGACCGCGGCCCCAACTATGTTTTCAAAAACAGCTATTACATCGTCTACGATCTGCCGGGAGTGGGACTGGTGCGTTCCGAAGTTGACAAAAACACCTACGACCGGATGCACGACGGCAGTCCCATTCACCTGCGCTATCTTCCAGACAACCCACGGATTTGTCGTGTGGAATGGGAGATGGGATGAGTTTCTGTTTTTAGATTGAACCGTATTCCTGATGTACAATATGGGAATAATTGACGAGCATGTCCAGGTGGAGGTACTATGATTAATCGCTTACGCATTGAGGGCTTTAAATCCTGGAAGAACACTGGCGACATTCAGATTGGCCCGTTAACCGGATTTTTCGGTACGAACAGTTCCGGTAAAACCGCGCTTTTGCAATGTCTTCTTATGCTCAAGCAAACGGCAGAATCTGCGGATCGTTCTCGCGTGTTGCATACCGGCGACGAGCGGACCTACGTAGAGCTTGGCACTCTCTACGATGTTATGTATCAGCACAAACTCCCTGGCGCATTGAAACTGGCCATCAATTGGACGCCCCCCAATCCATTAAAAATATTAGATCCGGAAAGTAAAAGCGACAAGTTGTTATTTCAAGCGCGCGATATTGGATTTGAAACTACAATTTTTGGCGATGCGGATAGGATAGATGTTTCTGAATTCTCGTATACCTTCGAGGATCGCGCCAGATCGTACCAATTCGGTATGATTCTGAAGAAAGAGGATTCCACGAAACAATCTCTCGAGTATGACTTGACTGCAAATGGCTATAATCTATGGCGTACACGCGGTCGCCCATGGCCTCTACCAGCTCCCATCAAGAGTTATGGGTTTCCAGACCAGGTCAAAGCTTATTATCAGAATGCCGGGTTTCTCTCAGAATTTGTTCTGGCGTTTGAGGAATTGTTCCAAAACATTTACTATCTAGGCCCATTGCGAGAGTATTCGCATCGAAGTTATCGCTGGGCGGGGGAAAATCCACAGGATATGGGGCGTCGGGGTGAATTGGCCGTGCAAGCGATGTTGGCTGCGCGTAAGCAAGGAGCCGTGATCAAGCGAGAACGCGCGAGAAAATATCGGACGGTCGAAGAACGAATAGCCGAATGGCTCAAGGAATTGGGGATGATTGAGAGCTTCGATCTAAGACCAATCGCCGAAAACCGCCAGGATTATGAATTGCGTGTCCGGCGTTCGCGAGACGCCGCAGAAGTCCTTATCACTGACGTAGGCTTTGGAGTTTCTCAGGTTTTGCCAGTTCTGGTACTATGTTACTATGCCCCGGAAGGCGCCACGCTTGTTTTCGAACAACCAGAAATCCACCTGCATCCCTCAGTGCAAGCCGGTTTGGCCGATGTGTTCATTGACGCGATCCGAAATCGCAAAATACAGATTATCCTCGAAAGCCACAGTGAGCATCTTTTGCGCCGGTTACAGCGGCGTATCGCCGAAGGCGCGTTGAAAACGGAACAGACCGCGCTTTACTTTGTTAAGATGGAGAAGGGAACATCCCAACTGGAAAAACTCGATTTGGACCTTTTTGGGAATATCCGAAATTGGCCGCCGGATTTCTTTGGCGACGAGATGGCGGATTTACTGGCAATGACCGACGCTGAAATGCGCCATCGGACGAAGGATTCGGCGCAATGACGATTATTGTTGACACCAACGTCCCTCTCGTCGCCAACCGCGCTGCGCCACAAGCCTCACCTGCTTGTGTTGCCAATTGCGCACAGAGGTTGCGACAAGTCCAAACAAACGATATTTTGGTTTTGGATGAAGGGTGGCTCATTCTCAATGAATACATGCACAAACTGCATTCTTCCGGACAACCCGGCGTAGGTGACGCCTTCCTGAAATGGGTGCTCACAAACAAAAGCAACCCACGTCGCTGTTGTTGGGTACATCTCACACCGCAAGGGGACGCTTTCGCCGAATTCCCTGGCGCACCCGATCTGGATGGTTTCGATGTGTCGGATCGTAAATTCGTCGCCGCAGCCTGCGCGCATCCGGAACATCCGGCGATTCTCAACGCCACCGATAGTGACTGGTGGCACTACCGTGACGCTTTACAACAACACGGGGTTCGAGTGGATTTCGTCTGCCCCGATGTAGATTTTAAATGAAATGTTTTTTTCTCTGTCTAACCAGCCATCACACCTATGTTGATGTGCGGAGATAAAAAAGTGGGGCAGACGCGAAGTCTGCCCCACTTTCGTGAGAAACGGGGTTAAGCGGTGCGTAGCACCAGCGGAAGATAGACGGTTTTGCCGGACCCTTCAGGTTGAATGAAGGCGGCGTTGTTGAGGCGGGTGGTCTCGGTGTGGGTGTAGGCCGGATCCACCAGAACAAACAGCCCTTGGGTTAACGGGCCGGTCGCCGTCCCGGTGAGCACGGTCATGGCCGATGGGGCCAGCAGCGGCACGGTGCGGGTGAACAAGCGGGTACTGTCGGTGAAGACCGGGCTGCTGTAGAAGGCCACGTCCACACCGGTCGCCGCGATCGTCCCGACGTTGTACAGGGCGACGGTGATCGTCACGCTTGACCCTGCCATCGGGCCGGTCCACAAGGCGTTGGGCGTGACCATCAGGTCGGGGAGCACGTCCAGGGTGAAGGCGGCGGCGTTGTTGGTCGTGACCGCCTCGGCGAAGTCGGCCTGGTTGCGGTTGACTACGGCTGCCAGCGAGTACGAGCCGGACGGCAGCGCGCCGAAGCTCCAGGGCGTGGTCATGGTGAGCGTTTCTCCCGCCGCCAGCGAGGGCACGACGTCCGTCACGGCGAGCGTGCCGGTGAGTGCGTCGCGGCAGAAGGCGAGCGTTGCCGCCGGCGCGGCTGTCGCCCCCAGGTTGCGGATGCGCGTGCGCAGCCCGACGTTCTCGCCGCCCCAGTAGTCCACCGTCGAGACGATCTCCAGATCCGGCCCGAACGCGGCCAGCGTCGCGACGTTGTCGTTCTCGTCGAATTCGACGATTGCATCCCCAAGGTCGGTGACGGCGTAGAGCAGATGCTCCACCCCGCTCAACGGCACGGTGTACGTAATGCCGAGGGTTGCCGTGAACCCGGCGCCCAGCGGCGCCGCCAACGACGCGCTGCCGATGAGGTCGCCGCCTGCCGCCGGGTCGCCGTGGTAGAAGGCCACGCTCACGTCATTCAGGGCGCGATCGCCGCTGTTGCGCACGGTGGCGCTGAGGGCGACGGTGTCGCCGGGCGCGGGGTAGGCGTCGGACGTGACCAGGTCGCCGTCGCTCAGGGTGAGGTTGTCGCTGAAGACGTGCGACAGGGTCAACAGGTCGGTCTGCCCCTCGACGGGGACGGTGTAGGTGATAATCTCGCCCGTGCCGGAGAGCGTCATCGTGCGGGTGACGGAGTGCGTTGCGGCGGCGGTGTAGCTCATCAGCAGCCGCCCGGTCGAGTCCAGCCCGGCGGAGGGATAGTCCTCGTTGGCGCGGTCGTTCGTCAGCGGCGTGGGGCGTCCCCAGAGGTTGTGCGCCTCGTCGTAGTAGGACAGGTAGAGGTCGCGCTGCGTACCCTGCGCGGTGAAGACCGCAGCAATGTTGCCGTCCGCGCCCTGCACGATGCGGAACGTGTCAACCGTGGCGGCCAGCTCCAGCGGCAGCGCCGCGTTGGCGGTGGTGGTCAGGTTGCGCAGGCGCAGCTCGCTGCCGGCCAGCCAGACGAGCAGCGGTTGGTTCTGCGCGTTGTAGACCACCTGCGGGTTGGTGTGCTCCAGGTAGGTGTCGGTGCGCTGGATGGGCGCGTCCCAGCTCGAACCATTCCAGGCGGAGGTGAAGACCTGCAAGGTGGGTGTAGTCTGGCCGGTCGGCGTGACGTAGCGGGTGTAGGCGATGGTCGCGGCGTTGTCGCCGTAACCGGCGGCCAGATCCACCAGGCCGGGGATGTTTTGCACCGCCGGATAATTCCCGCTCCAGGCGCCATCGTAGAACGCGGCGATGATGCGGTCGGGGTTGGCCGTGTTGCCGCCGAGCAGGCCGGCGAGGTTCTGTCGCCAGACCGCCAGCAGTTCGCCGGCGCCGTTGCGCGCCAGCTGCGGTTTGAGGTCGAGGAAGGCGTTGTTCGTGCGCAGGGTGATGGGCGACCAGGTGTTGCTGGTGGGGCTATAGACGGCCGTCGCGATCTCGATCTTCTTGGCGGTGGTGACGTCCCAGGTGACGTTGAGGGGAAGCGTGTCATTCAGCCGTTCCCAGATGGCGATGGCCTGTCCATCGGCGGTCCACTCGACGCGCGGCGCGCCGTCCAGCAGCGCGTCGTCGGTCACAAAGTCCGGCGTGCTCCACGTCGCGCCGTTCCAATGGCTGAACTGAATCTCGTGCGCCTGGCCGTCCGGTTTGACGGGATCGGGGTACACCCACGTGACAATCGCTTCGTCCGTGGCGGGGTTCACGGCCAACGCCGGCTCCGTGTAGGTGTAAACGTTGCTTACCAGGACGCTGGTCACCGTGGACTGCGCCGCCAGAGGCACGGTGCGGGCGATGGCCGTCTCGGCAAACGCCTGATAGCTGTTGGGAGTTGCGCGGAAAATGGCGTAATTGGGGCCGGTCTGCTGAGGGATGATGCGCCAGTCGGTGACCATTACTACTGTATCACCCTGAGTTATCCTATTCAATTCGGGTGGATATACCCAACTAACCGTACCTTTAGTTTCACTTACAAACCAGGTGACGCGGAGCTTAGCCCCAACTTCACCTTTAAGAGTGATGTTGTCAAATCCCCAGTTTTCCGTAATCGGCTGGGTCGCTACGGGGCCATTGCGAATAAATGTCATGGAACCATCAGCGCCGGCCCACACCTTGACTTCGGCGACCTTAATGTCAGCGCGGAATCCACCTTCTATGCCCAGACCTCCTCCTACCTCTAAATCCTGGAACTGGAAATACGGGCTTTGGTCGCTGAAGTTTATCTTTACTTCAGAACCGGCGTGGACCGAGCCATCAATATAGAATTCCCCCAACTGTGCAAGAAACTTCTCAGCTTGTAAAGCTTTCACAATCTGCTCAAATGTAACCCCTACTCCTGGATTGAAGTAGGGTATCATCACCAGCACCGGTTTACTATAGATGTTGCGTGTTGCCGCTAGTTCAAATCCGGCGTAACCTTGTGGGAACGCAAAGATACAATTGCTCTGACTGGCACTTAACCCGCCATATGCTTTTCCTGAAATACTGGTGCCCAGAAATTGGAAGTGACTTTTCGTCCCAATAGTTCCTTCTTTCTCGGCTGATATTTCCGCTTTCAACGGGGATGTGCAATCTAACGGTAATTCAACGGATCCATCAATACCCCATTCCCATTTAGTATTAGCATCTGGTGGGCCATATTTCAATGCCTCGATAGTAAATGGCTTAAGAGGTATATGGAGACCTGCCTTGTATACAGCGCCATTTTTCACATCGCCAGATGCCAGAACCGGCAAGGACATCAACCCTACCTGATTCAACCCGATCAACCAGACCGGCATCGGAACCGAAAAAGGCACAAAGGTCAGCGGCGCCGAGGATTCACCGGCGAGGTTATAGGCTACGATAGTTAACGTGTTTGGTCCATACGCCAGATCGGTACCCATGTTCAGGTCGTATTTCGCAATGCTTCCTGCTATGACTTGCGAATAGATAACGTTGTTGAGGATGAAATCTACACGCCCGGGTTTCGTGCCTTTCCAATCCACGATGGCGCGGACAGTGTTGGAAATTGGAATTCCCTCAAGATAACGAGCGGTCAAGGGATGTTCGGCGCGGACCTCCACTATATTTATCGGATAGTTAGTGGGCGGCGGTAACTGGTTGTTTTTATCCGTAAACGTCACAAGCACCGAAGCGATAAAGGGCTCTCCGGTGGTCAAGTCGTGGGCTGTTATGATAGCGGCGCCGGGGATAGAGGAGTAGACTATGGTTGTGAAACACCCGGTTGCGTCAACAACTCCGGTATTGACGGTAGCCCCGATGCTGGTTAGTGTGGTGTGAAACTGTACTTGATGCCCCACCGGCGCACCGGAGAGTACAACCGTGGATGTAGCAACGCCATTTGCGGGAAGAGAGGTGGGCGAGGCAGTAAGGGTGGGTTTGATAACCGGAGCACCAGTGTGGAGTTTGGCGACAAAGGCATCCCACTCACCACTGTAACTATTGTCGAAGGCATTCACCGTGGGAAAGTCAGTAGATGTCGTAACACCTGTAGCGTAGACCGTACCGTTTCCATCCACAGCAAGATAATTTCCCCCATCGTTGCCTGTCCCACCCAAGAATGTAGCATAATCCAAAGCGCTGCCGTCGGGCGATAATTTGACCACAACGGCATCCTGGATACCGTTGAAAGTTGTATCGTAGGCGTCGCCTGTAAGAGGGATATCTGTACGATTGGTAACGCCTGTAAAATAAACCGCTCCGTACCCATCCACTGCAATACTGTGGGCGCCAATCTCTCCGGCATCATCCAAAAAGGTGGAATAATCCAGAGAGAGACTACTCTCGTCCCAAGATAGCTTTGATGCGAAGTAGGTGTGGGTGCCGAAATCCGGGCTGAAGCTGTTATCCCAGGCATTGGCGGTGATCGGGAAATCTGCAGAGCCGGTAGAACCTGTGATATAAGCCGCTCCGCTTCCATCCACCGCGATAGAAGCAGCCGCGCCTTCGCCACCACTTCCTCCCAAATATGTAGAGTAAATCAGATAGCTTCCGTCGGAGTATACCTTGGTCACGAAGATATCACTTCCATCCCCCTCGGTATCAAGAGCGCTTGCGGTAGGAAAGTTTGTGGAAGTGGTCTCGCCCACAACATAAGCGGCCCCGCTGCTATCTACCGCAATATCCGAGCCAATCTCATACGATGAACCACCCAAAAATGATGAAAAGAGCAAAGCACTACCATCGGCGGCGATTTTGCTTACAAATGCATCGTTTGTCTCCGACAGACTACCATCTTCCCCAATCTTATCATCAAAAGCATTAACTATCGGAAAGTTGGGGGATTGGGTAGTCCCTATCACATAGGCCTCCTTGTTTCCGTTTATCGTAATGCCAAGGCCCAAATCTTCGCTATACCCGCCCAAGAACTTGGCATAGTCCAGGGTACTGCCATCTGTGGATACTTTGGCCACAAATGCCTGATCATTGTCATCAACGGGGTCGTAGGGATCGCCAAAAGATCCCGTGGCTGGGAAGTCAGAAGACCACGTAGTGCCTGTAAGATAGGCTGCTCCATCTTCATCTACTGCAATATCTTCAAACCCTGGGTCTCCGGCCAGGAAAACAAGATATACCAGGCCGGTGCCATCGGTAGGTATTTTTGCCACATAATTCCCCGGTCCGGCTTTGGTGGTGCTGAAGTAGCCCATCTGCGTGGGAAAATCATTGGAATCGGTATCCCCCATTACATAAACCATCCCATTCTCATCCGCGGCCATGCCGTAGAAATAGTCATCGCTACTACCACCCAGGAAACTGCTATAGAGCAGGTGCGAAGGATTATCTTGAACCTGATTCGTAACTTGTGGCCAACCGCTGTCCTGTACAGCAAACGGCCCTGTGACATCAAAAGTCCGCGCGCCCACCTCCTGCACGTTCAAACGCGCATCAGCCTCTTCCGCCGGCTCATCCACGCTCAACAGCGGCAACCCAACCTCGCCCACCGCCGTGCTGACGCGCAATCCGCCGATTCCATCCGCTTCCACAGCTTCGGCCCCCTCCACGCGCAGCTGCACCCGGCTCAGGTCCGCGCCCGGCCGGGCGTGAAGACGCTGCACCCAGCGCCCGTTCTCGCCGGTCACCTCCAGGTCAACGCCGGGGTAGAGATCCACGTAACGCACGCCGCCCCACACCGGCACGGCGGAGTGCCAGCCGGCGGGATCGCTGCCTTTGAAGTAGGAGACGGTCGTGTCCAGGCGGTCGAACGGCTCCAGGCGCGGGTTGGGGTTGGCGTTGGGGAAGCTGAGGCGCAGGTTGACACCTGAACGCGGCGTTGGATTTTGGATTCTGGATTTTGGATCTTGGAAATTGGAGCGCGTTTCCTGCGCTTCTGCGCTTTCTGGTTCGAGGACGGTGAGCCAGAGGGCGTCGTCGGCCAGCCAGAGGGCGTCGCCGCCGAACATCTGAAAGCGCGCGCCTTCATCGAACTGCCCGACGTTCTCGATGAACATCGGCGAGGCCGTATGCGGGCTCTCCGCCGCTTGCACCACATCCGAAACGGGGGCCGGTTCTGCTTCAATGGCCCAGAATGACGCTTGTAACGCATCTGCTGCCCGCTCCGCCACCCCTTTCAGCGCCGCCAGCGCCGTCACTGTCGTCTTCGGCTGCGCCGCCAACACCGGACTCCCTACCCCCGGCAGTAACAAAGCCAACAAGAGTACTACATTGAGACAACGTAAGTAAGTTTTCATCGAACCCCTCTCTTTTCTGAATTGGATTTTTGTAATATTTTGGGAATTTTTGCAGTCGCATCGTCATGAGTTGGATAGCCGTGTCGTCGTTTTTATTTCGCCTCCTTTCGCTTGAGGGCGTTTTGCCAGTCTCTTTTCAAAATCTGGGGGT
>DAOUFX010000299.1:0-14727 GCA_034429675.1 Anaerolineae bacterium | reverse complement strand
GCCCCCAGCCCCCCACTTTTCCCCGTCTTTATTGAGATGATACCGTGATTTGCTATTCGTTTGAGGGGGAGAGATGTTGTCTACGCAGGAAATTATTGCTTTGGAAGACCGCTATACGAGCGGGGTATCGAACCAGCAACCGATTGTGCTGGTGCGGGGCGCCGGGGCGCGGGTTTGGGACAGTGAGGGGCGCGAGTACATTGACTGCATCGGCGGTCACGGCGTCGCCAACGTGGGACACGCGCACCCGGCGGTGGTGCAGGCGATCGCCGAGCAGGCGCAGCGCTTGCTCATCGCGCCGAACGGATTCTACAACGATATGCGCGCGCAGGCCATGGCCGCGCTGGTGCGGATCGCGCCGCCGGGATTGGAGCGGGTGTTCCTGTGCAATTCCGGGACGGAAGCAGTCGAGGCCGCGTTCAAATTCGCGCGCATCCAAACCAAACGCACGAAGATGATCTCGACCATGCGCGGGTTCCACGGGCGGACGATGGGAGCGCTGTCGGCGACGTGGCACAAGGAATACCGCGAACCGTTCGAGCCGCTGATCCCCGGATTCGAGTTCGTGCCTTACGGCAAACTCGAACGGATGGCGCAGGCCATAGACGACGCAACGGGCGCCGTCATCATCGAGGTTGTGCAGGGCGAGGGCGGCGTCAATCCGGGAGACGGCGAATACCTGCGTGGTGTGCAAGCGTTGTGCCAGGAACGCGGCGCGTTGTTCATCGCCGACGAGGTGCAGACGGGATTTGGGCGCACCGGCAGGATGTTCGCCTGCGAGCACTACGATCTGCGGCCCGATATGCTCACCCTGGCCAAAGCGGTTGCGGGCGGCGTCCCGATGGGAGCGGTGCTGCTGGGAGAGCGCGTCGGCGCGCTGCCCAAGCGCGTTCACAATTCCACGTTTGGCGGCAACCCGCTGTCGTGCGCGGCGGCCCTGGCGACCATCGGCGTGATCGAGTCCGAGCATTTGCCGGAGCGGGCGGCGCGATTGGGCACGCGGCTGATGGAAGGGTTCCGCGCCATCGCCTCGCCGCAGGTGCGCGAAGTGCGCGGCCTGGGGTTGATGGTAGGAATCGAGCTGAAAGCGCAATCCGGCCCCTACCTGGGCGCGCTGGCCGAGCAAGGCGTATTGGCATTGCCCGCCGGCGGCACCGTCATGCGCTTCCTGCCGCCGCTGGTGATTGCGGAAGAGGATGTCGAGACGGTGATCGAAAAGGTCACAAAAGTGCTAACAACTGCCAACTAATATTCGTAAGCGTAAAGGTACAATGGCATTGTTCACGATATCTGCACTTTTCAGAAGAAACCGGGTTTCTATCCAATATTGACCAGATTTTCGGCGCAAGACATGTTTTATTGGTGAGCAAGAAACCCGGTTTCTATACGCGAAACATAAAAACTGCAAAGATAGTGATTATTGAAGGAGCAGTCTCAATGAAGTTACACGAATGGCTATCCAGACTCATCAAAGGCGGTCTGCGCCCGGCGGTTTTGGGCGATGGACACGTCCGCGACGGGCTGCAGGCGCTCGACCGCAAAGATTATCATCAGGCAAGAAATGAGTTTGAGCATGCCATTCGGCTTGGAGTGAAGGAGTACAATCTGGAGGAAGTTTACACACTCCTGGGAAAATCCCACAAGGAGTTGGGACGGTTTGAGGAAGCCATTACAGCGCATCGCAAAGCGCTGGAACTGAAGCCAGATTATCATAAAGCGTGGAACAATCTGGGAATCGCCTATCGGGAATCCAACCAGTACGACGAGGCCAAAAAGTGCTTTGAGCGGGCCATCGAACTGGACGAGACATACGCCTTCGCTTATGCGTGTCTGGGGACCTTGTACATCTACCGCAACGAGCCGCAGGAAGCGATTCGCATTTTGGAAAGGGCCGTCACGCTCAATCTGACCATCGCCACCGCCTACGGCAACCTGGCCCTGGCTTATGCGATGGTGGGAAGAGTTTCGGAAGCAAAGCGCGCCTTGAGCCAGGCGGTGGCGCTGGGTTACGACAACTGGCAGGAGATCAAAAAACGCATCGAAGGGCTGGAACAGCTCCACAGTATGGATTTCGAGAGCAAGCTCAACACGATGTACCGGAAGACAGGCATGTCAATCCCAGGGATGGTGAAATGCACCCGCTGCGGCCAGCACAATGCATTGAACGTGGCGTTTTGCGTCAAGTGCGGCGCACATCTGGGAAAATCGGTCCAGTAGGGAATTCGACGTGGACGCCGCGAGAAAATGGGAATGAGAAACATGTCAAACATTCTATCTGCAGTATTGATCGGGCGCGCCGCAACCGAAGAGCGCGCCCGAAAACTGGCCGAAAGCACATGCCCGTATGTGGGATTTTACGCCGCGCAGGGAAACGTGGTCGTGGGCGTTTTTGTGTTGCCGGAGGCCAAACGCTGGTGGATCGAATATCCCCAGGAGCATCCTGAAGCATTGGGATTGGAAAGCGCCACGGTGTTGATTACGGAAAAGCCGACGGTTTCCAGCCCGTGGTCGCGCGGGGAAGTGCAACCCACGGCGCTCACAACGCCGTGTGGCACGGACTGCCTCACGTGCCCGCAGTATCGTGCACGCTGCAGCGGGTGCCCGGCGACGGTGAACTTCAGAGCCGCGGATGAAGGCGCCGGGTTTGTTTGTGGCGAATGACAGCGTAAGATTTTTGAGATCGCTTTACGTGAAGGAGAAAGCATGATCAAGAGAGTATTAGCGGTTCTGATGGTATTCGTGAGCACCGTTGGGTGCTCGGTGCGCAAAGCTTCTGAACCTATTATGGAATCTTTGACATCCAGGAGCGGCTATCGCAGCGTGCAAATCGTGCAAGACCAGGTTTTGCCGCCCTATGGAGTAACAGTGACAGCCAAAGCGGCAGTGTTGGAACTGAGCCTCCACACCTCACAAGAAGAGAGCGTCGCGATGCAAAAGGAGCTGCAAGACGCAGTGGACCACATCGGGCAACTCGCTGCGGAGAATGGGCAGATCGCACTCGACAGAGTCAGACTAGGGCAAATCGGAGGCACCAATGAATACGTACGCGAGTCAGCATCCTACACTACCCAAAACCTGGATGCCACAACCATTATAGTCCGGTTGACAATGCCAATTGAAGTCGAAGACCGAGGTTTGGGGCGTTGTCTTAACGCATTCAACGCATTTATTCAAACTATCGCCCTGCCGGAAACGACCACCGTCCAGGTGATGTCCGTCCGCACGGAGATGGGTGACCTGGAAGCCTATCGCAGCCAGATAATCGAGCGGGTGTACGCCGAATTGGACGCAGTTCAAGCCCAATACGGAGAGACGGTCAAGTATGAAATCTCAGGTCTGTATGGCAGGCTAAATGTGATGCCACTGAACGATGTCGAGAATTACGTCTACCTTGAGCCGGTGGTGCTGGTGAAGGAGTTCTGACACGACCGTGAATCCTGACCCAACCACCGTCGAAGACCTTCTGGCGCAGGTCACACGCCTCCAGCAAAAACACGCGGTCCTGGCGCAGCGGGAGCGGCGCGCGTTCAACGTCTTTGCCATGCTGCGCCCGGAGGACGACGAGGTCAATCTGCATTCGCGCTTTCTCTTCGAGCTGCTGAACCCGCAAGGGGCGCACGGGATGGGGACGGCGTTTCTGGAGAAATTCCTGGCGCAGGCAGGGCTGGACGCATTCGACGTGACGACGGCGACGGTGAAACGCGAACACCAGAGCATGGATATTTTCATCGCCAACAAGGTGCGGCAAGCCGTCATCCTGGAAAACAAGATTTTCGCGCCGGACCAGCCGGGACAGTTACAGCGATACTACAAAGCGGTGCGCAAAGAAGGCTACAAAGATGTGGCCGTGCTGTATTTGAACCTCTATGGCGACGCGCCAAGCGCGGAAAGCGCGGGTAACCTCGACGAGGAACTCATCACGTTGTCGTATGCTGACGATGTACACGACTGGCTGGCGGCTTGTATCGAGATTGCTGCGCCGTATCCCACAGTCCGCGAGACGTTGAAGCAGTATAAATGGCTGATCGAAGGGCTGACTGGGCAGGCAGGAGGGCGGTTATTGATGGATGTGAAGGCATTGTTGAAGGATGAAGACAGTCTCATAGCAGCGATTAGTATCAGTCAGGCGCTTATCGAAGTCAAGATTGATATGCAATTCGCATTTTGGTTGGGCCTGGAAGAGAAATTCACTGCTGCTGGATATGAGATTAGTGAGCACTTGAAGTATTCTCGGAAGAAGGTGGAGGCATATTATCGAAAAGGGCATCGCGATTATGGTTTGGTCCTTCCTTTGCCGGAGCTGTTAGGTCAAGAAACTTTCGCCTTTTACGTAGCTGTAAACTATAACCGGGTTTACTATGGTTTTGTTATCTTGCAAGATGGACATTCTGCTACAAAAGAAAGCTATCCGGGTTTCACGGTGTTGAGTGAAATCCTAAAGGGGTTGGATGAAGCGTGGACCGCTGGCAAATACATGATTGGCTGGAAGTATTCAAAGCGCCAGATCGAATTTGTCAACTTCAACACTCCCGACACCCTGGCTCTCATTGATCCGGCAAAACGGGATGCTTATCTGGACGAACTGGTAGAAGAAATCACGGCGGCGATTGATCAGTTTTATGCAGCGTGTGAGGAAGATTTACGTTTGAAAGGAGACTGGGAATGACAACCGATAATGTGCAGGAAATTTCGGCGGCTCTGCGCAGTTCCGAGGAAGCTCGCGCACGATTGGGGGACTTCCTGGTAGAGCCCCTGCAAGATCGCGTCTATGGGCTGATGACCGATCTCGGAAAACGCTTCTTTGTCAAGGTAATCCCGGAAGACGATAAGCGCGGGAACAATGAGCTTCACGTCAACCAAACGATCTTGAGCGCCTCCGAACTGCCGGCCCCCCAACTGTTATTCAGCGTTAAAATACCGGGCGCCACTGCGGCTTGTTGGGAGTGGTCTTCCGGCGTGGATTTGCGCCATCGTCACCGGGAACTGTTGCCCGAAGTTTTTGCCAGGTTGGGACAGTTCCACCGGACGCGGAAAAACAACGGGCGCGTCTGCTCCCCAACGACCTACATCGAATATGATTCCATCCCGGCTTTCCTGGCAGGGGAAGTGGAAATCCTGGGAGCGTTCCTGGGACAGGAAGAGCAACACCGGTGCGCCGACGCCCTCTCCCGGTTGGAAGCAGGATTTGTCACCACCATTCACGGCGATATGCACCCCGGCAACGTGCGCCTGGCGGAGGATGGGTTTCAGGTAGTGGACTGGGAGTTCTCAACAAATAGCCTCAATCTGTTGGATTTGGATTATCTTCACAGTCTGCCGGGGCTCGAAACCGAACCGGGCGACGAATGGTGGAATATCCTGCCGGAAGAATCGGAAAAGATTTTGCCGGCCTACTTCGAAGCTTGCGGGATGGGCGACGCGAATTGGCGTTTGCTGCACCTGGCCGTGATGGTGTGGGCCGCACTGCGGTCGCGCTACAACGCGGCGCACTATAAAAACATCGCCGGCGCAGCGCGCAGCCTGCGAAATCTGCGCAAAGCATTGCAAGCTTTGGATGGAGAGAGATGCTAGAGGAGAAAACTCCTCCTTTCCACGCTCGCTATGCCCATACCAATCTGGTAGCGCAGGATTGGAAACGGCTGGCGCAGTTCTACACACAGGTGTTCGGCTGCATTCCGGTCCCGCCGGAGCGCGACCTGTCCGGGTCGTGGCTTGAGGAGGCCATTCAAGTGCCCAATGTCCATCTGCATGGAATGCATCTGCGCCTGCCCGGCTATGGCGAGGCCGGCCCGACGCTGGAAATCTTCCAATACAGCCCGGAGCTCCCCCACCCTGCGCCTGCCGCCCATCGCCCCGGCTTCGGCCACATCGCGTTTGCCGTGGATGACGTTGAAGCCGCACGCGAGGCCGTCCTGGCCGCCGGCGGCGCCGACCTGGGCAAGGTTGTCCACCGGGAGATCCCCGGCGCTGGGCAAATCACCTTCGTCTATATGACCGATCCTGAGGGCAACATCCTGGAATTGCAAAAGTGGGGATAGGGATTTTGGATTTTGGATTTTGGATAGAAGAGGGAGTAGGGAATAGGGGGATAACCCGTGCGCTGACCCGCTCACCCGCTCACCCGCTGATTCGCCGACTCGCCGATTCATGATTCTCGATTCATGATTCTTTTTGGAGCCATTTATGTTCGATCTGATCGCTTTTGACGCCGATGACACGTTGTGGCAAAACGAGTTGCTGTATGCGCAGACGCAGACGCAGCTGGCGCAGTTGTTGGCGCCGTATCTGGAAGGGGTGGATGTGTTGCAGGCGCTCTATGCCACCGAAATGCGCAATCTGCCCTATTTCGGCTACGGCATCAAGAGCTTCGCGCTTTCAATGATCGAAACGGCCGTCACGCTCACCGATGGGCGCGTCCGGGCGTCCGACATCGGACAGATCATCGCATTTGCCAAAGCAATGATTGACACGCCCACCCAATTGCTTGACGGAGTCAAAGAGGTGGTGGAGCAGATAGCCGCCTCGCACACGCTAATGCTGCTGACCAAGGGCGATTTGCTGGATCAGCAACGCAAACTGGAGCGGTCGGGGCTGGCGGACTACTTCGCGCACATCGAAATCGTGGCCGAGAAGACCGAGGAGACGTACCGGACGCTGCTGGCGCACTACCAGGTAGAGGCAGCGCGCTTTCTGATGGTCGGGAACTCACTCAAGTCGGACGTGCTGCCGGTGGTCGCCATCGGCGGGCAGGCCGTCTACATCCCCCACAGCATCACCTGGGCGCACGAACACGCAAGTCCCAACGCGGCGCAGCAGTCGCAATATTTTGAACTGGGCCACATCGGCGAATTGCCGGAGTTGCTCGAAACCCTCTACCAACAATCATCCTACTCCGCTTCAATCCAAAATCTAAAATCCAAAATCTAAAATCTATGGACTGGCTACACTGGTTTGAACGATGGGAAGCGATGCAAGCGGCGTACCTGCCGCAGCGACAACATCGCTTTGATTTGATGGCGCTTCTATCCGATTTCCCTCGCGAATCCGCTCTGCGTATCCTCGACCTGGGCTGCGGCCCCGGCTCGGTGACGTTCGCCCTGTTACAACATTACCCCAACGCGCACGTCGTCGCCGTGGATGCCGATCCGGTGCTGCTGGCGCTGGGACGAGGGGTGGCGGGGGAGCGGGTGAGCGGATCAGCGAATGGCGAATCAAGAATCATGAATCATGAATCAGCGGATCAGCGAATTACGGATCACGAATCGCGAATGGCGAATCACGTTTCACCTTTCACGCATCACGTTTCACGTTTCACGTTTCACCTTTCACACGACAACATTGAATTTGTCGAGGCGGATCTCCGCGAGGGGGCCTGGTGGGCGGGATACGACGACGCGTTTGATCTGGCGGTTTCGGCGACGGCGCTGCACTGGCTGACCGGGGCGCATCTGGCCGAGGTATACCGGCGCGTGTTCCGCGCGCTCAAGCCAGGCGGGTGGTTCTTCAATGCCGACCACGTCGCGGCGGACGATCCGGCGATGCAAGTGCGCTACCGCGACCGGTTGCACGACCAACAGCAGGCCAATTTCGCGGCGGGCGCGGAAGACTGGGACGGCTTTTGGAACGAATTCACGGCGGCGCTGATGCAGGCAGGCATCCCCGCGCAGCGCGAGACGATCGCCCATTGGGAAGGCTCCGACGACGGGTTGCCCCGGCAATTTCATCTGGATACCTTGCGCGCGTGTGGATTCGTAGATGTAGCCGTGCATTGGCAGGAATTGGGCGAGGCGTTGGTCGGGGCGCGGAAACGGGTGAGCGGATGAGCGAGTCAGCGGGGGAGCGAATTACGAATTGCGAATCTTGATGTATTTCGTGACTTTACAGCAGCTTTGCAAGGAGGGGGACACTATGTTTAGACGGCGGTTGAAATATTGGGCCTTGAAGATTTTGCTTTTAGGGATCGTTGAGGGCTGTGCGTCATGTGCCGGGTCAATAACGCCGGATATGACGGCAACATCGGCGCCGTCGGCCACGAGCGCGGCAGCGGTTTCGCCGACGGCTACACCTACTGTTACACCAACGCGTACGCCCAAGCCAACGCGCACACCCAAACCGACCCATACGCCAGAACCCACGCGCACGCCCGCGCCAACGCCAACGCCGACGTTGGACCCCGAAGTGAGGCGCGGCATCATCGAAAGGAACCTGGCCAGCGCGGGCTGCGAGCCGCCCTGCTGGGGCGGCATCACGCCGGGGGAGACGCTGTGGCAGGACGCGCTGAAGTTGTGGCAGGGAGTAGTAGTGGAAATCAACGGAAAGACCGACTTCACCTATGCAATTTTATGTCTGGACGAGCCATGTTCACCCTATAGCCCAGATCGTGTTGAAATATGGAGCAAGGATGAAACGGTGACGGGAATCTACTTTAGAGGCGCAAATCCCGAGGAGCTGGAATACACGGGAACTTTGGGTGCCTATATGGCAAGTTTTCAGTTGCCTGATGTCCTTGAAAAGTATGGGCGGCCCTCGCAGATATACGGGGAAGGTTATGTGGGTGAGTATTACGAAAGATTGTGGGTTGAGTATGCCAATCGAGGGTTATTGTTTGGCTATATAGGAGACGCCGTATATGACAGCGCAGCCCCGATCTTCTGCCCCATTGCGGAGGAAGCCCCAAGTATTGCTATCAGTTTCCAGATTCCAGACACCGATTTTCAGACTCTTTACAATTATGCCAACGCGATGGATAGGAGTACTTTTGCGAAGGAAACATGGACTGTAGTAGAAAGTTTCTCACCGGAGACTTTTTACAACGCCTTTCGGGAACGGGGGGCACCCAATTGCATACAAATACCCGGTGTGGCATGGGAAGGTTCCACATTTCTACTGCCAGAAACCTTTGATCCGGTCTTTAACGCTGAGGAAGACGCCGCTCTGCCCGAACTACTAACGACCAACGGCGGCTGTGAACTGCCGTGCTGGTGGGGCGTCACACCGGGTGTCACGCGAATTGAGGAAGTGCAGGCGTTTTTCGCCGGGTATGGCAAGCCCATAAGACTCAGTACCTATGAAGATATACCCACCTACCATGTAGGGCTTTTCGCCCGGCACGACCCGGCGCCGCTGGATTACGTCGTTGAACAAAGTTTTGATGTTAAAGATGGGGTGGTTGCTTCCATTCGTGTTATTGGAGAAGCTCCCATGTCAGACACTTTCGGCGACGGGCCCCATCCTTTTATCCGATACTCCGAAGGCGAACCAGTTTTGACCAAATCCCGCTATCTGGCACAGGATTGGCAACGTTATGCTCTGGCGCCTACCATGAAATTGCTGGGGACACCATCTCAAGTTCTAGTTGACTATAACCAGTTGGAATGTTATGACGGCTATCACATAGCCATTGTGTACAATGATTTGGGAATCATGGCGCAATATGGCGGCAAAGTACAAAACCGGGATGGCAAGATTACGATTTGCCCTTCCGCCGAGAGTGTAACCGAAATCGGTTTTCTCTTGACAACTCCAGATTCCAAAACCGAATGGGACGAACAACTGCGATCCTGTTACCCCGCCTGCGACCCGGTCACCCTGGAAGACGCCGCCGGCATCCAACCGGAGGCGTTCTACCAGACTTACATGAATCCCGCCGCGACAGACTGCTTTGAAGTCCGTGAAGATTTGGCGATTGGGTGCCCGTAAGATGCTGGTCATGGACAACTGCCCGACTTTCAACTTTGGACTTTCGACCTTCGACCTTGGACTTTAGACTTTCAGCCCAATCAGGAGTCAAATGACAACAATCCGTGAACTGACCCTTTCCGACTACGACGCCGTCCTCGCCCTCTGGCAATCCAGCGAGGGCGTGGGGCTGAGCGACGCGGACTCCCGCGCGGCGATCGGGCGCTATCTGGCGCGCAATCCCGGCTTGAGCTTTACGGCGTGGGACGGCGACGAGCTGGCAGGCGCCATCCTCTGCGGGCACGATGGGCGACGCGGCTACGTGCATCACCTGGCCGTGCGTCCTTCGCACCGGCGGCAGGGACTCGGCAAGGCGCTGGCCGCCCGCTGCCTGGACGCGCTCGCCGCCGAGGGCATTGACAAGTGCCACCTGTTCGTCTTCGCGAACAACGCCGATGCGATGGCGTTTTGGGAGAGCGTGGGATGGTCGTTGCGGGTGGATTTGAAGGTGATGTCGCGGAAGGTAGACGGTAGACGGTAGACGGTAGACGGCAGACGGTAGACGGCAGACGGTAGACGGGAAAGGGCAAGAACCCGGTGTACAGACTAATTTTGGAGGATGTCGGTGAGCGTAAATGCGGAGAAGGTTTTCTTAATGGTTGTGTTTCTGTTAGCAGTGACTTTATCCGGTTGCGGGAAGCCGCCGGTGGTGAACACGCCGCCGGTCGCAGTGACGCCGACAGCAGCAGAGGTGGTCACACCAACGGCGGCGGGAATAGCCACACCAACGGCGACGGTGACACGTTCCGATCTTTCTGAAGATTTGTACCTGCGGGAAATACAAAGCGGCGTGTACGTCATCACGCACGCTTTCCCGTGGCCTGGGAATTCGCTGTTGGTGGAAATGGCCAATGGGACGCTGGTTCTGGTAGACACTCCCTACACGCCGGAAGCCACACAACAGGTGGTGCAATGGGCGGAAGCGCGCCTGGGCAAGCGGGACATCGTCGCCATCAACACCGGCTATCACTACGACAATCTGGGCGGCAATGCCTATCTGCTCGAACAGGGCATCCCCGTCTACGGTGCGGATTTGACGGTCAAATTGCTCGCGGAACGCGGCGACGCATTGCGGGCCCTGACGCTGGATTGGTTGAAAGACCCCAAGAACAAAGCCTACTACGAGGTGCACCGGACGTTGCCCTACGTGGCCCCCGACCACACGTTTCCCCTCGACGAAGGGTTGCAGCTTGAATTTGGCGATGAGACCGTCGAAGTCTATTTCCCCGGCCCTTCCCACACGCCGGATAACGTCGTGGTCTATTTCCCCGATCGGAAATTGCTGTTCGGCGGGTGTATGATCATCGGGGGAGACAGCGTGGGAAACACGGCGGATGCGGATATGGCGGCGTGGCCGGAATCGGTCCGCAACCTGGCGCGCTTCGACGTGGACGTGGTGGTTCCCGGCCACGGGGAGCGTCTCGATCCGCAGTTGATCGAGCATACGATAGCGTTGCTCGACGGTAAACCATAGTGTCTCGTTCGAGGGAATATCCAAAACTCATGACCTTACACCTTGAAATCACAGTCAATGCCAAACAAGCGTGCATCAGCGCCCCGGAAGCAGAGTTGTCGCTGGACGTGGACAGCGTACTGGCGCTCTCGCCGGCCCAAACAAACAAGGTGATTGGCGTTGGGAAAGCCACGGGGCTAGAGCAAGAAGCCGTTCTCGTTTGGCCGTTCGATATGACCGCGTTCAAACCGGAGCACGCCGTCGTCTTCCTGCAATACTATGTTCTCCAGGCCATCGGGAAATTCAATCCGCCCAATCTTTGGCAGCGTTTTGCCCCAAAAGCATCGCTTGTGTTATCCATCGAAGGATACGAAACGCTGCCCCGGCGCGAACAATTGGAATTCAAGTATTCCCTGTTGCAGCAAGCGCCGATTCGCACGCTTTCTATCAACGGCCAAACCGTGGACGCGCAACGGTATCGTTGGCTAAGTGGCCTGGATAGCCTCATCATTCCAGGATCATTCTTGTTGGCCTGGATAATACTCCGGTGGATTTCAAAAACTCCGGTAGACGACTGGTTTTCCCAACAAACAACATTTCTGCGCACACTCATGGCGCTGGGCATCGTCGCCGCCGGCATCGGCTTCGCCGTCGCAGAGACACAGCTTTGGAAGTGGATCGCCCAACGGGTTTTCTCGGAAGATTTAACCGAATACTTTTTCACGATTCGAGGAATCCGGAAGAGCCGCCGGGAACGGGGGCCTGCCGATGGAGATAAAAACGCAGCGGCGTGAAACGTGAAGCGTGAGAATCTAAATGCGATAGTATCAAGGTAAAATGTATGGTCTTCGATTTCATAGTGCAAGCAAGCCCAACGCAAATACGGATGAATGTACCCCAGGCTAACTTATCCTGGGATATAGCAAATGTTGTCGCTTATCATGTATTCAAGTCCCGTGAGATGATCCTAACTCTGGGTGAATTTGCGGAGGATATTGAGAAACGAACCACAGCAGAAGGTCATCTTGAATCTTGGGAGAAAGCAAAGTCGGATGTGCGCTTCGTAGCGCCGCTTGCAGCGGATACTTTTCATCCCGAGTTTGCCGCACAGTTCCTATGGTTTCACCTGAGCAAAACACGCAGAGCTATGCGTCGCGGCATTCTTGGTTTGTTCGACAAATTTCGCCTGCATCTGCAAATTGCGGATTTTGAGAAGGTGCCTGCCGGTAAACGCAAGGATTTTGCACACCTTCTCTACAAACAATTGCAACCCCAATCGTTGACGATCAATGATGCGGTTTTTGACCCCCGACCCTACAAAATAGCCGAGATATCGTTGTCTTTATTCAAGCTGGTTGCGATGCTTTGTGCTCTTACAATTCTCGCTGCCTGCTATCGGAGCACTGAAGAGATAACTGAACTATGGGGGATCGTGGCACTCTGGGTAACGTGTTTCAGCATCGCGCTGTGGTTGATCAACCAATCCCTGAGATTGTGGATAATAATCATGCGAAAATTTCTGCCAGGCCATGCTATGCTGAAATTGTTGCCCGAACTGGGTCTATCGCGGCGAACTCACGAGAAGTTTGAGATGATGCTACAGGAAAAAGAATCAGAGGGGATGGATACAAATGACAACTGACACAAAATGCGCTCTGCTCGTCCTGGAAGACGGCACGCTCTTCTGGGGATTAAGCATCGGCGCCGAGGGGGAAACTTTCGGCGAGTTCGTGTTCAACACGGGCATGACCGGGTACCAGGAGGTGCTCACCGATCCGTCGTACTGCGGGCAGATCGTGGTGATGACCTACCCGGAGGTCGGCATCTACGGGGTGAACCCGGAGGACGTGGAATCGGGCAAGATCCAGGTGGCCGGATTCGTGGTGCACCGTGCGGCGCGGGGGATATACAACCACCGCGCAACGCTCTTGTTCCTGGATTACCTGACGCAGGCGGGCATCATCGCCATCGAGGGGATAGACACGCGCGCGCTCACCCGGCATCTGCGCACGCACGGCGCACAGCGCGGCGCCATCTCCACCGCCGACCTCGACCCGGCCAGCCTCGTCGCCCGCGTCCGCGAAAGCCCGCAGATGGCGGGGAGCAATCTGGTGGGGCGAGTTCAGAGGCGGGAATCCGGAATCATGAATCATGAATCGAGAACCGGCGAATCAGCGGATCAGCGGGGCAGCGGGGAAGCAAGTCAGCGGGGCAGCGAGCCGGCGGGTCAGCAAATCCCCTCCGCCCCCGTCTCCCGTCTACCGTCTACCGTCTACTCCCCCCACGTTTCACGTTTCACGTTTCACGCTTCACGCATCGTCATCATAGACTGCGGCTACAAAGCCAACATCGCGCGAGAGTTGGAAGCGCGTGGCGCAACGGTCTCGGTTGTACCCTACGACGCCAACCTGGAGACGGTGTTGGCGCTCAAGCCGGACGGCGTGATGGTGTCCAACGGCCCCGGCGACCCCGAACCGCTCCACGCGACGATCGCGTTGATCCAGGCGCTGCTCGGGGCGCGCATCCCGCTCGTGGGCATCTGCCTGGGACACCAACTGCTCGGACTGGCGCTCGGCGGCAAGACCTACAAGATGCGCTTCGGCCATCGCGGCGTCAACCACCCCGTGCGCGACTTCACGTCGAACCGCATCCTCATCACCACGCAGAACCACGGCTTTGCAGTGGATCCGGCGAGTTTGGGGATTGCGTGGGAACCGTTGGAGCGGAGGGGAGGAATCATGAATCATGAATCAAGAATCGGCGAGGCGGCGGGTGAGCGGGTGAGCGGGGAAGCGGGTGAGCGGGGGAGCGGATCAGCGAGCAATTCTTCTGCCCCTACTCCCTACTCCCTACTCCCTACTCCCTCCCTCACAATGGCCGAATTATTGCCAACTGAAATCCTCGTCGGCGAGAGTCCGGCAGGATTTGGCCCGGTTGAAGTGACACAACTTTCGCTCAACGACGGCACGCTGGAAGGGCTGCGGCTGCGCGACTACCCGGCGTTCTCGGTGCAACATCACCCCGAAGCCTGCCCCGGCCCACACGACGCGCAGGGTTTCTTCGAGGAGTTTGCGACGCTGATAGAAAAGAATTGTTGATAGTAAGAGCCGACGTATGGCTTAAAATCAGGGAAAAAGTAAGATGAAACTAAAGGAACTCGATTTGTTTGAAGATGATGCTTTTGTTGAATCTATGCTTGTGCCCGCCAAACGAAGAATCCAAATTAACAGATTCAACCGGGGGCGTAAGGTACTTTTCATACTCGGAATTGTAGTGTGTGTATGGATAATAGGTAGTCCCGTTTTTCCCAAAATCTATTTGGGTAACTTAGTTGGGCTAATCCTCATACTGATATACCTGGGAGTCTACTTCTATGTAGATAGCCGGCTTAAAATATTGAAAACCTTCGAGAAGATGGGCGTCACGGCGGCGCGCCCTTCCGGGCCAGCAACACCGGACTCCAACGCTTAGGAGAGGAAAAACAGTAGCATCATCTCTATTTAATCCGGCAATTCCATCCGCCGCTCGTGCGCCGG
>DAOUFX010000298.1:0-5069 GCA_034429675.1 Anaerolineae bacterium | reverse complement strand
TCGCACGGGCCGGCCCGTGCGAAAAACACCCTTGTGGGTTCCTTTTTTGGCGTTTTAGAGGAGCGCCAGAATGAAGATGACGGCAGCTATCAGGAAGCAGCTGCCCAGGAGAGTAACCACAATAATCACGACAACGGATAGGGGGTTGGTTTTCGGCTTCGTTTTTCGGACCCTTTCGGTGGAGGCAGAGGGAATGACTTGGATCGCCGAATTGTCTTCGATGTTTGCGGGTTCAAGCGTTATTGTTGCCTTGTTGGTTCTGGGGGTTCCGCACCGCCAGCAAGAAATCGTTCGATCCGCGAGTTCTTCACCGCATTGGGCGCATGTCCACATAGTTGCCTCCTTTTGAAATAGCGGATGAGTGATTGGGGGATTAGTGATTGGGGGATTGGGGATTGGAGCGTTTTTCTCGATCCCCAATCCCTCAGTTCCTCAGTTCCTAATCCCCTTCTCGCTTATTGGGCAGTGTGTAACAATGCCAGGCGCCGTCGGTAGATGCGATGCTGAAGCCCAATTTTTCGAGCATTTTTTTGGATCTGGCGTTGTCCGTGCGCGTGATCACTTTTATTTTGACGAGGTTGCGCGTGGTGAAGCTGTACGCAATGATCGCGCGAAGCGCTTCGGTCATGTAGCCGCGTCCCCAGTGCCTGTGGGCCAGATCGAAGCCGATTTCGCCTTGCTGCTTGTCGTCAAGGTCCTCGTAGCCACACGTGCCGATGAATTCGCCGTTCTCTTTTAGCGTGAGCGCCCAGACGAGACCCGCGCCGGTTTGGGCCTTTGTGATGAATTCGCGCGCGACTGCCTCGGCCTGTTCGATTTGCGTGTAGGGCTGGTCGAGAAACCATTGCGACACGTCGGGGTCGGAGAAGTTTGCGAAGATGCCCGCGGCGTCATCCAGGGTGACGGCTCTCAGGATCAGGCGTTCAGTTTCAAGGGTGGGGAAATCCATCATTTGAACCGTGAAGTTCTCCTCAAGGACGTCCGGCGGCATCTACGCTTTCGCCACTCCCGCGACCAGCTCCTCAAACCGCGCCACATCCGCTGCGATCAGTTCCAGGCTGCCCTGCCAGAAGGCGGGTTGGCGGATGTCCATATCGAAGCGCGCTGCCAGAGTTGCAGCGTCATCGAGGCCGGTGGCGGCCAGGAGTTGGTCGTAGGCGTCCAGGAAGGTTCCCGGGGATTGCCGGTAGCAGGCGTACAGGCCGGTGCTGAACAGCAGCCCGAACATGTAGGGGAAATTGTAGAAGGTGGTTCCATAATAATGAGATTTGACCGCCCACATATACGGGTGGCGTTCGCTGGGATTCACCCCGTCGCCGTAGGTGGCCGCTTGCGCTTCCAACATCAGAGCATTGAACGTCTCGACAGAAAGCTCGCGATCCTTGCGTTGTTCAAAGACCGCCGACTCGAAGAGGAAGCGGCTGGCGATGTCCACCACGACCTGGGTGGCGTCCTGCAGGCTGGCGTCCAGGATGGTAATCTGCTCCGCCGGCGTCGCCGTCTTGAGGGCGGCCTCGCGCACGATGATCTCGCCGAAGTTGCTGGCGGTCTCGGCCAGCGTCATCGGCGTGCGCCGTTGCATGTAGGTGCACTGCGAACGGGCCAGATTGTGGTAGGCGTGGCCCAGCTCGTGGGCCAGCATGCTCATCGCGCCGTAGTCGGGCGAGAAGTTGGCAAAGACGCGGGATTCGTCGTTGCGCAGCCACATGCAGAAGGCGCCGCCGCCTTTGCCGTCGCGCGGTTCCGCGTCAATCCAGCGCTCCCGAAACGCGCGCTGCGCCAGTTCTCCCATCCGCGGCGAGAACGCGCCGAATTCCCGGACGATGAACTCCCGCGACGCGTCGAACGACCACTCCCGCCGGTCTGCGCCCACCGGCGCGAACAGATCGTACCAGGACAATTGCGCCAGCCCCAGCGCTTTGGCCTTGGCTTTGAGATAGCGCCGGAAGGTGGGGTAGAACGTCTTCGCCGTATCGAGCATCACGTCCAGCACGTCGCGGGTGATGCTGTTGTTGAAGATCGCCACGTCCAGCGGGCTGCCCCAGCTGCGTCGTTGGGTCAGCGCGTTCATCTGCCCCTTGATGCTGTTCAGCGCGGCGGCGATAGGCAGCGCGTGCGACTCCCACGCTTTCAGCTCGGCGACGTAGGCGCGCCGGCGCACCTCGCGGTCTGCGTCGAGGGCCAGGTTGCGGATGGCCGTGATCGGCAGAGTTTGTGTTTCCCCGGCGCTCTCAACTTCGGCCGTGATCTGTGAAGTGTAGTTGTCGTAGAGGTTGGCCCAGGCTTTGCCGCCGGTGAGGTTGAGCTCGGCGGCGAGGCTCTCTTCGGCGGGGGACATCTGGTGTTGCGCCTCGATTTGCGCCCGGCGCAGCATAAAGGCGTGAGCCTGCGCCAGCGGCGATCGTGTGAGCAGCGCCGGGATGTCGAGGCCGCCTAACCACGCCGTGAACCGGACGTCGAGCTGGTTCAGGCGGACGCGCTCGATAGCCAGTTCGCTCTGGCGGGTCTGGGCGACGGTGTCGCGCGAGTCGGTGCTGGTGAAACTATGGATGTAGGTGTTGAGGAGATTGTGTCGCGTCAGCGTAGCGTCGAAGCGGGCCAGCGTGGTTTCGAAGAGCGCAACGGTCTCCGCGTTGATGGACGGCGGCGTTGCGCAAAGCGCGATGGCGTGCTCGTCGAAATGCCGGATAAGATCGCGGATCGTTTGCTGGTGCACCGCAAAGTCGGCGAGGTATTCGGCGCTGTCCGGCCCCGGATAGACGGAGGTCATGTCCCAGTGGGGAAGGGATGGTGTTTTGTTCATCGGTGTTGTCCTTTCTTGGAGCGTTAGAACGTTCAAACGTTTGAACGTTTCAACGCGCTTTACTTGGGTGTGAGGTTTACCATATTCGGCGGGGTGACGATGGCGGCGACGGCGGCCAGCAGCCGGTTGTGGCCGAAGGGCATGGGGATGTAGTTGTGCGGGTAGAGATCGGCGATGAGCTTGAAGGATTGCTCAGATAGCGTGGCGGGGTCCACGCTGCTGATGAGGAGGACGGGGATGTCGCGCAGCGACCTTTCGGATTTCATGATCTGGTAGAGCTCGCAGCCGTTCATTCCGTTGCGCACAACGCTTTGTGTGAACAAATCAACGACGCCGCTGCGCAGAATCTCGAGCGCTTCTTCCGGCTCGGTGACGCCGTAATGCTGGTATCCGGCCCGTTGAAGAATCGTGTGGAGCAGGGTCAAAATTTCGGGCTCCGAATCCAGACTAAGAATGCAGGGCGCGCCGGGGATTTTTTGAAGAATCAGGTCGGGATAATCCAGAGGTGTTTTTGTCAGCCAGGTAGCCATTTTCTTTCCGCCTATTTCATATTTTTAGAGGGCGGTGGGAATTCCATTCCGTCCTACGCTCAGATTGTATCACAATTCGGGTTTTGCGGAGAGTGAATGACGCCGCCTTTATGGATGTAGGTCTTGGCCGTTGACCCCAGGTGATCGCCGAAGAGGTAGGTGGGGTTGGCGGTTCCCTTGCGCATCGCGACGCGCTGGCCGCCGGCGTAGTAGTATTTGACCATTGTGGCGACGCTGCCGGTCCACTCGAAGGTGTTGCCGATGTAGGTGGTGGTCACGCCGCCCATCACCGATTTGACGCGGTTGCCGTTCCTTCACTGCGCTCAGGACAGGCTGCCGTCATACACGAAGCTGGCGCTGGTCGCGCCGCTCACGATTGTCGGATGATGTCCCTTCGCCATAATGACCAAAGCTGTGACACGTTCAAAAAACTGGTCACAGCTTTGGTAATGCGGACTAAAAACTCAGATATCACTCAGGCCACTTATATTGTAATACCCATAAACAATCCTAAATGATGCTTCTGGGCCATAGCTAACATAGTTATGGTGTCAGCAAATCCAGCTTGAAGATACGCTCGGTAGTCTTTAATGACAACAGCGTCACTTGCATTGATGTTGGGCATTCTACCAAAATCAAAATCGCTTAATTGATTTTCTGTGTGGGAAAGCTTACTGAAAAGTCTGTCAACTTCAGCGGTTGGTAGCCAGCCTGACCAAGCTCTACCTGGGTGTAGCCATAACCAATATGGTGATTCTACTGTTAAGGGTTTGGTAGATTGCTCCGGCAAGTTAGGCTTAAGCAATGTATAGGTAGGGAGACCATAAAAGAGTAGTTTACAATCAGATAATGACCACCCTGAAGATTCTAGCACCTTGTAAAGCACATACCAGTTGCCTAAAGGAGAGATGCAAGGTTTCAAATATCGTGCCAATATAATCAAGAACCAGTATCCCAAATCTTGTGAAGAAGGCGCATTTTGTGTTACTATTTCATCTGTGTCTACCAGCCCATCTCCATCAAGCTCTAAAAGCGGCCATTTTTGCGTTAGAACATTGCTGGTCATACCATCCACATATTTCACTTGTCCCATATCGTCAAGGGGATATTCATTTTGGAATTCCTCAATGACCTTACATACCTGCTCTTTTAGCAGCCTGTAATTCTGTTGGTCAACCTGTGTAACTAGCAGTTGTACTTTATTTCGATATTCTTCATATTGGAAGGTTGTCGCGTAATGTATTCCCATTTTGTCTCCTGATCTATTGCGGTATGAGCGGCTGAGGTGGTCCGAAGAATATGGGATTGAACAGAGCATCAAAAAGTTTAGGATCCCATTGTCCAGATGCATACAAAGAGACATGTCCGAAAGGATTATCCTCAATCAAGGAGTTGTAGTATGGATAGAAATGATTACTCAAAGCTGTCCCTACATTTGTGACTCGATACATTTCATTAGGACCTGGTGCTCGTCCTATTATACTTTCGAATGCCTCGGTCGGGGAATTGAAATCGGCAGCACGCGCTAGAGACATCTCATGCTCACCGACATTCAAACCGGTTTTCCATCCCCCATTTCTTCCGGAAAATTGATACAAATACTCATTACTCTCGTTTCGCCCAAAAAATACTTTCACTCTGAATTAAAATTCGCACATTAACATTCGAGAATCGAGCATCCGCTCCTCAATCCCCGCAAACGTTGCATTCGTGGTATAACCAGGCTCAGAAATGCG
>DAOUFX010000297.1:0-6288 GCA_034429675.1 Anaerolineae bacterium | reverse complement strand
TTTTCGTGCGGGGGTACCCCCGCACGAAAAAACACTTCCTTTTAAACCTCCGCCGCGTCAGCGGCGAACTACTGAGGAGCAAACATGGACAACAAAGTATATGTCGTAAAATGCGCAACCTACGAGCAAGTACCCGAAAAGTTACCCGAACTATTGGGCATGATGGGCGGAATCGCCCCATTTGTCGCCGCCGGCGAAAAGATCATGCTCAAAGTTAATCTGTTGACCCTGGCGGAACCGGAACGCGCGATCACCACCCACCCCAGCGTCGTGGAGGCGATAGGGCGAATGGTCGTCGCTGCCGGAGCGAGCGGAACCGTGATTGACAGCCCAGGCGGGGGACACGATTACCGGGAAAGTGTGCTCAAAAGCGTCTACCAGAAGTCCGGCATGAGCGGCGCCGCGCAGAACGCCGGTCTCGCGCTCAACTACGATACCACCTACCAGGCCGCATCGTTTCCCGAAGGACGCCTGATCAAACATTTCGAGATTCTCACACCGCTGATCGAGGCGGATGGCGTGATCAATCTGTGCAAACTGAAGACGCACACGTATATGGGGATGACCGGCGCGGTCAAAAACCACTTCGGCGCCATTCCGGGGCAGACGAAGGCGGGGTACCACGCCAAGTTGAACGACACCGCGCGCTTTGCCCAAATGCTGCTCGACCTGAGCGCCTGCGTCGGCTCGCGCCTTTCGATTATGGACGCGGTGATCGGTATGGAAGGCAACGGGCCAAATTCCGGCGATCCCCGCCCCATCGGGCTGCTGCTGGCGGCGACCAACCCGCTGGCCCTGGACCTCGTCGCCAGCGAGGTTCTGCAACTGCCCCGCGCGATGAACCCGGTTCTGGCCGAAGCCGAAAAATGGGGATTGCAGCCCACGCAAATGGCCGACGTGGAACTGATTGGAGCGGACATCGCCGGGCTACGCATCGCTGACTTCAAGTTCCCGCAAGCCATCCACCCCGCCGCCGGATTGGCAAATCTCAACTGGTGGCAAAGCCTGCTCACGCCGCTGTACAGGCCAGGACTGACGGCCCGCCCGATCGTGAAGAATGACCGTTGTGTGGGATGTGGGGTCTGCCGCCAGGCATGTCCGATGAAAGCCATCACCATCGAGGGCGACGGCAAGAAACACGCGCACATTGACGACAGCAAGTGCATCCGCTGTTACTGCTGCCACGAAATGTGCCCGCGCGACGCCATCGAGCTGCGACCGGGTTGGGTGAGCCGGCTGTTGGGCCAGAAAGAGGCGCCGGCGCAGAAATCGCTTTAATCCGTCCGGTTCAGGTCGAAGTCCGCCAGCGCCGGTTTGACTTTGGCGTACATCGCCTCGGCCTGCACGATAAGATCGAGGGCCTCAGGGGGGATGATCTCTTTGGTGGCATGTTCCAAAGTCCGGGCGATGTCGGACAGCGCTTGCGCGCCCATCGCCGCGGACGTGGACTTGAGGGAGTGCGCCGAACGGTGCAAGGTTTCGCAGTCGCCCTGCGCCAGGGACGTGCGCAGCTCGCCCAACAGGCGTTCGGAGCTCTCGTAGAAGGCGTCAATGAGAGTCAGCAGTTTCTTGTCGGCGCGGCGGCCGAGAGAGGCGTGAAGCGCCCGCAAAACGGCATGGTCCAAAACAACCGGTGTCGCCGCCTTGGCTTCACAAGCTAAAGATCGGGCATCCGGCAACGGCGCATCGGGCAGGCATGCCGGGCCGATGTCGCCCACCCAGCGCGTCCGGTGCAGCGCGGCGACCAGATCGGCGACCTGAACCGGTTTGCTGATGTAGTCGTCCATCCCGGCGGCAAAACACTCCGCCCGCGCCTCGTGTGTGGCGTTGGCCGTCATCGCGACGATACGCGGCATCACCTCTGCCGCCAGCGTCGCGTGAATGCGTTGGGTCGCTTCCAGTCCGTCCATCTCCGGCATCTGCACGTCCATCAACACCAGATCGTAAGGCTGGCGCGACACGGCGGCGACCGCTTCCAGACCGTTTCCCGCAACGTCCGCGCGATACCCCAGGCGCTCCAACATCAACAGCGCCAGTTTTTGATTGACGGCGTTATCCTCCACCAACAGAATGCGCAACGGCAGGCGCCCGGCCAATCCCGCGTCAAACACCGACCCCGCCGCCGATTTCGGCGAGAAATCCGCGTCCGTGGCAAAAATCTTGACCAAGACATCATAGAGCTGCGAAGCTTTCAGCGGCTTGAGCAAATAAGCGACAAAATGCGGCGACATCCCCCCTAAATCCTGCTGACCGAGGGAACTGAGCATAATCAAAGGAAGCTCCGGCTGTGTTTCGTGGATGGCGGCGGCCAGCGTCGCACCGTCCATCTCCGGCATCTGATGATCCAGCAGCGCGACCGCGAAATCATCGCCGCGCCCCAACCACTGCAACGCCTCAGCCGGCAGCCCGGTCGCCACCGGCTGCATTCCCCACGCCTGCGTCTGGAGCAGCAGAATGCGGCGGTTGGTGGCGTTATCGTCCACGATCAAGACGCGCTTGTTGCGCAAATCCGGCTGAGCCTCGTGCATGTAGGTCGGGCGCACAAAAGGCGCCAACGCCGCGCGCATCGTGAAATGGAAAACGCTGCCGGCGCCCTCCTCGCTCTCCGCCCACATCGTCCCGCCCATCAACTCGGCCAGGCGCTTGCTGATCACCAAACCCAGCCCGGTGCCGCCGTACTTACGGCTCATCGAACTGTCCACCTGACTGAAAGACTGGAACAAGCGTCCCATCCGCTCAGCCGGAATGCCGATGCCGGTGTCTTTGACGGAGAAATGCAGAAGGTACTGGGGGACGCGAGAAATCTCGGCGATCTCCGGCGCCACATCGGCAACGCCGACCAGCCTGGCCTCCAACGACACCACCACTTCGCCTGCATTGGTGAACTTGATGGCGTTGTTCAGCAGGTTGATCAAAATTTGCCGCAACCGGGTCACGTCTCCCACGATGGCAAGCGGCGCCTGAGGATCAATGAAACAGGCCATCTCCAACCCCTTTTCGGCGGCAGAAGCCGAGAGCATATCCAGAGCGCTCTCGATGCACTCCCGCACATCGAAGGGATGGTTGTCCAATTCCATCCGCCCGGCCTCGATTTTGGAAAAATCCAAGATATCGTTGATGATTGTGAGCAACGCCTCGCCGCTGGCGCGGATCGTCTCGGTGAATTCACGCTGTTCGGAAGTCAGCGCCGTATCTAACAGCAGGCTGGTCATTCCGATGACGCCGTTCATCGGTGTGCGAATCTCGTGGCTCATGGTCGCCAGGAAAGCGCTTTTGGTGCGCGAGGCTTCCTCGGCGGCTTCCCGCGCTTCTTCGGCAACTTTCCGCGCCCCCTCGGCAGACAGATAGAGCCGGGCGTTGTCCAAAGCGATGGCGGCGTAATTGGCGACGGATTGCAACAACGCAGCGTCTTCCTGAGTGTACATGTCGGAATCGGAGTAATGCTGCACGGCAATCACCCCCAGGATGCGCCCGGACGCCAACATCGGCACGCCCAGCCAGGCGGCGGCTTTATGGCCAATCACCTCGTGCCCCAACTGTCGCGCGGCGCCGGGAACTGCAGAATGCAGCAGCAACGGCTCGCGATGATGGAGGATGTGTCCCACCAGACCGATGTCGGCGGAACGGCGCGTGCCGGTGATGACCTCCTCCTGGTTCAGGCTCAGGACAAATTCCACCTCATGTTTTTCAGAATCGTACAACGCGATGAACATGTTTTCCGCGTACATCAAGCGCGCCGTCTGTTTAGCGACCATCTCAAACAAATGCGTCAGATCCAACGTGGAGGAGAGCTCGCGGCCGATGTCAATCAACGTCTGCATGGCCGCCGTCCGCTCTGCAACCAGCTCTTCCAGATGCTCGCGATGACGGCGCAGCTCCGCGTCGGCTCGCCGCTGTGCAGAGACGTCCCGCACAATTCCCTGGTACCCCATCCGCTCGCCGCCCGCGCCCAGGCGCAACACCGCTGTGATCAGACAATCCATCATCGCGCCGTCATGCCGGTACAACAGAGCCTCGAAATCGCGCACAGAACCGGTTTCATCCAAAATCCGCTCCATACGCGCCAGATCGTCCGGCTTGAAGAAGGAAAGCCTGAAATCAGTCGCCAAAATCGCCGAGGATGGATAGCCGAACAATTCCAGAGTGGCCCGGTTCATGTCCACCACCCGCCCCCATTGATCGGTCACGAAGATGGCGTCGCGGGATTCCTCGAACAGCGCGCGGTACTTCTTTTCGCTGCGAGATAAATCCACCGCCAGTCTTTCGGCGCGAGTGTGCGCCCGCTGGTTATTGACCGCCATTACAATGGCCTGAAACAAAATGAAGACCGAAAAACCGTATGGCGCCAGGTATACCGAATCCAGAATACGCTCGCTGGTCAGAATGTCATTGGCAAAAGTCAAAATAAAGATGCCGAAACCGCCAATAATCCACCAGGCCAGCCGGTTCCCGGCGCGTAGAGCCTGCGCCAACACATAGAAAACCCACACGGTCACAATAGCTGTAAAACCTTCATAGACCTGGAGCGTGCGCAGATAAATCCAGGGAGAAGTCAATATCATAAGCGCGGTAAAGGCCAACCCCACCCCTAACAACACGCGGGAAACCCACCCGCGTCTATGTTCCGCGAACGTGCAGTGAATAAAGGCCATCATGATAGGTGTTCCGGCATAGAAACTCAGAATTTCTAATTTCTGCGCCAGATGCCAGACCGAGGAAGGGGGGAAAAACATTTCGAGATAGTGCGCCGTCGCCACCACTCGGAAGAAAATCACCAGACACAGCAACGCAAACCACAGCGTGGCCCGGTCACGCGGTCGCAACGCAAAAAGCGCCAGGTGATAAATGCACATCACAAACAGAATGCCGAGGATCAAAGCGTTGCTGAGATACCCCAACTCCAGTTCGCGGCGCAATTGCGTCTCACTACCGAGACGCAGAGCAGTTTTCGGCCCACCGGCGTCCGGGTTGATGAAATTGCTGATTTGCCAGACGATAATCCACTCATCTGCGGGGGGAACCGGAACGGTGTTAGGTTGGCGCGCCGGAACAGAAGTCATTGAATCCGTTCCAACCTGGCCGCCCAGAAGCGGCGCAGTCAATGGGTGCCCGGCGGCGTCGAAAATTTGCAGACGATAGGCCGTCAACGCATCTTCAATATAGAATCGTAACAGTGCGGCGGACTCATCCGAGTGCGGCAACAAAATGCGCAAGCGCAAGGTCGCATACCCCGTCGAGCCGGAAGCGCCGTCAGGACGCGGCGACCTGGACCAGGAAGCCGGCACGACAAAGTACCCGTCCGGCGTCCGCGGCGCGGCGCTGCCAGCGAAGAGCTGGCTCCAGTAAATCTCCCACTCGCCATCCAGCGGAATCACACCGTCGCGGGCGAAATTCCACTGGCGCAGATCCAACACCCCGGCAGTCGCCTGCGGCGGCGCCGGCGCTGCACTGCAGGCCGACAGCACGCACAGCACCAGCGCCAATCCCAGAACAGAACGTAATTTCGGTATCGTTACCACGTTTCCAACTATACCTTAGCTGAAAACAATGTAAAGCGATGAATTTATGCTAGAATGAAAGCGAGTCAGCGAGTCAGCGAGTCAGCGAATTGCCATTTGCCATTTGCGAATCAGCGAATCTGTGTGATCACGTTTCACGTTTCACGCTTCAGATCCAAAATCTAAAATCCAAAATCGAAAATCAAAAATCCCAAAGGAGGCGTTTATGAAAAAGGAGACAGAGACTCCGGAAAGCGAAGTGGTGCGCACGACCATCGTCGGCGGACGGCCTCCGGCGCAGGGACGCGCCAACGGCGCGATTCCGCGCGGCGTCGAGGTGTTGGTCAAGAAGGCGGCGGTGGATGCCGATTTTCACCGGCAATTGCTGGCAAAGCGCGCCGGCGCGGCGCAGGCGATCGAGCTGGAGCTGACCCAGGCCGAAACGCTGATGATCAACACGATCCCCGCGGCGCAACTGAACGCGATCATCGCCAACACGCGGGTACCCGACCCGGAGCGCCGCGCCTTCCTGAGCAAGATCGGCGCGGTGATGCTGGCCGCCATCGGGGCGACGGCGTGCAAGATATTTGACGGGAAAAGCCGCGGCGTCGAGCCTGACGACCCGACGAACACGCCCGATCCCAACGTGGATACGGGCATTCGCCCCGACGACCCCACGGCCACGCCGGTGATGACGTATGGCATCCAACCCGACGACCCGACGGCCACGCCCGCCGGCATCCGCCCCGGCAAGCCTAAGCCCATCCCGGCCGGCATCCCCCCCACCCCC
>DAOUFX010000296.1:0-4788 GCA_034429675.1 Anaerolineae bacterium | reverse complement strand
TTTTCGTGCGGGGGTACCCGCACGAAAAAACACTCCCTTTTAACCCTCCGCCGTGTCAGCGGCGGGCTATTTTCGAAGGAGAATTAAACTATGCCTATTGTACGTAAAAACGAACCGGCGCAGCCTGCGGCGCAATTTTCGATCGGTGTGAATGTCATTCTCACCGGCAGCAAAAAGATGAGCGCGCAACAGCAGGAGAGTCTGTTGCCCGCCGAGAAGGTGCGCATCCTCATTGTGGACGCCGCCGACGAGACCCATATCCTTGTGGACGAGGAGGTCCCTGCGCGCGAGTTCAGCACCGGTTCGGTGGGCTACGGGCTGAACATCCGCGCCGCTGAATTCAAAAAGCGCTAAAGGAGGCTTTGTATGTTCAATCCGTTGATGTATGCCAATTCCCGCCCCGATGGCGTGGGGGTGTTGGAAGTTGTGGGGGAGGCGGAAACCCGGCAGTTCGTGCCCCTGCGACGCACCGAGCTGCGCGGGGAAATCATCGGGCCGCTGGCGGCGCTGACGGTGGTCCATACTTACGGGTACAGCCGCAAGGAGTGCGACAAGGTTTTGGAGGCCGTGTATCGCTTCCCTTTGCCCGGCGATGCGGCGGTGACGGGCGCGCGCGTGCGTTTCGGCGACGTGGAGATCGTCGCGCAGCTGAAAGAGCGCGAGCAGGCCGAGGCCGATTATCAGGAGGCCGTTCAACAGGGCAAGCAGGCGACCTTGCTCACCCGCGAATCCCCCAGCGTTTTTACGTTGCGCGTGGCCGGCATCCAACCCGACGAGGATGTCTTGATCCAAACCGACTACGTCCAATTGGTGCGCCCCTACGGCGACACTGCGGGCTGGATGTTGCGGGTGCCTCTGACGACCGCGCCGCGCTATGTCCGCCAGGACGAGCTGAACCCCAACGATCCGTCGGCGTCCCGTTACGCGCAGGGGCAACCGCTGGCGTTGCTGCGCGATCCCGGCCATCGTTTTGCGCTCAATGTGTTGGTGCGCGAGGTCGGCGAAGTGACCAGCCCCACGCATCGCATCGAGACGTTCCTTGACGAGCGGGAGCATGACCGCCGCATCCAGTTGCGCGAAGGAGAGGTCATTCCCGACCGGGACTTCGTGATAACCTGGACGCCGTATCAACGCGAAGACCGCCCGGCTCTGAGCGTGATGGTGCACGCGGACAAGGCCGCCGGCCAGGTCTATTTTATGGCCCTGGTCGCGCCGCCCTCCGAGCACAAACCCGGCACAGGGGTTCCTCGCGAAATCATCCTGCTGGTGGATCACTCCGGCTCGATGTCCGGCGCCAAATGGGAGGCGTCCGACTGGACGGTCAACAACTTCTTTTCCCGCCTGGTGGGGCACGATACGTTTGACCTGGGCCTGTTCCACAATTCGACCAAGTGGTTCAAACCGGAGCCGGTGTCCGCTGCCGAAGCGCATCTCAGCGCCGCCGCCGAATTCCTGGACAAAAACCGGGACAGCGGCGGCACGGAACTGGGCATCGCGCTAGAGCAGGCGCTCAAGCTCAAGCGCGGCAAAGCCAAAGACGTGGCCCGCCACGTGCTGCTCGTCACCGACGCCGAAGTGAGCGACGAGGGACGCTTGTATCGCCTGGCCGACCAGGAAACCTCACGCAAGGACGATGCCCGGCGCATCAGCGTCCTGTGCATTGACGCCGCGCCCAACAGCTTCCTGGCCAACGAGTTGGCCGAGCGCGGCGGCGGCGTGGCCTACTTCCTCACCAGCAGCCCGGACGAGGAGGACATCACCTCCTCACTGGAAAATTTGTTGGGCGATTGGTCCGAGCCGGTGTTGACGGGGCTAACCCTGGAGATCAACCGGGCCGACGGCGAAGCCTCCGGACGGGAAGTCCAGGCAAAGCCCGCCAGGACGGTGATTGATCTGGGCGATCTGCCGTGTGGTCGCGCCATCTGGGTGGCCGGACGGGTTCCGGCAAGGGATGGCGACCTGATTTTCCGTCTGGCGACGCCGGACAGAGAAGTTGCCGTTTTGACGGCAAAGTTGACCGTCAGCGCTCAACCGGCGATCAAAGCGCTGTTCGGCGCGCGGCGGCTGTTGGGGTTGGAATACCTGATCCACGCCCGCTACGACCCGGAGCAGCTCAAGTCGCAGTTGAAGCGCCTGGGCTACGATCCGAAAGTGCTGGTGGATAAGGATGCCAGCGTCTACGCCGAGAACGCTTACAAGTCGGCGTTGGAGGCGCTCAAGCCGCTGCTGGTGCGCGAGTCGCTGAGCTACGGCATCGCCTGCGCCGAGACGGCCTTCGTCGCCGTGCGCACCGAGGCCGGCAAGCCGGTGGAAGCGACGGCTGTCGTGGCCAATGCGCTGCCGTCCGGTTGGTCGGAGGATTTCCTGAGCCGCCCGGCAGCGGTGGGCGTCGGGTATTCGGGCGCCGTCCCCGGCGCGGCGCCATCTTTTGCGATGTTGTCGCCGGCTCCGGCTCCGCCCCGGTCAATGGCCAAGGCCACGGGCCTTTTTAAGAGGGCAAAGAGAGAAACCCTGGGCGCTGCCGCGGACATGGACCCGTTCGAGGCAGAAGAGTTTGCGCCGGCGGATACCGGCGTGCCGGAGGTTTTCTCCGGCGAGCCCGCGTTCGTCAACGGCGAGGCGGTGCTGTTCGATTCCACACAGGCGCAAACGACGCTGCCGGCGCAAGCAACGTTCACGCGCATTGCGATCACTTTCGCCACGGGTGCGCCCAAGAGCGTGGATCGCGGCCTGCAACTGTTGCTCTTCGTCGGCGATATGGCGCTGCCGCGCGCGACCATCCGTCTGGCCGACCTGTTGCGCGGCGGGCGCCCGCTGAACCTGCGCCGCAGCGCCGGGGACGTCGTGCGAATCGTGCTGGTAGACCCGAATGGCGCCTGGGCGGACGGCAGCCCGCATCTCACCGTTACCCTGAGCTGGTAAATCCGGCTCCCGTTTTTTGAAGAGTGTTTTTTCGTGCGGATACCCGCACGAAAAAACGCTCCCTTTTTAACCCCACCGCGTCAGCGGCGATTCTGGCTAAAGGCTAACCGCCAAAAGCTAACAGCTATTCTCGAAGGAGTATCCTCATGGCACGGTTGCACGAATACCAGGGCAAAACTCTACTACGGCAATTCGATATCCCCGTCCCGGAAGGCTTTGTCGCCACGACGCCTGAAGAAGCGCGCTCGCTGGCCGAAGGGCTCGGTAAACCGGTGATGGTCAAGGCTCAGGCGTGGGTGACGGGCCGGGCCGGCATGGGTTGTATCCGCAAGGCTACCTCGCCGGATGAGGCGGCGGCGGCGGCGTGGGCCATGCTGGGCATGAAGATCAAAGGGTTTACGGTTGATCAGGTGCTGGTCGAAGAGCAACTCGACTTGCAGCAGGAATTCTACGCCGGCGTTATCGTAGACGACCGCGAACAGGCGCCGTTGGTGATGTTCTCCAGCGTCGGCGGCAGCGGCATCGAAGATATCGCCAAAGCGCATCCTGACAAGGTCGCCAGCATGCACGTAGACATCGCCTTTGGGCTGCACGACTATCAGGCGCGCGATCTGGTGCGCAAGACCGGTATCACCGGCGCGCTGCAACGCGATCTGGGCGAAATCCTGGTCAAGCTGTACGAGGTCGCCTGCGCCTACGAATCCCGCAGCGCCGAGATCAATCCGTTGGTGTTGACGTCCGGCGGCAAGTTGTTTGCCGCCGACTGCCGGGTTACGGTGGACGACTACGCTGTTTTCCGCCACAAAGATTTGGGCATCGCGATCGCTCGCGAGTACGACCGTCCGCCCACGGTGCTGGAAAAAATCGCTTACGACGTGGAGGCCAACGACTACCGCGGCACGTTCTACTTCATCCAGATGGCCGAGGATTTCAAGAAAGGGAGCGGGCATATCGGATTCCACGGCGCGGGCGGCGGCGGTTCGATGATGAGCATGGACGCGGTGCTGCGCCAGGGCTACAAGGTGGCGACCTTCGTAGACACCAGCGGCAATCCTCCTGCCAGCAAGGTCTACCGGGCGGCCAAAATTATCCTGGCGACCGGCCCCATTGACGGCTACTTCGGCTCCGGCTCCGGCGTCGCCAGCCAGGAGCAGTTTTATTCGGCGCGCGGGCTGTTCAAGGCGTTCCTGGAGGCGCAACTGAGCGTGCCGGCGGTGGTGCGTCTGGGCGGCAACGCCGAGGACAGAGCCGTGGAAATCCTGGAGGCGCTCAACGGGCGCATTCCCGCGCCGGTGGAGGGTTACAAGAAAGACGATTCGCCGGATTTCTGCGCGGCGCGGTTGGATTCGCTGATCAAGGAAGCCAGAGGTCGAAAGGCGAAGGTCGAAAGTCGAAAGTCGAAAGTCGAAAGTCAGAAGAAACAGGGGGGATATTCATTTCAGACGGTGACCGGCGGGACGGTCAGCTTCGATTACACGGTTTGCGCCGAATGCGAGAGCAAAGTGTGCATCGAGGCGTGTGGGATGAAGATTCTCAAACTCGATGCTAATGGCTGCCCGGTGCTCAACATTCTGCCATCCGAAGCAAAGAAAGGCAAATGCTCCGAATGCCTGGGCTGCGAAGTGGACTGCCTGCTCTACGGCGCGGGGGGCGGGCGGGTGGAACTACCGATTGCTGGATTGGAAGAGTTTCAAGGTAAAAGTTGAAAGTTGGCAAGTTCGGAGCGGCGATAATCGTGAAGCGGTCACAGCCGCACAATGGCACGTTGAAAGTTAAAAAATCGGTTAGTGTCATAAAGTATTCGCCGCGCCTGACGCCAAGGCGTCCCCCCCCTTAATCCCCCCCAACGGGGGGGAATGCGCGCGA
>DAOUFX010000295.1:0-8230 GCA_034429675.1 Anaerolineae bacterium | reverse complement strand
TTTTCGTGCGGGGGTACCCGCACGAAAAAACACTCCCTTTTAACCCTCTGCCGCGTCAGCGGTAAGCTATTTTCCGAGGAGAAGCCATGACTTATCATGCAATTCAATGGGTAGACGGAGTGTTACGACTGATCGACCAACGACAGATACCCTCTCAGCTCACATACCTTGACTACACGGATTACCGCGAGGTCGCCACGGCCATCCGCGAGATGGTGGTGCGCGGCGCGCCGGCCATCGGCATTACTGCCGGATACGGCATGGCGCTGGCCGCGCAGCAGAGCGCCGCCGCGACGCTCGCCGGGCTGGGCAGCGATCTGGCGACGGCAGCCGGCGTGCTCCGCCGGGCCCGGCCGACAGCGGTCAATCTCTTCTGGGCGCTGGAGCGCGTGCTGAAGCGCGCGAACGACCCGGCCCTGGCGTCGGTGGCAGCGGTGCGCGCCGCCGTGCTGGCCGAAGCCCACGCCATCTACGAGTTCGAGAAAACCTCCAATTTCAAGATCGGGCAGAACGCCCTGACGCTGCTGCCCACCCCCACTGACCGCCCGCTGCGCATCCTCCACCACTGCAACACCGGGCCGCTGGCGACCGGGGAATACGGCACGGCGCTGCGGGTGATCATCGCCGCCCACGAGGCCGGACGCCCCGTTCACGCTTACGTGGACGAAACCCGCCCCCGGCTGCAAGGCGCGCGCCTGACCGCGTGGGAATTGCAACAGCACGGCGTCCCCCACACGGTCATCGTGGACGGCGCCGCGGCGCACATCATGCGCACGGTCGGCATTGATCTGTGTGTGGTCGGCTGTGACCGGGTCGCAGCCAACGGCGACACGGCCAACAAAATTGGCACCTACGGGCTGGCCCTGGCGGCGCACGCTCACAACGTGCCGTTCTACGTGGTCGGCCCGACCAGCACCATTGACATGGCGCTCGCCTCCGGGGACGCCATCGCCATCGAGGCGCGGCCCGTTACCGAAGTGACCCACATCTTTGGTCACTCGATCACCCCGAACGGCGTCGCAGCAGCCAACCCGGCCTTCGACGTCACCCCGTCCCAGTACATCACCGCCATCATCACCGAGCGCGGCGTCATCTTTCCCCCATTCCGCGAGAACCTGGCTGCGCTCTTGGGTTAAGCGGCTCTTACATTTCCAGCGAGTTTGGTTTGATTCAAGTTGCTTTCTAACAGGACTATCCGGCTATTGAGTTCTGTTGAAAAAAAAGGTATCATAAACAAAGGGGGTTGCGTCATCACGATATTTGCACTTTTCAGAAGAAACCGGGTTTCTTACTCAACAATGGGCCATATTTTGCGCCGAAAATCCAGGCAACATTGGACAGAAACCCGGTTTCTATATGCAAAGTATGAAACCTGCAAAGACAGTACTTCATGATTTTTCCTCGTTTCTGTTACCTGAACCAGGGAATTTGGAAATTAGGAATTGAGGAGTTAAGGGATTCCCCCCCTGATCCCCCAAACCCTTGATCCCTAATCCCGCCATAGTATTCAAGGAGGAATAGGAGATGAGTGTCACCGGTTTTAGATTAAAAATAAATCCATGGGCTTCTTTTTTATTGGCGTTGGCTCTCGCCCTTACGGGCCTTTTCATTTTTCCGACCGGCCGTGTCAGCGCCGACCCCGGCATCACTTTTGACAAGACGGTTGGCCTCGACCGCAGCGTGTGCGCCGCCGAAAATACCGCGACCCTTCCCTACGGCGGCGGCGACGTCTACTACTGCTTCCGCATCCGCAACACCGGTACGGTGACGTTTAACTGGCACACGGTAACGGACAGCGAGTTGGGCAATCTGCTCACGACACAACCGATTACGGTGGCGCCGACCGAATCGGCCTGGTTCACGCACACGGCGCACATCACGCAGACAACCGTGAACCTGGCAAGCTGGACGGCCTCCAACAGCGTCCCCAGCGAGACGATGACCGCCACCGCATCGGCCACGGTGACGATCATGCAACCGCAACTCGCGCTCGAAAAAGCGGTTTCCCCGGCGTTTGCCAATCCCGGCGATCCGGTCACTTACACGCTGACCTTTGCGAACGCCGGAACCTACACGGCCACCGGCGTGATCCTTACCGATCTTTTCCCGGCGGAGATCGCCGACGTCGCCGTTGCGAGCAGCGGCGCGGTCATCACCAACACCGGCGGGCCGGCCTACACCTGGCAGGTGGCCAACTTGCCGCCCGGCGCGGGCGGCGTCATCACGTTGACCGGAGTCTTCAGCGTGCCGGCGGGTTCGCCGCCGGGCACGGCGGTGAGCAACAGCGCCGACATCACGTGCGCCGAGTGCGCCGCGCCGGCTGAGGATACGGTCGTGCTCGCCGTGCCTTTCCGCGACCTGGAGATTCACAAGCAGGCCGATCCCGACCCGGCGATTGCCGGTCGCAGCATCGTCTACACCGTCACCGTCACCAATCGCGGCGCCGAGCCGATGGCCGGCGTGGTCATCACCGACACGCTGCCCCCCAGCGCCACGCTGCACACCGTGGATCAGACCGACGATGGCTGGGGCGGCTTCGATCTGGGGCAACATTGGAACACGTACTGGGAAACCGGGCGCCCGAACATCCCCGCCGATAACTGGCTGCGATTGTCCACTCCCATCACCCACACCGGCGTCTTTACCTCGCGCATCTTCGATGCGTTTAACGTGGTGGATTGGACTTCACTCTACTGGACGCCGCGCCGCCCGTACGCCAAGGCGCTGCCCGACAACGGCGCGGCCGAGACGGCCTACGAGCTGGGCAATGCCAACATGTTGGGCAACCAGGTCTTGCTGCACCTGGACACGTTCTCCGACACTACCGTCATCACCAGTTCGGTTATTCTGCCGGTAGAGACGGGCGTCACCAGCAACACGTCCGGGCTGGACATAGCAGCCATCTGCCCGGCGGCGCCCGGCGCGGAAAAATGCCCCGGCTTGATCCAGGACGGGCGCTTCACTTACGCCTACAACTTTGCCGGCGCCTTCAGCCAGACGCTGCGCGTCAACGATGCACACGATCCGCTGCGCTACGCGGTAGAATTGTGGGTGCGCCCGGCGGTGGTGACCAACACCAGCTTCATTCTGCGCACCGACGCCCTGACCGAAACCGTCGCCCCCGGACAATACTCCCACCTGTTGGGCATCCAGGATGGAAAGTTCGTCCACTACGTCAACGCGGGCGGCGATCGTTCGGTCGTCGGAAGCACCGACGTGCAGGCGGGAACCTGGTACCACCTGGTCGGCGTGGCGCAGAGCAACGGCGACCTCGAGCTTTACGTCAACGGGCATCGCGAAGGCCGGCGCGGCGGGATCGGGACGCTGTGGACCGGCGGCGATCACTACCGGTTGGGCGCCGCCTACGGCCCCACCGGCACCACGACCTACTTCAGCGGCGACCTGGACGAAGTCGCCATCTACAGCCGCACGCTCTCGACCAGCGAGGTGGTGGATCATTACCTGCGTGGCGCGCTGCGCCTGGGAATTCAAGCACGCTCCTGCGCCGACTCCGACTGCGCCGATGCGGACTTCGTCGGCCCCGGCGGGCTGGCAGCAGCGAGATTCACCGAGCAGGACGCCACACTGACCGGCGGCGACATGCCGCTGGCAGCCGCGCTGGATCTGCCCGACCATCGTTACGCCCAATATCAGGTCACGCTGGAAAGCGACGATCTGACCTACACGCCCGAACTGTACCAGGTCGGCTTTGGGCCGGCGCACCGCGCGGTGACGGCGACGATGGGCAGCTGCGTGGGGACGGATCAGACTTTCACCTGCACGCTGGGGACACTGGCCGCCGGCGAAACCGTCACGGTCAGCGCCGGCGCCTGGATTGACTCGTGGGCGCTGGGCGGAATCACCAACACGGCCGGCGTAACCTCGACCACCGGCGGTGAGATCACCGTCACGAACAACATCACCGAACTCGGCACCATCATTGACGACGAAGCCAACCTCATCGTCGAGAAATACGACGACGAGTGGAACGGCGGCACCGACCCGGTCAACCCCGGCTCGGTGATGACCTACACGCTCCTGGTGCGCAACGCCGGCCCCAGCGCCGCCCGCTTCGTCACGGTCACCGATACCTTCTCCGGCACGTTCATCGGCGCCACCCCGCCCGACGGCTGGGACACGTGCCAGATTGCGACGCACACCCTCACCTGCACGGTCGCAACGATGGGAGCGACCGGCTACAACTGGGAGGAAACCTACGACTGGGCAGAAATTGTCATCACGGCGTACGCGCCGATGTCCATCGGGGTGGTCACCAACACCGTTTGGGTCACGGGAACCACCTACGAGACGGAGCTCAACGCCGCCGACAATATGACCGTCGAGACCACGCTCGTGACCCCGTTGGCGGACGTGAGCGTGGACAAGACGGCCAGCACCGAGCTGGTAGACCCCGGCGCGCCGCTGACGTACACCATCACCGTGCTGAACTCCGGCCCCTACACCGCGACGCACGTCGTAGTGACGGACACCCTGCCGGCCGACGTCCTCGATCCTGAAGTGGACGACGGTGGGCTGTGGGGCTGCGGTATGCCGGAGGCGGACGTCGTGACCTGCACGTTGCTGTCCGACTTGCCTGTCGGCAATTCGGCCGGATTCACCATCACCGTCACCGCGCCGCCGAGCGGATTTTTGGGCAACGGCGCTCACGTCACCGCCGACCAGTACGATTTGAACACCGACAACAACTGGGCCGCCGCCTACACCGTCGTCCGCCCCGTCGCCGATCTCGCGATCGCCAAGCTGGACACGCCCGATCCGGTGGACGCCGGCGCGACGCTGACCTACACGGTGATCGTCACCAACAGCGGGCCGGCGGCGGCAGGCGCGATGACGACGACGGTGCGCGTCGGCAACGGCAACGACATCCGCATCCCGATCCGGCGCGGATCGGCGCAACCGCCGCACACCTCGGTGTGGGTTGACAACATGCCGGGCGTCATCGCGAACCTCACGGTGACGTTGCGCGGGCTCAGCCACAGCTTCCCGGCAGACCTGGGCATCCTGCTCGTCGGGCCGACCGGGCAAAATGTGCTGCTGATGGGGAACGCTGGCGGCGGTTCCGACGCGAACGCCCTCGACCTGGTCTTCCACGACAGCGGCGTTCCGGTGGCCGAACCGCTGGACGACACCCTGCTCTACCGCCCCACCAACAACGGCCTGACCGATGAATTCGTCTCCGTCCCCGGCCCGTACGGCGGCAGCCTGGCGACGTTCTACGGCGCCTCGCCCAACGGGCGCTGGCGCCTGTACGTGCTCGACACGGTGTATTCCGACGGCGGCCTCATCGAAGATGGCTGGCAACTTGAAGTCACCACCGCCACCCCCGAAACGGTCAACCTGACCGACACCGTCAACAGCGGGCTGGTCGTGCAGCCGCCGCTGGTTGCGCCCGCCGGTTGGACTTGCAGCGGCGTCGGCAGCCAAAACCTGGCGTGCGAGACACCCACGCTGGATGCGGACGAGACGGCCGTATTCAACTTCACCGTGACCGCGCCCATCACCGGCGGCGTCATCACCAACACCGCCGGCATCACCTCCACCACCGACGACCTCGCGCCGGAGAACAACGTTGTCGTCATCACCACCACCGTCAGCCCGTACGCCGATCTGGGAATTGCGAAACGGGTGACCCCGGCAGTCGTCGGCGCCGGTGAGCCCTTGACCTACACGTTGGAAATCAGCAACGCCGGGCCCAGCCCGCTGGCCGGCGCGCCGATCGTGGTAAGCGATCAGTTGCCGCCGCAGTTGGGCGACGTCGCCGTCATCACCAATGGCTGGGCCTGCGACGTGAGCGCCCTGCCGGTGTTCACCTGCACGCTGGACGGCTTGGCAGTCGGGCCGGCGCCGCTCATTCTCGTCACCGCGTCGGCCCCGACGGCGACGATGCGAATCACCAACACCGCGAGCGTCTCCACGACCCTGTTCGACCCCAACCTGGACAACAACACGGCGGAAGTCGGCGTGAGCGTGGACACCTACATCCTCGGCATCACCAAGTCGGTGACGCCGCAGGAGAACGTCTCGTATCACCGGCCGGTGACGTACACCGTCGTCGTCGCCAACACCGGGCTGCTGGACGCGCGCGACGTTCACGTCAGCGACCCGTTGCCGCTCGCAACGACCTTTGCCCGCTGGGTGGAACAACCGGTTGGCGCGACGATCACACCGGGAACTCCGCAGACGCTCAACTGGACCGGCGTGGTTTCCGGCATGAGCGAGGTGCGTTTCAGCTTCGTGGTCACACACACCGGCGACTACCTGGACGTGGTCGCGAACACGGCGACGTACACCACCGCCCTCGTGAGCGGCAGCGCCACCGTCACCTTCACCGTCGGCGGAGCGCCGGGCATCGCGTTGACCAAGACCGTGGGCACCGATCCATCCGTCTGCGCGACCGGCGACCTCGTCGAGTTGCCCTACACCGGCGGGACGGTCGTCTACTGCTACACCGTCGAGAACACCGGAGAAGTGGCCCTGTCGCTGCACGATCTGGTGGACAGCCACCTGGGGACGCTGCGCACGGCCTGGGCCTACACCCTGGAACCGGGAGCCTCGGCTTTCTTCACCGTTTCGGCCAACGTTACCCAGACAACCACCAACGTGGCCACCTGGACGGCCTACAACGCCGGTGGTTGGGATCAAGTGGAAGACTCCGACAGCGCGACGGTGCAGGTCGCCATCCTCCACAAAATAGCCCTGCCGATCGTGATGCGCAACTACGTGGCGGCGCCCGATCTGGTCGTCACCGGGCTGGTGGTCACCGGGAACAGCGTAGCCGTCACCATCCGCAACCAGGGCGACAAAGCCGTCCTGGCGGACACGGTCAACGAATTCTGGGTAGACGTCTACATCGCGCCCGGCACGCCGCCGAGCCAGAGCGGGCAGGAATGGTGGGACCTGGCGACCCAGGGCCTGGCCTGGGGTGTGACGGCCTCCGCCTTCCCGCTGGATCCGGGCGAGGAATTGATCCTGACAATGTCCAGCCCCTACTACCGCCCCGACAACAGCACCATCACCGGCACGATCCCTGCCGGCACCCAGGTGTGGGCGCAGGTGGACTCGGTCAACCAGATCGTGGATGGCGTCGAGGTTACGTATGGCGCAGTGATGGAGAAACACGAGTACAACGCCCTGCCCTACAACAACGTCTTCGGGCCGGTGCAGTCCAGCGGAATGGCGGTTCAGGCCCAAGGGGAGCAGGCTGAGACAGAGCAGCCGCTTCCGCCGCTCTCGGAGTTCTTGCCTCCGCGCAAACATAGTCAATAAGCACAGTGTTTGCATTTTCCAGAAGAAACCGGGTTTCTTAACATCCATGAAACGCAGCTTGCGCTAGAGACCTGTTCACATTGATCAGAAACCCGGTTTCTATACGCAAAATATGGAAGACTGCAAAGACAAGGAATAAGGAAGAATGGAGGAAAGTATGCACATCAAGAGACCTTTGAACCCTGGGAAGTGGCCTGGCTATCTGGCGCTATTGAGCGCCCTGCTCCTTTTCGGAATGTTGCCATCCCTGACCCAGGCGGCGCCAGCGGCGCTTCCCCCGCGCATCACGCCAAGCCCGACGGCAACGTCAACCCCGGAGGCAACGCCGACGTCTGCGCCCATAGCGACGCCTACACCACAGGTTCTGAGCACAGCGCCGGGCGCCAACAGCAGCACGCTGGAACTGGTCGTCAAAGCCTCAAGTCAGGCCATGTCGCAGTACAACTGGAAGAGTATGTGGACGGTGGTGCAGTGGCAAGACGAGAGCGCTGCCTGGCACGACGTCGAGGGGTGGCGCGACGCCCTCGATACGCTGGATGCAACGGGCGGCAGCAAGCATTGGAGCGTTCCAGACTCGCTATTTGGGCGTGGCCCATTCCGCTGGTTGATCTATGAACGCGACGGCGGCGCGCTGCTTGCGACCAGCGCGACCTACCAGTTGCCGTCAGGGGGCGGGCAGACAGTGCGCGTCGAAGTGACGCTGCCCGACGCGGCTCCCAAGCAGGTGTTGTTGCCCGTAACCGGCGAAAACCTCTGGAGCCGCGCAATCCTGCTCGGAGCGTTGCTGCTGAGTTTTGCCGGAATCGCCTTTTTGATTCGACGGCGCTGACTTTCGCGGGACGGCAAAGCGTTGTAACCGAACTGGCCGTAGAGTCGGGCGACTCTACGGCCAGTTTTCAATAAAGAGGGGAGGGGGTTGGGGGGCACTTTACCCAACCCCCTC
>DAOUFX010000294.1:0-6878 GCA_034429675.1 Anaerolineae bacterium | reverse complement strand
TTTTCGTGCGGGTACCCCCGCACGAAAAAATACACTTCCTTTTAACCCTCCGCCGCGTCAGCGGCGGGCTATTTTCTGAGGTGACTATGGAACGAACGATTCAGGAAGTCAACGAGCAGGTGCGCCAGGAGGCGGTGTTTGTTCAGGATTTGCTGGCCGAAATCGGCAAAGTGATCGTGGGGCAGGAGAAACTGATCCAACGGTTGTTGATCGGCATGCTGGCCGACGGTCACATTTTGATCGAGGGCGTTCCCGGGTTGGCGAAGACGCTGGCCGTCAAGACGCTGTCCGACACGATCCAGGCGAGCTTCCGGCGCATTCAGTTTACCCCCGACCTGTTGCCTGCCGATCTGATCGGGACGCAGATTTACAACCCGCGCACCGGCGAGTTCTCGCCGCGCAAGGGGCCGCTGTTTACGAATCTGATTCTGGCCGACGAGATCAACCGCGCCCCGGCCAAGGTGCAGAGCGCGTTGTTGGAGGCGATGCAGGAGCGCCAGGTGACGATCGGAGATACGACGTATCCCCTGGAAGCGCCCTTTCTGGTTTTGGCGACGCAGAACCCGATCGAGCAAGAGGGCACGTATCCGTTGCCCGAAGCGCAGGTGGACCGCTTTATGCTCAAACTGGTCATCACGTATCCTACGCGCGACGAGGAACGGCTGATTTTGCAACGGATGACCGGAACGCCGCTGCCGCCGGTCAAGCCGGTGGTGACGCCGGCGCAGATATTGAAGGCGCGCGAGGTCACACGCGGCATTTACGTGGATGAAAAAATTCAGGAGTACGTATTGGACCTGGTGTTTGCGACGCGCGAACCTGAAGCGCACGGATTGGCGGATTTACGCTCATTGATCGCGTATGGCGCCTCGCCGCGCGCGACGATCTACCTGGTGCAGGCCGCCAAAGCGCACGCATTTCTGCAAGGGCGCGGGTACGTCGTCCCGGAGGACGTCAAACAGATTGCGGTGGATGTGTTGCAGCACCGTGTCATCGTCACCTACGAAGCCGAAGCCGAGGGGATTATCGCGACGAACGTCGTGCAGCAGATTCTTGATCACGTTGAAGTGCCATAATATGTGAAGCGTGAAGCGTGAAACGTGAAACGTGATAGGAACTGCATTGGCAACTTCACGTTTCACGTTTCACGTTTCAGAAAAATACCGAATCGAGTCATTGTAAGCTATGCTTTCATCCGAACTGATCCAAAAAATCCGGCGCATCGAGATTCGCACGCGCCATCTGGTGAACGAAAGTTTTGCCGGAGAATATCACGCGATTTTCAAGGGGCGCGGGATGGAATTTGACGAGGTGCGCGCCTACCAGCCCGGCGACGAGGTGCGTTCCATTGATTGGAACGTCACAGCGCGGATGGGCGAACCGTTCATCAAGCGCTACGTTGAGGAGCGCGAGTTGACGGTGATGTTGGCCGTGGATGCCAGCGCGTCGGGGTTGTTCGGGACGGCGGGACGTTTGAAGCGCGAGCTGGCCGCCGAGTTGGGCGCGGTGCTGGCGTTCTCGGCGATCACCAATAACGACAAGGTCGGATTGATGGTGTTTAGCGATCAGGTTGAGTTGCATATCACGCCGCGCAAAGGACGCAAGCACGTTTTGCGGCTGATCCGGGACTTGTTGGCGTTCACGCCGCAGCATCGCGGCACCGATCTGGTGTTGGCGTTGGACCGGCTCAATCACACTCTCAAACGTCGCGCCATCGTCTTCCTGGTTTCGGATTTCCTGTTGCCGCAGCCGGGGATGCAACGCGCCTACGAACGCGCGCTGGTGGTCACCAACCGCCGCCACGATCTGGTCGCGGTGAGCGTCACCGATCCCCGCGAATGCGACTGGCCGGACGTGGGCCTGGTCGCGTTGCACGACGCCGAAACCGGGAAGCGCGTCTGGGTGGACAGCGGTAACGCCGCCTGGCGGCAAGCCTTCGCGGCGCAGTCGGCGGCGCGCCGGGAAGCTCGCGACGTCGCCTTTACCCACGCCAAAGTGGATCACATTCCCGTGACGCTGGGCGAAGATTACATCACGCCTTTGATGGCATTCTTCCGCGCCCGGGCGCGCCGGTGGAGGCGCTGATGCGGCACGTTTCACGTTTCACGTTTCACGTTTCACGTTCTCTATCCAAAATCCGCAGTCCGTTTCTCTGCTTTTTGTTTCTTGCTTCCTTACTCCTTACTTCCTACTCCCTACTCCCCGCTCCCGCCTTCGCCCAATCCTCCGATGTTATCGCGTTGTGGGAGAGCGACATCCCGCCGGACACGGGCTGGACGGTGGGCGATCCGTTAGTGCTGCGGCTGCGGGTGATTGCGCCGGAGGGCGTGCCGGTGACGCTACCGGCGTTGCCGGAGGCCTGGGGCGATTTTGAGGTTTTGACGCAGACGGTCGAGTCGCCGGTGACGCAGGACGGCAAGACGACGTACCTTTTGGCGGCGACTGTGGCGCTCTGGGCGCCGGGGAACCACGAGACGCCGGCGACGACAGTGAAATATCAGGATGCGGCGGGAGAACACGAGGCGGCGGCGACGCCGCTGGCCGTGTCCATCGCCAGTGTGTTGGCCGGGGTCACGCCCAACGCCAACGGCGAGATCGAGAAACGTGATCTCAAGCCGCAGGCGACGTTGCCGCACCCGCCGCTCTGGCCGTGGCTTTCGGGCGGGGCGCTGCTGGTCTGGGCGCTCTACTTCGCCGGTCGCTGGCTTTGGGCGCGTCTGCCGCAGCGCCGTCGCGCGCCGGAAAGCCCTGAGGTTGAATTCGTGGATCCGCGCCCGCCGGAGGAGATCGCCTACGCGACGCTGGATCAGATTGCGGCGCTGGATCTGCCAGCCCGTGGGGAATTCAAGGAGCACTACACCCGTGTGACCGACTGCCTGCGCCTTTACGTCGAAGGCATCTACGACGTCAATGCGTTGGACTGCACGACGCACGAGCTGGTGGCGGCGCTGCGCGCGGTGACATTGAAGGGCGAGCCGTTGACGGCGCTGCGCGAGTTGCTGGAAGAGGCCGATCTGGTCAAGTTTGCCAAATTTGCGCCATCCGTCGCGCCCGCCCGTGACGCCGTGATCCGCGCTCGCGCGTTTGTGGACGACACCCGGCCCGACCGTACCGATTTTTGATTTCAGATTGCGGAGCTTTGGGAGCGATTTCTGATTCCCAATTCCCAATTTCCTGTCACTCATTTTCACTTTCGATAACAAGACTATGTTCCATTTTGCAAATCCCTGGTTTCTGTTAGGTTTGTTGGGCGTTCCGGCGTTGGCGCTTTATCTGTGGCGCCGCGCGCGCCGGGGCGTGGCGACGTTGCAGTATTCCGATGTGCAACTGACCGTTGCTCTGCCGCAATCGTTGCGCGTGCAATTGCGCTGGCTTCCTACCGCGCTGCGGTTGCTGGTATTGAGCCTGCTGGTGATTGCGGTTGCCCGCCCGCAGTTCAGCCGCGAGCGCGAGATCGTGCGCGGCAAGGGCGTGGACATCGTGTTGGCCGTGGATATGTCCGGCAGCATGGCGGCGCTGGATTTTGAGCCGCAGAATCGTCTGGAGGCGGCCAAGTCGGTTATTGACGGGTTTATTCAGGAGCGCAAGTACGATCGCATCGGGTTAGTGGTCTTTGCGCAGCAGGCGTTCAGCCAGTGCCCGCCTACTTTTGATTACGACACGTTGCGTGAATTGCTGTCTTCCGTCAATCTGGCGCCCGCTTTGGGGCTTGACGACGGCACGGCGATCGGGTTGGGGCTGGCGCAGGCGGCGGCGATGTTGCAGGATAGCGACGCCAGGAGCCGCGTCATCATCCTGCTGACCGATGGCGTCAACAACGCCGGCCAGATTGATCCGCTCACGGCAGCGCAGGCGGCGCAAGCATTGGATATCAAAGTTTACACCATCGGCATGGGCAAGCCGGGGCAGGTGCCGTTCCCGGTGGACACTATCTTTGGACCGAGCACCCAGATGATTGAGAGCGAGCTTGACGAAGACCTTCTCAAATCCATCGCTGAAACGACCAACGCTCTGTATTTCCGCGCGACGGATACCGAGGGCCTGCGCCAGGTCTACGAACAGATCAATACCCTGGAAAAGTCCGAGATAGAAGTCCAGGTTTTTGTCCGTTACAAAGAGCTGGCCGTGTGGGTGCTGCTCCCTGCGTTAGGGTTGCTTTTGTTGGAATTGCTGCTGCGGCATACGGTTTTGCGCGTATTACCATAGGGCGCCCGCTTTGGCTGAAGCATCTGACTAAACCTTGACAATTGCCAAACATCTCCTATACTGTGGCTGTTTTAGGGGGATAATGGTGAGTATACAGTATGCGCACACCAACCTGGTCCGGGTATTTTTTACAGCAGCAGTTGTCGAGCATTGCAGTCTGCTGAAGCGTTTTTTCCATGACCCAAACCAGGCCGGCGCTGAAGCTGTCTTAACCGTCCATCTTAAAACCCATAAGATCGCTAAAGATTAAGAAAAGCAGGAATGCTTTTCTTTTTCTTTGCCATTGTGAGGAAGGTCGGATTTTGGTAAGACCGCTTTTGTGGAAAGGGTCAAATCCTTGTGGCTGTCTTATTTTTCCCCTGAATCATTAAGAATATCGTAAGTTTATATAAGGTAGAGGGCATGTTAGACACATTTTTTTCCCCAAAGTCAGTAGCAGTGATTGGTGCCTCGCGCGACCCTGAAAAACTAGGGTTTGCCGTATTGGAAAACATCGTCAAAGCCGGTTTCAAAGGCAAAATTTACCCCATCAACCCCAAAGCGGAAGACATTCTCGATCTGAAGACTTATACCTCTGTGTTGGAGGTTCCGGGCAAGATTGACCTGGCCGTTATCGTGATCCCCTCGCGTTTTGTTCTGCCGGCATTGGAAGAATGCGGGCAGAAGAAGATTCCCGCTGTGGTCGTCATCAGCGCCGGTTTCCGTGAGGCCGGACGTGAGGGGTTGGAACAGGAAATGGAGCTGGTCAAGATCGCGCAGAAACACAAGATTCGCCTCATCGGGCCGAACTGTTTGGGCGTGATCAACACCGGTTCACCTCTCAACGCCACTTTCGCCGCCGGGATGCCGCAGAGCGGGCCCATCGCTTTTATGTCGCAGTCGGGCGCTCTGGGCACGGCCGTCCTGGATATGGCTATGGGCGGCCATATCGGGTTTTCCAAGTTTGTCAGCCTGGGCAACAAAGCCGATGTGAGCGAGATTGATCTGATGTCCGCGTGGGCCGATGATCCTGATTCGCGGGTTATTCTGATGTACGTCGAGGGCGTGCCCGACGGGCAGAAGTTTATCCGAACGGCCAAGGAAGTCACCCGAAAGAAGCCGGTGGTTGCGATTAAGTCCGGCGTGACGGCTTCCGGTTCGCGCGCCGTTTCTTCGCACACCGGCAGCCTGGCCGGGTCGGAGGCAGCGTACAAGGCCGCTTTCAATCAGGCCGGCATCATCCGCGCGACTTCGATGGAAGCTCTGTTCGATTACGCGCGCGCCTTCGCTTACCAGCCTCCGCTCAAGGGGGATCGCATCGCTATTGTGACCAATGCCGGCGGGCCGGGTATCCTGGCGACCGACGCTTTGGAACGCGCCAAGCTGGATATCGTCCGCCTCAAGCCGGAGACCATCGAGAAGTTGATGGAGAAGTTGCCGGGCGCCGCCAGCGCCGCCAATCCGGTGGACGTGCTGGGGGACGCGCTTTCGGACCGCTATGAACATGCTCTGGGTTTGGTTTTGAACGATCCTTCGGTAGACGGCGTCATTGTCATCGTCACGCCGCAGGCTATGACCGAAATTGCCGAGACGGCGCACGCCGTGGGACGCATATCGAAGGGATCGAACAAGCCGGTGCTGGCCTGCTTTATGGGCGAAGCGCGCATCCAGGCCGGCGTTGACGTGCTGTGGGAGTACGGAATCCCCAATTACCCCTTCCCCGAACGCGCCGCCGATGCGCTGGCCGCGATGAGCGCCTACCGCAAAGAGCAGGATCGCCGCATCTTCGGAGTGGTGCCCATTGACGTGGACAAGACCCCGGTGCAGGAGTTGTTCGATCGTGTGCGCTCCGAGGGGCGTGTCTCGATCGGCGACGCCGAAGCGTGGGAAGTCTTGAAGGCCTATGGGTTCACCGTGCCGCGCTCGCGCCTGGCTCATAGCCCGGAAGAAGCGGTGGAGATCGCCGAGGAATTCGGGTACCCGGTGGTGATGAAGATCACGTCGCCTGACATTTTGCACAAGACTGATGTGGGCGGCGTTAAAGTCAACCTGCGCACCCCCGGCGATGTGCGCGACGCCTTCGACCTGATGATTTACCGCGCCGGACGTTACGTGCCCGGGGCCCGGGTGTGGGGCTGCCAGGTCCAGGAAATGGTGCGCGGAGGGCGCGAGGTGTTGCTGGGTATGAGCCGCGACCCACAATTTGGGCCGCTGGTCGCCTTCGGGTTGGGCGGTATCTACGTTGAGGCGCTCAAGGACGTTTCCTTCCGCATTGCGCCTTTCAGCCCGCGCGAGGCCGACGAGATGATCCGCGAGATTCGCGCTTATCCGCTTTTGGAGGGCGTGCGCGGCGAGCCGCCGTCGGACCACATGGCGATGGTAGATGCGCTGCTTCGCATCAGCCAGTTGGTCACCGACTTCCCCGACATTGTCGAGATGGATATCAACCCGTTGATGGTCTTTGAAGAAGGGCGCGGCGCGATGGCGATTGACATGCGGTTGGTTTTGGCGCCGAAGAAGGGGTAGTCGTCTGCTCACAACCACGGGTGAGTTTCTGTTTGATCATTCAGAGGACGGCATCGGGATATTTACACCCATGCCGTCCTTGTTGTATGATTGATGTTTGGAACAGGGTTTCTATTGCCCATTAAATCTTGGGGGGTTTGGGGGCGGGCGCAACCCGCCCCCCAACC
>DAOUFX010000293.1:0-24867 GCA_034429675.1 Anaerolineae bacterium | reverse complement strand
AAAAAGGCCGACTTTTACAGTCGGCCTTTGTTTTGGAGATCACAGAAACTCGTAAGGGATAACCCCTCACCACCGGTCTTAGATCAGATCCTTGCCGGGACCTTTCGTGAAGAATGCTTCATTGACGTCGGTAAATTTATCCGCACCGTCCTCGCCGCCGGCGAGGATTGCACCGTTAGGGCATTCCCCAGCGCAGGCGCCGCACTCAATGCAGGTGTCAGGGTTGATGTAATAAGTAGGCCATTTCTTATCGTTGTCCACAAAGTGAATCGAATCGGTAGGACACACGTCTACACAAAGGCCGGCACGAGCGCACTGATCGGTAATGACATAAGCCATGGTAACCTCCTGAAAAGTAGTTTTGAGAATAAGTTGAGGTCTTTGCACCTCAACAAACCCGGTCATTTTACACCGAGATGAAAGGCTGTCAACCTTTAGAAGATTGCTCTTCCGTCGTTTTCTGCTTCCGTTGCCGGGCCTCTGCGGTAGCCTTGCGAATAGACTTCAAGGCCACCGTCACATCCTGCAACAACTGTTCCTGATCGTAGATGCCCTTTTGCAACAGAGCCTCCACGCGCTGATGCAACATATCTTTTTCAGACTCGGTCAATTCTTTGGCCGTCACGACCACCACCGGGATGCGGTAAGTCGCCGTGCTGGCCTTCAGATTTTCCAACACCGCGAACCCGTCCACATCCGGCATCATCAAATCCAAAATGATCAGTGCAGGCGGATGGGTATGAATCATGCTGATGCCCTCTGCGCCGCCGCTGGCCTCCTCCACCTGGTAGCCGCCGTCGGTAAGAATCCGGTGGAGCAGTTTGCGATCGTCGGTATTGTCATCAATGACCAGAATGTGCCCCTCTTCCGTAGGCTGCCCCAAACGGATCAGAGCATCCAACAAATCTTGCTCGTTGATCGGTTTGACCAGGTAATCGCTCACCCCCATACTGAAGCCCCGGTCCATCTCACTCGTGATGGAGCAGACAATGACCGGGATATCGTGAGTATCGGGGTCGGACTGCAACTCATGAATGACTTCCCAACCATCCTTACCCGGCATAATCACATCCAACGTGATCGCGTAGGGCCGCAGCCGCCGCGCCTCTTCGACCACGCGGGCGCTATCGGTAAGCCCAAACACGATGTAACCCTGCTTTTCAAGATAGCGGCGGAAAATAGTGATGACGCTTTCGTCGTCGTCAACGGTCAACACAATGTGAGACGTCGGATCCTTGACGCGACCATCATCAGCGGCTTCCTCTTCTTTCATGGATTTGGATTCCGGCCCCTTGATGGGCAACGAGAAGAAGAACGTCGAGCCGGCTCCGACCTTGCTTTCCAACCACATAGTGCCGCCGTGCGCCTTGACGAATTCCAGACTGAGCGGCATCCCGATACCGGTTCCGCCGTAACGGCGCGTCGAAGATGAGTCCACCTGTTCGAAGCGTACGAAAACCGCGCCCAGGCGGTCGGGTGGAATGCCGATGCCGGTATCCTGCACGCTCATAATCACCTGGTAGTTGTCGTACATAGCCGAGACTTTGATGAACCCCTGATCCGTGAACTTGGCCGCATTGCTCATCAAGTTGGTCAAGACCTGCCGGATGCGGCGGGTGTCGGCCATGACCGTCGGCAAATCGGCGGGGATATCGGTGAGTAATTCGATCGGTTTATCCTTAACAAGCGCCGAAGAGGTCAGCAAGACGCTCTTGACAACCTCCTTGAGATCGGTCGCCTCATACGAGAACTCCATCTTGCCGGCCTCAATCTTGGAGATGTCGAGAATGTCGTTGATCAGGTTCAACAACTGCGTGCCACTCTCGTAGATTGCGGTCAGATCGGTTTTCTGCATATCGGTCAACGGGCCGTCAATCCCTTTCAGAATCACCCGTGAGAAACCAATGATAGAGTTCAACGGAGTACGCAGTTCGTGGGACATGTTCGCCATAAACTGGCTCTTGAGCTGATCCACTTCCTTGAGCTTTTCGGCAGTATCTTGCGCTTCCTGATACAGCGCCGCCGTTTCCATGGCCACACTGACGTTAATGGCGGCAGTGCGCACCGTCTCGCGGACCTGATCGTCAATCTCGCCGTGTCCTTCCTGGCGCCCCAACAACAACACGCCGAAAATCGTATCGCGCACGCTCAAACGCACGGCAAAGGCCTCAAGCAATGGCGCGCGCAATCCCGCCGTGAAGCTCAACATCAGGCTATCTTTGCGTCCACGAAAATCAATGTAGTCCGATTCGACTTCAGAGATGACATGATAGATGGCCGGAATTTCGGTGGGCAAAAACGAAGGCGGCTCCTTATCGCCGTTCAACAATGAACCGTTCTCATCCAACACGGCCACCGGGCTGGCGGCATGGCCGTCCCAACGCCACATCATCACCGGCATCGCGAGCTTCGACGCAATCACCCTGCCCACATTGCGCATCAGCGGCAAGGTCGCCAACTCGCTTGAGGCCCGCTGCAAAACCTCGTTCAAGAAAGCCCGGCGATCCGCCTCTTCCTGCGTGGCTTCGATCAAGCTAATGTTCTGCAAAGCCACCGACGCCTGTCGCGCCACACCCTCATAGAAGCGCAACTCAGATGTAGAGAATTCACGGCTTTTCCAGTTGTGCACCATCAACATACCGTATTGCACGTCACGCACAGCCAGAGGATAAACGGCCGTAGCGCGCAGGCCCAATTTGCCATAGAAGTCGCGGATATATTCGTCCACGATCGGCTCCTGCGCGATGTCCGGCGTAATGAAACGCTCCTCTGCCTGCAAAATGTCGTGGAACATGCGAATCTTGTCCAACGGCAAAGAACGCATCGGCTCAGCGGAACCCTCACGATTCCACGTTGCCACGATGCGCAACTCGGTCGGGCGATCGCTGGGCGAAAAGAGGGCAGCGGCAATCCAGTCTGGCTCCTGGCGCTGGGAAATACCGGCGACGGCAGCCTGTAACACGGCATCAACGGCGCTGGCGTCGGTAATTTCCTGCGACGAACGGTACAACATCCGCGTCTCGGCCAGCGAACTCTGCGAGCGCTGATAGAGATTCGCGCTCTCGATCACGTTGGCCAATTGCGTCGCCATCAACTCTAGCGTTGAAATCTCCTCTTTGGTGAACGCATAACGCCGGTTGCTTTGAACAGAGAGCACGCCGATCAACTGCCCGCGACTGATCAAGGGCAACGCTACCGCAGATTGCGTCTCCGGCAACAATGGATTGGCGAAATGTAACGAATCCTTCGAGACATCCAACGATATGCGTTGCTGAGAACGTTCGGCGCACCACCCCACGATAGACGTGGAACCTACCTGCAACCGGTGTCCCATCTGGAGCAGGTTTTTGCCTTCCTGACCGCTGCCGGATTCCAACACAGCCCATTGCCCCTCACTGTCGAGAAGGTAAATGCCGGCAAAATAGAGATTGAAGCGCTCCTTAAGAAAATCTACCGAGTTGCGCAACAGATCCGCGCGATTCGAGATAGCCGTGGTCACGTTAGCCAGGTCTACCGCGGCGCTCAATTGTTTAGTCTGATTGGCCGAGCGGAGGAGCAATTGCAGGTTCGAAATAACCACAGCCGCCTGCCGCAGGATCGTATCATAAAGGCGAATATCCTGATCGGTTGGATGGAAAGGCTGCGAGAACTGAATCTGGAAGAACCCCAGACGCTCGCCGGTATCGGTGACACCGATCATAAATCGTCCGATGATGATAGCGCGCACGCCTTGTTGCAGATACCAGTTCTGGATCGAAGCCTCGACCAATGGATCCGCGGCGATGTCTTCACAAACCCAAACATCGTGGCCCACCAACGACAGCGCCGGCATATCCGTCACCCGCACCCGTTCGCTCAGAGGAGAAGCCGGCAAATTCGGGTCGTTGCTGCGGGAAGTCACCGTCTCCACCAATGCATAATTATCACCGCTTTCGGGATCGGCCACATACAGGCGGATCTCAGCGCGCGCGGCTTCACCGAGGATCGTGTGCTCGATAATAGCCTTCAAAAGCACGTCGTAGGAGGTCGCCCCCACCAACGCACTGGTCGCCTCGTACAAAGTACGGGATTCCCCGGCGCTGGCTCGCGCCTGCAACAGCAGCGTACGCCGCTCAATCGCCGAGGCAACCTGCGCCGCGATTTGCGACAAGATCGGTAACAGGTCTGGCCGCGCAAAGGTCCCCGGCGCGCGGCTGCACAAATACAGCACGGCCAAAGCGCGATACCCCAGACGCAACGGCAAAACCGCCAGAGAGGAAATCCCCAGCATCACCAACTCTTTTTCTTCCATGTAGAGTCGTGACGTCTGCAAATCATCCACGACGTGCGGCGTTCCTTGCCGCGAAACCTGGCTGGCAAGGCTGCCATCGGGGAACTCCCGATCCAGCCAGGGGATCGGCTCAACGCCGGGCAATTGGCCCACCCCGATGATCCGCGAGGAGCCGTTCCGCCCGTCGTAACTCGCTACGAAAAGCACGTCCAACGCCAGAAAGGAACTTAAACGCGACAGCAACGCATCCACAGAGGCCACCACGTCCTCGGTCTCGTTCAAGAAAGCGGCGACCTCTTGCAAGAAGCGCACTTCGGCCTCGCGCCGGCGCGTCTCGCGCAACGAATTCTGGGATTGGTCGAGCAGTAAGCGGTTTTCCAGCGCCAGCGCAATCTGATCGCGCACGGCCTCAAGAACGGCCACGTCATCGGTAGACCACTTTCGCGGCGCTCCCGGTTCCTCAAAGCGCCAAATGCCCACCGGTTCACCCTTCATTTCGAGCGGCGCCAGCAACGCCCCGCCATCGCCACCCTCCGGCCCGACCTGCATGTGCGCGATGTCTTCCCAATTGGGCGCCCAAAGTGAAGTCGCCTCAGGCGCAGCCGCTTCCGGCGCAGGCTCGATGGATTGAGACAGTGGGGACAGTTGATTCAAATCGTAACTAAATCCGTACAAATCCCGCGTCTCGAGATGGCCTTCCCACATATCTACGGCGTAACGTTGCTGTAGACGCTGAACTTCTTCCAGCCGGGCTTCGGATTCCGCAATCAGGCGCGCATTGACAATGGCGTTCGCCAATTGATCGGCCATCGTCTGCAAGATGGCGATGTCCGACTGCGAATACGCCGCCACATCGCGCGACTGGATGGTCATGGCGCCGATCACCTCGCCACGGCTGGCAAGAGGCAACGCCATCTCCGAACGGGTCTGCGGCAGATGGGGGTTGTTGAAACGGGTCGCCGCCTTGCCCACATCCAAAGCGATACGCGGCTCGCCCATGGCCACGCATGTACCGATCATCGAATTACCGCCGACTTCCAGGCGGTGTCCATCGCCCAACATGCGCTTTCCGGCCTCGCCGGTGCCGGCGCGCAACACCGCCCAACGTCTGGAATCATCCAGCAAGAAGATGCCGGCATAGTACAGGTCAAAGCGTTCGAGGATCAATTCGACGGTTTCGGTTAACAGCACACTCTGATCAATGATAGAAGACGCAGCGCGAGAAACTTCGGAAGCCGTCTGCATGCGCTGAGCGCGCCGTTCGATCTGCTCCAACAAATAGCGCGTATACAGCGCCCCCGCCACCTGATCCACAATCGTGCTGCCGATTACGTTCAAATAATGCGAGGGCGTTTCGACGAGCGACCACTGCCCGTACAAGGCCAACTGGCCCAACCAACGCCGTCCGGCGCGCAATCCCGCCGTAATCAAACTACGACAGCCACGCTCCGCCATCATCGCGCGCATCGTATCCGGCAAACCCACTTCAGGGCCCTGAATGTCCGGAACGATATGCACTTCGTGCGCAGTCTCAAGATCGAGCTTGCCGTACAGCTCCAGATCAAAATCAATGTGGCGCGTATAATTCAACTTACGCTCACCGTCCACATCAGAAACCTCATAGGCTTCCAGGGCCAGGGGATGGCCGTCCTCGTCCCAGTGCGTGAACAGGCGAATCGAAGCAAAATGCATCCCAACCGAAACGGCGACATCCATCACCGCAAAGGCGATATCCTCGGCCGACTGCGCTTCATTGATGGCCCGGCTGACCCGATATAACGCCTGAGCCTCGGCCAGCGACACTTGCGCAGCCTCGTAGAACTGCGCATTCTGAATCGCGTTGGCCATTTGAGTGGCCATCGTCTGCAAGATGGAAATATCCATCCTGGAAAAAGCCTTGATCTTGCTGGATTGCACCGACATAGCCCCGATGACCTGGCCCCGGCTGATCAGGGGCAAGGCGATTTCGGCAGTGGTTTCGGGCAGGAGTGGGTTGACGTAACGGATGGCATCTTCGACACGCTCTGGGATGCGCGGTTCGCCAAACTCGACGCACTGCCCAATCATGGACTTGCTGCCGATTTTGAAGCCGTGATTCCTTTCCAGCATGATGCGTCCCGGTTCGCCGGTGCCGGCCCGCAAGCCCACCCAATCCCGGTCATGATCCACAAGAAAAATTCCCACATAATACAGATCGAACTTTTCCTGGATCAGATCAACCGCCATCGGCAACAACTGATCCAGGTCCAGAATGGAAGAGGCCGCCTCAGAGACCTGCGCCGCGGCATCGGTGCGTACAACCCGCTGTTGCAGGACATCCACCATGCGCACATTGTTCACAGCGACGGCCACCTGACCGGCGATCGCCGCCAGCCAGTTCACTTGATGGGGCGTGAAATCGGTCTGTTCCAGAGTATTGGTGACAACGACCACGCCCAGAAGTTTCTCACGGTAATGCAGCGGAACAATCAGGCGAGAGCCGATGTCCTGCGCAATGCGTTTTTCATAGGCTTGTTCATCCTCGCGCAGATCGGGCGCCCCTTTGGGTAAAAACACCACCTGTTGTTCGCGCAAAGCCCAAACAAATACCCCCTGCCACAGCTCCTCAAAAGTCAGGGATTCACCTTCAGCGGGCACAGCCCCGCCGTAGTAGACATCGGTAATCAGGTGCTCTTCAACGTCAAGCAGAATAACCGTCACCTGATGCGCCGACAATAAAGCCGCAACTTTCTGGGCGACGCCTTGCAACAGAGTCGGCAAACTCTCGGCGCCGCTGATCGAACTGCTGAGTTGATAAAGCGTCTCGACCTCGGACAAAGCGCTCTGGGTTTGCGTCAACAGGTCGGAACTCTGCATCTCCATCCGCCGCCGGTCCGTCACATCCAGCATCACACAAACCATCCCACTGACGCGCTCCGCCAGATCGGTGAGAGTGGCTTTGTTGTACATCACATAATGATCAGACCCGTCCGCATACCTGACTTCGGATTCATAGCGTTGCACCCGGGGATGCAAAATCAGGTCCATATCCCGTTCGTGGTACGTCGCGGCAACCTCTGAAGGGAAGATCTCAGGCAGATCAAAGACCGTCTTTCCAACAATTTGGTCTTTAGGGATTCCCAGCACTTCTTCGGCAAAAGCGCGGTTACACCCCCGGTAGACTCCGTTCACATCTTTGTAGAAAATCGGGTTAGGGATAGCATCTATCAGCGATTGGAGAAAATGTACATTTTCCTGCAAATCGCCCCGTGAAAGTTGGGATAGCCGATCACGCAGTTCATCCAATTCCTGAATCAGTTGTGCTTTGCTCTTTGCCTTGTCGCTCATAGTCCACAACCCTTCACGGTCCAGTTACGCCTCGCCATCGTCCGACTCCGGTTTCTCTTCCGTCGCAGGTGGGCGGAAATACACCACATTCCGCGAGGTGCCAAACGCGCGTCCCAACTCGCGCAAACCGGTCTGCAAAACGCCTTCCACATCCGGGGAACGCTGAATTTGCTCAGTAATAGTACGGATCAGACTCTCACGATGCGCTCGCGCCTGGATTTCATGCAACTGGTGGAGGTTCTGAATACCCACGGCAGCTTGTCCGGCCAGACTGGCCAAACGCCGCAGCTCAGTCTCGGTAAATGACATCGGTTTGGAATAGATGGAGTTGAGATAGCCGATCCGCACCGCGCCCGCAACGAGCGGCACAAAGATCGAGCTCTTGGCCTGGAAACGCTTGATGTAAAGCATACGCAAGGAGTCATCTATGCGCGGGTCGGTGGCAACGTCCTGCAAGAATATCGGCGTGAACCCAAACCACGGCTTTTGACCCGAGTAGAAAGCGGCAAAGGGATAAATATCGCTCACGGCGCCGGAAGTCAGCTGAGTCCAGCGCGTCAGCACATAGACCAGCTCCGGCTGCGTTTCACCCACCCAGGGGTGATCGAAATAATTCATCGAGAGGTTGATGCTATCCCTACCCAACACGGTGCGAAGTCGCATAACGTCGAGGATAGCCTCGTAGGACTCGGCGGTGCTCAATTCGGCGCTGGCCTGGTAGAGGAACTCCTGCTCGGACAAAGCCAGCTCGGTCCGATTGAACTGAATCGCATTGAGCAAGGCCGCCGACACTTGCGTCGCCAGGAATTCCAACAGGCGCAAATCTTCTTCGGTAAAGCGATTGGTCTCGGTATCATGAACAAACATAGCGCCCAGAACTTCCTCGCCAACCTGAAGCGGCACGCCAATCTGAGAATACAGACCGGCGGCCATCAGCTCGGCATTGCCGGGCGTCTCATAGGTGCGATTATCCTGTATCAAGACATTCTTACGATCGGCGATAGTCGCCTCGACCAAAGCATCCACTTCGGTAGATTCATCGGGAGCTTCAGGCAGATGGATATAATCATCTGCGTTCTGTCCCCGGACGTAGGCGCCGGATTCACTGTCCTTCCAGAAAGCCACCGAAGAGGGCGCCTCCAATACCCGCCGTCCCCAAACCGTCGCTGCTTGCAAAAGCATCCGCACATCACGAATCGCCAACAACTCGATGCCCGCCCGATACAACTGAGAGAATTCTTCAGCCCGCTGGCGGGTTTCCTCAGAAAGGTTCAGGCTGTTGATAATCACGCCAATCTGATTGGCCAGGTTCTGCGCCAGCTCTCGGGTTTCAGGATCCAGCGGCAAGTCGTCATGGCGCTGAATCATCGCAATAAAACCGCCCTGCCCGGTGGCGGCGCCGATGGGGACGTACAAGACACGTTGGAAGTTATACTCAGACGACACAGCTTCCAGCTCGCCCTGCGTTTCTTCAAGCCATTGCTCCTTCAGTTGCTCCAGCAAGGGCATCATAGGACCCAACTCGGGATGCGCCAGGCCGCGTAGGAAAATGTGATACTCGTCCGGCAGTGTGAAATCTCTCGGGAATAACTGCAATGGGTCGCCGAGCGCATCCATCACGACCGCGGGATGCACCAGGGGCATATTGGGGAACGGGAACGTGAAAATGCCGATGGCCATGTCCAACCCATTGGCCAATACCCGTCCGATTTGAGCCAGGATCGCCTCGGCCTGGGCTTCTTCTGGATTGGCCGCCACTTGCAGCACCTGGCTGATCAAAAACTGTTGGCGCTCATTGCGTGAAGCTTCCTCAAAGAGCCGGGCGTTGTCCAGCGCCAACGCGACCTGCTCCGTCACACTGGAGATCAGCTCCAATTCCTCCTCCGCCCAGACCCGGCCCGGATCCGACAGCCCGATATAACCGACCACACGGTCCCCGGCGCGCATGGCCTCCATCACCACCGGCCTGGCGCCATCCTTGAACATCTTCATGTCCACCCGGCCCTCCTGCAAATCCACAGGGACCGGCAAGGGCGGCACCGAATTGACTTCAACACGATCATATTCGTAGGCCAAAGCGCGCGTGCGCGCCGCCATACGCGCCCAACCCTGGCGGGTGTACTCGATTTGTACCTGCCGCAGTTCTTCGATGGCGCCTTCCATCGCTTCCAAAAGGCGGGCGTTGTAAAGCGCAATGGCCAACTGGTCGGCCATTAACTGTAAAGTGCTGATATCCTCATCGGTAAAAGCCTGGGATTGGACGCTTTGCACATCCAACACCCCGATGACTTCGTTCTCGGCCTTGAGCGGCAGCGCCATCTCCGAACGTGTATCCGGTAGATCGGGATTGTTGAACCAGACCGCATCCTCGCCCACGTCGAAAGCAATCCGGGGCGCGCCCGTTTTGGCGACGTAGCCCACAATGCCCACCTGTCCTACCGCCAGACGATGGCCGCGCGCCAACATGCGTTTGCCGCCATCCGAAGAAGCCGAACGCAGAATCGCCCACTCCTTCTCATCTTCAAGAATGAAAATACCGGTGTGGTAGAAATTGAATTTATCTGAGATCGCGTGAACGGTAGTATCCAACAACAAACTCACGTTGCGCACCTGCGAAGCTTCCTTGCTGACCACGCTGACGGCCTCAAGCTGAACCGTCTTGCGTTCCAGGGCCGCCGTGCGCGTCTCGACACGCTGCTCCAACCCAATCACCAGATCTTGTAAACGCCGCGACATTTCATTAAACGCCTGCGCTACCGCGCCAAACTCGTCGCTGCGATTAAGATTGATCGTATAGGAAAGGTCACCGGCGCCGATGATCGCCGTGCCCTCTTCAAGCTTTGAAAGCGGCGTCATAATCCAGTGCGCCAGAGCGAACTGCAACAGCAGAATGGCGCCGCCCACCCCAACGACCCCCACCAACATCGGCGCAATCAACGGGGGCTCCACCAGATCGGTCTTCTCGGCGACGACGATGTAGAGGGAACGCGTCGCGTCTCCCGGCATCGGCATCTCGCGCGTCACCAGATATACCGGGTGTCCCAACACCACGCGCCGGCTAACGCCGGAGGCAGCGGTCAGGTCTTTGAGCGCCGGCAAACGGGTAGAAATCAAATCCAGTGATGAAGACTCGACGACCAGACCGGTGTCGTCCACCAGCGCGATAAACTCAAACTCCGCGACATCCCGCGCCATATCTTGCAACAACGAGCGCAGACCGGGCGCATCCTCTACCGTCGCGACGTAAGGCGCGATCGTCTCGATGATGCGCGTCAACTCGCGGGTAATGAGATCGCCTTTGCCAAAATACGCTTCACGATAGGCATTACGGTACTGCAAGCCAATATACACAAAGGCGCTTCCCAAAATCAGCAATGGGATGCCGATGTTCAGCAAAAGCATACGCCAGCGCAGGCTTAGACCTTTTTGCGACATCAATGACCTCCTTGCTCCTCAGGCAACGTCCGATAAACATGCGCCGCCAAGGGGAAAGCAATGGGGATAGACAAATTCCAGTGACGCGCCGCTGCCAGATTCATCACCAAACGATTGTGCACAAAAGCATCAGCCTGGATTGAGGAAGGATGCGCTCCGCGCGCAATCCGCGCCGCAATCTGGCCGGCGGCCCATCCTTGATCATAGCCGCCGGATACCAGTCCGGCTACGGCGCCATTCACCACAGACAAGTCGGACATTGAAAAAACCGGGACAGGAGAGTTTGCCAACATCCAGGCCATCAACTCTTCCTGTTCCACATAGCCGCCCTGATTGTCCCAGACATAGTTGGAGCTGACCAAAACAATGAAATCAACGTTGGTGGCTTTCAAGACCGTTTCCTGCCAGACCAACCAATTCTCGGTGATCCAAAAAGAAGTCTTCAGATCGGGATACAGACGCGAGAGTTCCCGATAGGCGTCGAGCGTCATATCCTTGCTGGGGAGTGAGTCATCGCTTAGAATCAGATAGCTCCTGGCATCAGGCACAAACGCCCGCGCAATTTCCAGTGTCTGCGCCGGAGACGCTGTTTCCAAAACTCCAATCACATTGGGGCGAATCAAATTGTACTCTCTGGGATCTCCGGCCAACCCACAATAGACAAACATCCGGTTGGGATCGGAAGAAGGAGAGATCACACCACGGATCGCCTCGTCATCCGAAACAATCACAACGTCGGGTTGGAAATCCCGAATAGCGGCGTTCGCGATCGTTCCGCGAGCGACGATGTCGGCAATCGCGGCGTAGGGTTTGAGATTCAGATGCACAACTTCCCATTCCAACGTCCCATCCACAAGGTTATAGTTGTGTGCGGAAAGCGCCTCGACAATGCCGGACTCAACTTGAATGGATTGCACATCGTCAGAAGCATAACTACCGACCCACAACAGGCGCAACGGATCCACCGGCGGCGCCGTCGGACTGGAGTCGGACGGCGTTGCCGTAGATGGCATACCGCAAGCGCCCAACAATCCCAGCAAAACAATCAGAACTCCACAACGTCGGATCAACAGCATCTCCTTATCAAGAAAAAGACTCTGGCTAATCGTCAGCATCGCCAGGGGGCAACAACTGGATGCGGCTGCGATCTACCTGAAGCGCCCGTCCCAACTCGGCCACTGCCCCGCGCATAATGGCGTCGGTGCTGCCACCCAGGCGCACGCGAGCGGTGATTTCACTACGGGCCCGCTGCTGATTGGCGCGCAGGGTCGTTTCTTCCAAAAGTCGCGCGTTGTCCAAAGCCAATTCCAGCTGCTCGACCACAAAACGGGTTAACTGAAGTTGCTCATCCGTCCAGGGTGTAGGCTTCTCGAATGAGAGCACCCCCAATTTTTGCCGGCGAATACTGATAGGAGCCAACAACAAATGCTGCCCAGAAGTGGTCTCGATGGTCATCACGTCAGTGACATCCTGCAATTCGACCGGCAAAGCCATTTCATTTGCGCCAACCCGCCCCACCAATCCGGAGGCATAAGCATAATCCACCCGCATATCGCGGCGGGCCAGAGCATGGCGCCAGGCCCGCAACGCATCTTGCTCCTGGTAGCGCGACAGGCGTTCCAAAGTCTCCTGCGTTTCGGCCAAAGAACGGGTGTTGGAGATGGCCACGGCGATACTATCGGCCAGAATGCGGAAGACGGTTACATCCTCATCGGTGAACGCGGCGACCGCTTCTGTCTGGATATCAAGCACGCCGACAAGCTGCTCGCGCGCCATCAACGGCAATCCGATCTCAGAGCGCGTTTCGGGTAAATCAGGGTTATTGAACCAGACGGCATCCTCGCCGACGTCAAAAACGTAACGCGCCAGGCCGGTACGAGAAACATATCCCACCGCGCCCGTCTCCCCGACGCGCAAACGATAACCACGCGCAAGCAAACGCTCACCGCCCTCAGAAGAAGCAGCCTGCAAGACGGCCCACTCACCCGAAGGATCAATTAAAAAGATACCCACATGATAAAAGTGCAGACGTTCGGCGATCAACCGCGTCGCCGTCTCAAGCAGGCGTTGTACATCCAGAATCGAAGCAATCACCCGTCCGAGTTCGGCAATGGCCTGGAATTGCTCGGCGCGTTTTTGCAACACCGCCGTGCGCGCATTCACCCGTCCCTCCAACTCGCGACGGGTCTCATCCAGCGTAAATGCCGTATTTTGCAGGCGGCGAAAAACCGACTGAACGCTATGCGCATTAAGATAGCTCACAATTCCGGGAATAGCCGTCAACAACATCAAGGCGAGAGATTGTGTGGTAAACCAAAAAAGCGTCGGCGACTGTGGCACGAGTGAATGGTAATATCCCAAACCGGAAAATAAGAAAATCAATGCAAAGTACAACAAAATGCCCACCACCATCACCACCAGAGTGAAGGCGGGAAGAAAAGTACTGGCCAGGGACATCGGCCAAAAATACATCAGCCATATTGGTGAATAGCTCCCGCCAAAAAGGTAAATGGCTAACGTGGTTGTCAAAAAACATCCCCAAATATACAGCGAAAAGGCAAGCCGCACCCGACCTTGCTTGATCAGCGCCAAACCCATCAGCGCCAGCGGTACATAGGATAAAGCATAAGAACCTAACAGCCACAAATCGCGCCCGCTTGAGATCAACCCTTCACGCCGGGCAAGCCAATACGTTGCGAAAAAGAGCACAGAAAAACACATGCTCATTAACATCATCACGTTGAACAACATCCCCAGACGACGCAATTCTTCGTCCTTTGTGGGAACCGACAAGGCCTGTTCGACCCTATCAAAAAACCGTCTATACCAGGATTGCGAATCGGCGCTCATTGCGATTCCTCCTGTGATTGTTTCAAGGCCAAATGGGCACTGCCACGGTCGGCCTGAAGCACACGTCCCAGTTCCACCAAAGCGCGTTCCAAAACAGCTTCAATTTCCACTTCGGTACGGATTTTTGCCGTAATATCACCGACGGCCTCCTCGCGAGCAGCGCGGCGGTTGGTGTCATCCAACAATCGCAGGTTTTCAATGGTCTGCGCCAGTTGGTCGGCAACCTCATTAACAATCTCCAACTCCTCACGGCTCCAGGGGTCATGAGCCTCACGGCGGACGCCCATCGCGCCGATAATCTGTCCGCGAACGTCCAACGGTATGGCCAGCTTCCGCTCATCGGCGGTCAACTCACGCGAGCCGACCGCGCGGGTCATGGGCTCCAGCCATGCGCCCTCGACCACCTCGACCGTTCCATCCCGATAATAATATCCTTCAGGCAAAGCGGCGGCCTCTGCCAACGTCTCCCACGATTGCTTCACATAAGTTTGCTGCACGGCCTGCACATCCGTCAACGCCGCCACCAGGCTTTCCACCGTTGCATTCAAGTACCGCCCCAGATTGATCAGTTCCAACGGCAAATTCTTATTCTCGGCCAATTGTGGCAGGTCCAGGCGACTCGTGTAATCGCCTACCCTGACATGCTCCAGAAAAGCGACATACTGCTTCAAGGTGCTGTCAAACTGCTGCGCCATTTCGATATCGTGCTGGCGCAACCGGCGTTCGGCCTCCACAGCCGCCTGTGCGCGTTGATTGGCTACGGCCAGATCACGCCCGCGTTGCGTCAAGATCGCCGTCGAGTCGCTCATCAGGGCGACAAATTGTTCATTGATGATCATTAACACAACCGAAGCGGTCACAAACGTTCCTACCCAGAGAAAGGGGATGAACTGGGCAGGAAAAGGCGGCGTCGCCAGTAAGCCAAACATCTCCAACAACGCCCACGTGCAGTAGATGATGCTGTTAAATACAATAGAAATGATGGCGGCCCTGCGGCCCAACATTGCGCCGATAATCAGAGAAAGCACCGGCAATCCTAACGCGATGGGACCGCTTGGCCCGTTCATATAATACATGGTCACCATTAAAATGAAGGTGGCCATGACCGCATACCCCAAAGACGCTGCCTGGTGCATGTTTTGGCCAACGAGGGACAATAGAATGACCGTTGAGATAATAGCCAACGCATCCGCAACGATCAAAAGATACGGGAAGTCGGGGCGAGATAACGTCATGCCCAGATAAAACAAAAAGAAAATCACCAGGACTGCCAGAGTCACCAGAATTACCCGCCGTAGAAAACGCTGTTGGCGGGTCTGTTCTAAAAGCGTATCCGAAACTCGTGGAGACTCAGGAGTCAGATTGATCATGGGTATCCACCTCCTCCGCGTTGGGGGTCAAGGTAGTAGATGAACCGATGCGCACCACCATCTCTGAAGCGCCCAATACGTGAGCCACCTCGACAATAGCACGGCGCACGGCTTCCTCAATGGACAATGAAGCCCGAATGTTATCCGTAATTTCGCGCCGCACTCGCTCGCGCACCGCTCTCCGCTGAGTCACTTCATACAAACGCGCACTGTCCAGAGCCTGCTCAAGTTGCGCCATCAGCGCTTCGATGACCGTGTTTTCCTCTGGCGTCCAAACACCCTTGCCCTCAGTCTTGTGCGCCACTAATCTGCCAAGCGCCTGACCGCGCACCTGCAAGGGCACAACCAGCTCGGCCAACCCCGATGGAGATACATCTTCGCCGGCCTGAACTCCCACCATCTCGGTTCCATCCAGCAACGGATGGACGTCGCCGTTCTCATAATGGTACCCCCGGCGTGGCGCGGTACGCAACCACTGCCGCCACGAATCGCGGGTAGCCTCTCCCGAAGCGCGTTCCGCGATCAGCAGACTGCGCTGCAATTCCGCCAACAAGCGTGCGTTACTGATGACCATCGCCACTTGATCAGCCAGGGATTGCAAGACAATAGCATCTTGATCACGGAAAATGTCCACTTCGGAGCTGCCAACCTCCAGGACTCCCATGATCACGCCATCCTGTGTTTGGCGCAGCGGCAAAAGCGCTGTCGAATGAACCTCCGGCAAATCCGGGTTGAGCAAGAAAGCCGCATCAACCTCAGGATCACGGCAAATCTGTGGTTCTCCGCTACGCACCGCCTCGCCGATAGAGAGCGTTTGGATCAGATTCAAACGATAATCCCGTTGAATCATCTGCTGGCCACCTTCTGAAGACGCTGCCTGTAACACAGCCCACCCACGCGTTGCATCCAGCATATAAATGCCAACATGGTAGAATCCAAAATACTCGCTGATCAACGTCACAATCTGAGTCAGCAAGTCCCCCGGTTCCAAAACGGATGCCGTTTCTTGCGCAACACGGGCCGTCGCCTGTAGATACGCAAAGCGTTTTTCGACATCGTGGGTATAAGCCTCCAACTCGCCACGATGCGCGTCCAACTCCAAATTACGCTCGGCAAGCTCGCGCTCACTGGACACGGCGCGTTCCACCTGATAACGGACATCCCGCAACGAAATCTGCAGGACAAAGATGGCCAGCGCAGTTACAATCTCAAAAGTGACCAGGTCTACCATAGACGACGGTAGCCCCCGGGGGGAAATCCATCCCCAGGTTTCGGCAAAATACACCAAAGCGGCGGTCAGGAGATTCAGCACACCTACGGTCAATGTCGGGCCGCTCCCCAAGAGCATTCCGGCCATGATCAAAAGCAGATAATAGCCGGTGATCGCCAGGGAATGCAAACCGCCTGAAAGAAACAACAAAACCGTCAGACATAACCACAAAGACGCCGTTATAAACCAACCAATCCCTTCAACCCAACCACGATACAACAAGCGGCGTAAGCCTTCAAAAATAACCACCAAAACGACGCCGAAAATCAGGTTGAACACCGCTTCCTCCGGATCAACCACCATCATAATCGCGGTGCCAACGACCGTCGCCAGAAGCAGCGCCAACAAGATGCCGTTTAGCAACGTTGCGGCGCGGCTTTTATGAGCGTCATCCTGGAAAACTGGGGGTGTAAACCAGCGTTTAATTTTTTCCCACATAGGCATACCCCATTCACTTTAATCCCGGTCGGTCGCCATCACTCTGCATCCTGCGACTCCAACTCAATCGTCAAATCATGAAGTCCCAAAGCCTCGCCAATCGCGCGCGCCGCCGTCTGCAAAACCGTATCCACATCCAACGAAGCGCGCATCTGGTTCGCCACACTGCTGGTCAAACGGTCGCGCGCCGCACTGCGCTGGGTCTCGTCTAACAAGCGCAGTGTTTCCACCGCCTGTCCCATGCGTTCCGCGACAGCTTCAACCAAAGCAATATCATCACTTGTCCACTCGCGACTCTGGTCATCGTCATGGATCCCCAACACACCAATCACCTGATCGCGCAAAGTAATGGGGACCACCAGCGCGGCGTGATTGTCGGCGGTTCCGGCAGAAACCAGCGGATGTTGCTGCTCTAGCGCCTGCTCAATCTCCGGCAACACAGAAGCCTCCTGCAGATTCCCTTCCGCCGACTCGGTTTCGTATCGCGTCACCTGAGCTGTATCCAGATAAGCAGACCAGGTCTGTTGCTGATAACGCCGCTGGGTGGCTTGCATTTCCTCAAGCGTCGTCTGAGTTTGCACCAACAAGCGCAAGTTTTCCACGGCGCTTGCCAACTGGTCAGCAGTGGTGCGCAACACAACGATATCCTCCACTCCAAAAGCACGGGGCTGATCACTTTGAAGCGTCAATGCGCCGAGCGCCACACCACGCACGGCTAATGGTAAAGCCAGCTCAGAACGCGTCGCCGGCAACAAGGGATGCGACCGGCTGCGCGCGTTGGGATCTATGTCCTCCACCAGGCATGCGTCAAGTTGCACAATCGCCTGGACAGGCGGCGCCGAGTCTCCCATCCGTAACGAATAGTGCTGGGCCACCAGTTGCTTTCCCACATCACCGGTGCCGGCCTTGAGAACAATTTGAGGACCCTCCACCAGGAACAAACCCACATAATACAAATTCAAACGCTCACGGAGCAAATCAACCACCTGAGGGAACAGCACCTCCTGCGCCAGGAAAATATCAGAGAGGCGCGAAACTTCTGTCGAGGTTTGCAACAGCAGATTACGTCGCTCCAACGCCGCCTCAGTTTTCTTCAAGTCGGTAACATCCCGTGTCAGACCCACAAACCCGATCAAATGTCCCTCTGTATCGCGCAGCGGAACTTTAGAATAGGACACCCAAAGCGTCTGGTTCATATAGGGGCTGACGATGGCATCCTCAACATTGCGCAAGGTCTCCCCGGAAGCCATAATGCGGCGGTCCTCCATATAGTGTTTGGCGGCCAGTTCTGGTGGGAGGAAGTCAAAGTCAGTCTTACCCAAAATTTCTTCGTGAGACTTGACACCCAACGCCTGCAATTGAACCGCGTTAGCCATCAGGAAGTGACTTTCAGAATCTTTCACAAAAACCGCATCCGGCAAAGAGTCAATCAATGTGCGCAACAGGTTGCGCTCCTCGGCCAGACGCGATTCGACAGTTTTCAGCGTTGTAACGTCGCGAGAAATGCCGAACGTGCCGACAATCACCCCATTCTCATCATAAAGAGGCAACTTATCCGTCAAAACCCAGGTATCCACACGGTCTAGCCAGGTTTCGCGTTCTTCTATGGACAAGACGGGTTTCCCGGTCCTGATAATCTCCTGCTCAGTCTCGTAAGCCGGTCGGGCATGAGTATCGGTAAAGAAATCGAAATCCGTTTTGCCGATCGCGTCGGACGCCTGTTTCAAACCAAATTTCGCCAACAGCGAGGCGCTAACGCGCACAAAGCGGCTCTGCAAATCCTTGAAATAGATGTTATCGGGAACGTTATCCATCAGCGAATTCATCAACGACTGCTCGCGCAGCAAGGCCCCGTACAGTTGCGCGTTGGAAATGGCATTGGAGAGTTGATCGGCTGTTATCTGCAACACAGTGATAACGTCTTGACTAAACGCAGCAAGATGCTCACTCTGAATGGTCAACGCCCCCAATGTTTTCCCCCGGCTGATCAGCGGCAACAACAACTCAGAGCGAGTGCCCGGCAGAAGCGCGCTATCGAGCTGAGAGGCCTCCTCCACGGCATCCTGAATAATATGAGGAACTCCACCGGACACACACTGCCCGATCCGCGAGTTTCCGTCCAAAGCTACAACATATCCTTGGACCAGCATGGGCTCTCCGACCTCACCCGTGGCAGCACGCAACACAGCCTGCTTACTCATCTCATCCACCAGAAACAACCCGACATAATGCAAACCAAACCGTTCGCGCACCAGATTCACCACCTGAGGGAGCAAAATGTCCAGATTCAGGATGCTGCTGGTTGCACGAGCAACCTCCACCGCCGTTTGGAATTGCATGGCGCGATGTTGTGACTCCTCGACCAGACGCGTACGTTCGCGGTTCAAAAGCGCGCCATAGAGAGCGACGCTAATTTGTCGGCTTAACGTCGCATAAACTTCGCCATCATCCGGCCCGGCAGCAAATAAGACAAATCCTAAGGGCGTATCCTGGAAATGCAACGGCTCGACAATGAGACAACGGGGCTGGTCTTCAGACCACAGGGAGTCAGGAATGAGTTGCCGCGAGGGAAAAATGCGCGAACCCTCAGGAGGGGTCAAGCGACCACGCTCATCATACGCCAGAATCAACTCCGCCTTATCCTCCGGCGCTTTCGGATTGACATACAACGACACGTAACAGGCCGAGATGTTCAATTTTTCCAATTCGCGGGGCAGAATCTCCATCTGCCCCTCCAGGGTAAACGTTCCCAAAAGCGCAAGCCCGACCTCGCGCAAACGATCCGCGTCGGCAAGTCTGCCGGAACAGGCTATGTACTGCAATTGTTCGCCGACTTCTTGAACCATTACCCGCCCCTGCTGCATGAGGTCTTCGGCGCGCCGGATCAAACCGGCGGGCAAACAAGATGCAATCTGACGGCGAAACATAGAAAGCACATTGTGCCCGTTGACGACGCTGATATTGAGCAAACTAAGCTGGCGCAATACCTCATAAAACATTGTGATAAAAGGGTTATTCGGAGCCTTATCACACACATCGGCCAGGAAAGCATCCAACAATGCCCTGGCCCAACCCGAAGGCATCTTTTTCCCGGCAACCCCCAGGGAATTAACGAGCATCGCAGAAATCACGTCTTTGCGCGGCGCCACACACGCTCTGAAAGCGTCTACCTCTGAAGCGCCAGGCTCTACCAGGCTCCAAACTCCCTCCGCCATCGCCACTGCGCGCACCATCGTTGAAGGACATCCGCATGATTGCCGGATCAGCATCTGCGAAGGCACTATGATTTTGTCCGGCACGTCTTGCCCATCCAGCATGGCCAGCAAAACCTCTACACATTTGTATCCCATCTCAAAATTAGGCAATTTGGCGGTCGTTAGCGGCGGCAAGGATGTTTGCGCTTCAAATTGATCATCAAAGCCAATGATGGGTAAATCATAAGGAACGCGATATCCGCGCGCCTGTAACACGCTCATAGCAGCTAACGCCATCCCATCGTTGGCCGACAAAACAGCGTCGAAGTCTTTCCCCGGTAGTAGTCCCCGTTCATCCAGCAAGACGCTGACGGCAGCCCGACCGGATTCGGGGGAGAAATCCCCCTGGACGACCAGATTCGGATCGAGATCAATACCCGCTTCCGCCAATCCATCCAGATAGGCTTGATAGCGATCATCGGCAGAAGGGACTCCTACAATACCACGAAGAAAGACAATCCGACGAACGCCATGTTCATTCAGCAAATGCTGAAGTTCGTCCCGCACACCTTGATAATTATCGGCCATCACCCCCGGTATGTTAGTGTACCAACGTTGATAGTTGACCACCGGCAGTGGTTCGTAATACTTCTCGTAGGCCGACTCAAAATCTTTCTGATTGAGCCACCACTGAACCAAAATCAATCCGTCAAGGCGCTCCGCGCCGACGAGACGATGCAAAGTCTGTAGCGCCGTCCACGGCTTCCACACATGCCCCGCCGGAAACACAATCAAGTTTACATGATGCGCATGGGCAGCCGCAATGGCCCCATCCCACCAGGAGGGAACCGGGCTGAGCGCTTGAGCAAGCATACCCAGCGTTCGGCGCCGGGGAATGCCAAGAGCTGCCGGGGTGGTCTTATCGTCGGAGAATGGAGCTTCGCCCGGCGACTTCTTTTTCTGCGCACGCTTACTCTGTCGCGGCATCCTCATCTCCTTCCAGGGGACGGCTTGCATCTGACTCGGTCGGCGCCACATCCAGGCGCACATACGCGCGCGAGCCGCGCAGGTTACGGTTCAACTCCTCGGCAGCGATGCGCATAAGCGATTGCATATCCACGGCTCGTTGTAGAGCATCGGTAATCTCGCGGGTTAAACGCTCGCGCGTCGCGCGCCGTTGTGTCTCGCGATACAACTGCGCGCTTTCCAGCGCCGTCCCCACCTGGGCGGACAACGCCTCCAACAACGATACCTGTTCGGACGTCCACTCCTGCGTCTCGGCGGGCAAATGCGCGTCAATCACGCCTACCACCTGCCCGCGAGAACGTATCGGCAAAGCCAGAGCCACGGCTTCTTTTCCTTTCGCCAAAGCGCCGGTATTCAAGGCCTGAACCATTTCATCATCCCATTCATCGCCGGAAAGTGGCGTTGTGCCGTGGGAATCGCTCAAAAAGCCCATGTTGGGCTCCGTGCGCAGCAACTCCCGCCATGCCTCGCGCGCCATCCCTCCGCGCGCCCGGCGCTCCGACTCGGCGCTCTGCTGAACCTGCTGGAAAAGGTAAGCATTACTAATCGCAACGGCCACCTGATCGGCCAAAGCCTGCAAGACCTCGGCGTCCTCATCGCTAAAGGCGGCTACCTCTTTGCTCTGAACATCCAAGGCGCCGATGATTTCGCCGCGCGCGTGCAGTGGCAAGGTAACCGCCGAGCGCGTTTCCGGCAAATCGGGGTTGTTATAGAACATAGCATCCTCTTTTACATCCAAAACAACATGCGGCGACCCCTCCGCTGTAACATAGCCTACCGTTCCCTGCTTGCCAACCTGCAACCGGTGTTGACGCGCCAGCATGTGTTGTCCACCCACACTGGAAGCCGCCTGCAATTCAGCCCATTCCCCGGTCCGATCCAATAAGAAAATCCCGGCATGGTAAAAGCCAAATTGCTCGCTGACCAGATTGACGACATGCTGAAACAAAGCCTGGGGATCTTCCAGCCTTTGCGTTACTTCGTGCGCTACTTCACTGGTGGCCTGCAAATAACGGGCGCGCCGTTCCAGGTCATAAGTGCGTTCACGCACCCGTTGCTCCAACCCCGCGTGCGCCCCACTAAGCTGTTCGGCCAACTGGCGCATATCTTTCAAAGCAGCAGTCAAACGAGTCAACAGCGTGTTTTGGAAGAACAATATAGAACTGCCCATTAGCGCAAAAACCAACACAACACTTAACCAGGAACTGAATGTCGTATTGGCCGCGTACACAACCTCCGGCAATACATTCAACCGTCCGGCGTCGAAAGCCCATCCGCAAGCGACGATACTTGACAACGACAATACCAGCGCCAGGATTCCCGCTCTAAATCCCAGTAATAACATGGTCATCGTTACAAACGTTAACAAGAGGATGCCGCCATCGCCACTGCGGGCGGAACCCATAAAGCTCATCATGCCCAATCCATAGAAAAGCAGCAAAAGAAGCGTGGCCCTGACCAGATAGGGGATGCGTCGCACCATAGTCATGGCTACCAACACCCCATAGACCCCCAAATAGATAGGAATCCGTCCCTGAAGCCCACGCAGCGGCGCCATGTAAACTGCCACCGCAACGAGGATTCCTCCCAAGACAATCAAAAGGCGCAGGAAAAACTGGACAGAGTGTTCACGCCACTGCAAAATTTCATCAGAAGCAGACAGCGTTGTCAAACGTGAATCCAACGTTTTCTGGTCTGTGGGAGCGGTTGTCCTTTGCGAATTCATGAATTTACACCTTTACTCTTTGTTCTTTGACGTTTCCGGCACCGCCAGTCGAACGACGATTTTTTCCAATCCCATCGCTTCACGGATTTCGCTGGCCGCGGCGCGAAGTACATCTTCCAACTCCAACGATGCGCGGATCTGCCCGGTGACTTCCGCAATGGTGCGTTCGCGGGTGGCCCGGCGCTGGGTATCCTGATACAAGCGCGCACTCTCGATCGCGGTTCCCAGTTGCTCGATCAGAGACTGCATCATAACTCTTTCTTCCCTGGACCACGCACCGCTCTGCCCGGCTTTTTGAGCATCTACCACACCGATCGTGTAACCGCGCACTTTGATGGGAATGGCCAACGCTGATTCACCCACGCCCCCCGCGATCACTTCGCCGGCAGACAATGCTTGCTCCATCTGCGGCTCCCACGAGGCGGAGCCCAAGGTCACACCCTGGCGGTCGCTCACATAACTAAGATCGGCGCGCGCCGGCAGCAACTCTTTCCATGCCTGATAGCTCGACTCGCCGTAGGCGCGGCGTTCCGCATCGAAATGAGCTTGCACCTGCCGTACCAACTGAACATTGCTAACCGCCAGCGCGACCTGGTCGGCCAGAATTTGAAGCGACGAACTCCCCTCGTCGTTAAAGGCATCGGGAGAAGTGCTGTAGATGTCCAAAACGCCCACGGTTTTATTGCGCACTCGCAAAGGCAGCGCGACCTCGGAACGCATGGCCGGCAAGTCGGGGTTGGATGAAATCAACATCTCAACCTCCGCAGATGAAGCGATCCGCGCCATGCCCCATTCGGCGGCATGCCCTACCACACTGCCAAACCCGACCGCCAGCCGATAGCCACGAGCCAAACGCTGTCGCCCAGCCACACCCGCAGAAGCGCGTAGGACGGCCCACTCGCCGGTGTCATCAAGCAGAAACAGTCCCACATGATAGAAATTGAACCGCTTAGCCAAAAGGTTTACTACTTGCGGCAACAACAGTTCAATATCGGACACACTGTTGGTGACTTGGGCAATGCCGGCGGCAGCGCTCAACTGCGCCGCTCGTTGTTCAGAATCGGCAACGCGCTCAGCCATACGCTGTTCTAAATCGTTGATCCCGGATCGAGCACGCTCTATAAGCCGATTGACGGCCAGATAGAGTTGCCCCAGTTCGTCCGGCGAGTTTATATCCACCGACAAAGGCACTAAAGATTCAGACTGCTCACTTGCGCGCACCGCATCCAACAATCGCGATAAAGGACGCGCCACCCCCCGCGACAGGACGATTGACAGGAGCGCAGCAATGAACCCCAGAGCGGCCAGGAACGCAGGGGCAGAATACATAAACACGCTCCATAACCTCTGCCCAATCATGTCTTCAGAAAAATCCACAACGACAGCGGCAATATGGCGACCCTGGGCGTTGAAAACAGGGACAACAGCGGCATGGAAGGGCTCTCCCTGATAGGTGTACAGCAGAGTTTTTTCCAAAGGCTGCTGCACCGCGGCGAGTAAAGTCAGATCGGATACCGATTGGCCCTGTTGATCCGAATCATTGTGGAACATAATCCGCCCTTCCAAGCTCACGACCATCACATGCGTGAGTATATCGTAGCGAACCACAGCATCTTCACAACGCACCCCGAAATCGAACACGCCTTCCAAATTGCCATATCCCATAAACTCATTGAGTTGCAATACCATATTGCGCCCAATGATCGTTGTCTGGGCAAAGAGAGAATTGACCAGTTCACGCCGAAAAAGGTATCTGCCGATCACAAAATTTATCCCACCGACCAGCAATAGAATGCTCATCGTGATCAGCACAATTCTGGTGCGAATATTGAATTTCATGGAGTTTCCTCCAAATTCTCAAATGTGAAAAACTTTATCGCCATCAGATCCAACCCTCACCACAAAATGGCATCAAAGGTATCATCTCAATAAAAAGGGGAAAAAGTGTGAGTTTGGGGGGC
>DAOUFX010000292.1:0-5214 GCA_034429675.1 Anaerolineae bacterium | reverse complement strand
ACGCAAAATTTTGCGTCTCTACGTTCTTCTTTGCCCCGAAATTAAAATGCGCCCGTAACCACACAAGGAGAAACAAGGTCCTCTAAAAACAAAAATCCGCCCGCAGATTAAGTCTGCGGGCGGAAGGCGGGTAAAAGTGAAGGGATTAGCGGCGTTTGCGCAGGACGACGAGGCCGGCGGCAACCGTGGCCATGGCAAAGAAGGCTACGTTGCCGGCATGGGTTCCGGTTTTGAGGCTGGACACCGCGACTGCGGTAGTCCCGCCGGTGGAAGTGTTGCTCGCATAGGGGGAAGCAAATCCATTGCCAACTTTGGTCTGGTAATACCAGGTTCCCTGGATATTGGCGATAGCCTGCCCATTGAACTCGGCAGACAACGCAGTATCCTGACCATCTCCACCAGACACATAGGTCAAGCCGCTGCATGTGGTCCCGGCAGTACTGTCCCAGGAAACGCAGTCAACGGCCTGCGCGCCGTTGGTGATAGAGAGTACGTCCGCGAAGTTTCCAAGCCCATCAGAGCCGATGGGGTTAGCGGAACTCGATGCGCCCAAGAGTATGGTATGGATGGGGTCATAGGCGCCATACAGACTATTGAGCATTTCTGCGGTCAGTCCTTCCGCGAAATTGCCAATGAGCCAGTATTCTCCTGGTTGAATAGCAGTGGTGCTGGTGGTGATAATATCACAACCGGCGCCGTCGCAGATTTGCCAGTTTTGGATGTCAACCGGCGCAGTGCCTTTGTTGTGTATTTCAACCCATTCGTATTGGGTTTCGATGTCGCTGGGGGTGCCAGCGCAAGTCACGGCTGCACCATCGGTGCTGCTGCAGTACGAGTTGAACATCACTTCGCTGATGACAATGTCGCCATCGGCGGCGCCCACCGACGTGACGGACCATCCCCACAGTCCGGCCAGCATCACCATAGCCACCACCAGAGTCAGGCTGATTCTTGAGAATGATATTTTGTTCATCGTTGATGTCCCTCTACATATCCAACTCATCAGATTCAAAACCAGGCATACTCAATGGACTGCCGGCCTGGATTTCCAGGTCGCCTTCAAAGACAATTTCAGGTGTTTCGTATTTCATTTCTCAGGTCTCCGTTTCCTTAAGGTAGAATTCCAACGTACTCTGTCATAAAAAAAACATTGCGAGTCTTCACGTCCCCGCCCGCTTTCATTATAGGCAAACTAACACAAGGCGCAACCGAAAGATAAAAGGGTTTTCGCGGGCGGGGGTACCCGCCGGGTGCGTTTTAATTTCTGGGCAACCCACGGTAGGGGCGAGGCATTCCGCGTAGGCGCCTTATCCACACGGCATGGTATATCTCATGAAGCCTGCGTATCCACAGAATCTTTTAGGAATGCCTCGCCCCTACTTTCTCAAACAAAAATCCGCCCGCAGACTGCATCTGCGGGCGGAAGGCGGGTTGAGGTGAAGGGGTTAGCGGCGTTTGCGCAGGACGACGAGGCCGGCGGCAACCGCGAACATGGCAGCGAGATTGAGGAAGGGAGAGGAGCTTTGAATGCTGCTAACCGTTACGTCAGTTGCAGTTGAGTCATAGAAAGTGACATCATCAAAATACACATAAGGATTAGCAGTGTTATTTGCTTTACGCACATAAAGCCGCACCTGAACAGATTCGGCGGTAGCAGGAACAGGCGCAATCGTCGTAACTTCTTGCCAGCTCGCCGTTGTCGTGATCTCAATAGCTGAATCGATATTTGAGCCTATCGATGTGCCACAGTTATTCGCTGCATAGTACCTGACTCGGATGTACGCAGACTGGAAATTTGCAGGCACGTCGCTTGGTACATAAACCCAACCTCTTGCTGTAAAAGTGTCCCCAGAATTCGACGTTGGAATATCCACGCACTGATAAGCACCGAAAGAAGACGAAGAAGTGCTTGAGGAAGTATTTGCTATTTGGGCTGATCCAACGGCATTATGTGATTGTGTCGTAGTATACACAATGGTTCCAGTTGAGGGTGTCCAGCCTGAGACATCTGCATCAAACGTGCCATTTGTGATATGCTCCACAGCCAGAACTACACCTTCAACCAAAAGTAACGCAGCAAGCACCGAGAGGACAGCTAAAATTTTGCGCATAGTTATTCTTGTTCTCCCTTTTTCCTAAAAATCCAACTCATCAAGCTCGATATCGGGCAAGCTCAACGGACTGCCGGCCTGGATTTCCAGGTCGCCTTCAAAAACGATTTCAGGTGTTTCGTATTTCATTTCAGTTCTCCTTTTTCTTAAGATAGAATTTCGACTCGACCCATCCCAAAAACCTGTTGCCATTGTTCCCAATGCGCCTCCTCTCATTTGTGAGAATGAATCATTGCCCGTTTTCACATCCCCGCCCCATTCCATTATAGTCAAACTGACACAAGACACAACCAAAATGCAAAAATCGAGACTTGCGTTCATCAAGCTTCAGGCGAGAATAGTGGGAGGGAGTAGGGGGCTGAGGGTTGGGACGTGAAACGTGAAGCGTGAAACGTGAAGACCATTCGCAATCCGGTATCCGGTATCCGTAATCCGTAATCCGTAATCCGTAATCCGTAATCCGTAATTCGTAATTCGTAATTCGTAATTCGCTGATTCGCTCTGGAGGTTCTTATGCCACGTTACATTGCCGCGATTGACCAGGGGACGACCGGGACGCGCTGTATTTTGTTCGACCACGCAGGGCGGCCCGGCGCCTGGGCTTATGAGGAACACACGCAGATTTATCCCCAGCCCGGCTGGGTGGAGCACGATGCGTTGGAGATTTGGGAGAAGGCGCAGCGGGTGGTGCACCAGGCGTTGGCGCAGGGCAACGTCGCCGCCGGGGAGATCGCCGCGGTGGGGATCACCAATCAACGCGAGACGACGGTGGTGTGGGATCGCCGCACCGGGCGCCCGCTCCACAACGCCATCGTCTGGCAGGACACGCGCACCCAGGCGCTCTGCGACGCGCTGGCCGCCGGGAGCCCGTTGGGGCAGGATCGCTTCCGCGCGACCACCGGGTTGCCGCTGGCGACGTATTTCGCCGGGCCGAAGCTCAAGTGGCTGCTGGACAACGTCCCGGCGGTGCGCGCGGCGGCGGAGCGGGGCGACGCGCTCTTCGGCACGATGGATACCTGGGTGATCTGGCTGCTCACCGGCGGGCCGCTGGGCGGCGCGCACGTGACCGACGTGACCAACGCCAGCCGCACGCTGCTGATGAACCTCAAGACGCTGGACTGGGACGACGGCATCCTGGACGCTCTGGGCATTCCGCGCGCGCTGTTGCCCGAAATCCGGCCTTCGAGCGCGTGCGGCGCCTATGGCGAAGCACGCCCCTACGGGCTCACGCGCGCCGACGGGCCTTTCGGGGCGGTGTTGCCCGTCACCGGCGATTTGGGCGATCAACAGGCGGCCCTGGTCGGGCAGACCTGTTTCACAGCAGGCGAGGCCAAGAACACCTACGGCACCGGCTGCTTTATGCTGCTCAACACCGGAACCGACGTCGTTCCTTCGAAATGCGGCCTGCTCACCACTCTGGGCTATCAATTTGGCGATTCCCCCGCGGTCTACGCACTGGAAGGTTCCATTGCCATCACCGGAGCGCTGGTGCAATGGCTGCGCGACAACCTGGGCTTTTTCGAACGCGCCTCCCAGATCGAGGCGCTGGCCCGCGAGGCCGAGGACACGGGGGGAATGTACATCGTGCCGGCGTTTTCGGGATTGTTCGCGCCGTACTGGCGCAGCGATGCGCGCGGCGTGATGGTGGGGCTCACCCGCTACATCGCCAAACCGCACATCTGCCGCGCCGCGCTCGAATCCGCCGCCTACCAGACGCGCGACGTGCTCGAAGCGATGGAAACGGATTCCGGCGTGACGCTCAAAGCGCTCAAGGTGGACGGGGGCATGGTCGCCAACGAATTGCTGATGCAATTCCAGGCCGACATCCTGAGCGTGCCGGTCGTGCGCCCCACCGTCGCCGAGACCACAGCGCTGGGCGCGGCCTACGCCGCCGGCCTGGCCGTCGGGTTCTGGCAAGACCTCGATGCGCTGCGTCAAAACTGGGGAGTGGACAAAACGTTCACGCCGCAGATGGAAGAAATGAAAAAAGAACGCCTGTACGCCGGCTGGAAGAAAGCCGTGGCGCGGACGTTCGACTGGATGTAACCGTTGATTCAGGAGGAGAATGCATGCGTCCCAACCGATTCCGTGAATTGATCAAAGCCGGACGACCCACCCTTGGGACTCGTATTCAGGCCAGCTGGCCGTCCATCGTCGAGGCGATCGGCCACACCCATCAGTTCGACTACGTCGAGTTTCTGGCCGAATATGGGCCCTACGACTTGTACGCGCTCGACAATTTCTGCCGGGCAGCGGAATTGCACAATTTGACCGCGATCATCAAGGTGGATCAGGAATCGCGCGGATTCCTGGCGCAACGCGCGATCGGTTCCGGGTTCCAGGGCGTGCTGTTTGCCGACTGCCGCACCGCCGATGATGTACGGCAGTGTATACGGATCGTTCGCCCCGATACGCCCGGCGACGATGGGCTGCACGGGGTGGAAATGCGGCGGTTTGCCTACATGGGCCAGGGCGGTACGCCGGAGTACGTGCAGGCGTTGCGGGACGTGGTCGTGATGATTATGATCGAAAAGCAATCCGCCGTCGAAGCTCTGGAAGAAATCCTGTCCATTCCGGGCGTGGACATGATCCAATGGGGCCCGGCTGACTACACGATGAGCGTAGGCCGGCCCCGCGACCGCAACAGCCCGGAGATCAAGGCCATCGAATACAAAGTTTTGGAAATGGCGCTCAAGATGGGCATTCCGCCGCGCGTCGAATTGCGCTACCCGGAACAGGCCCAGGCCTATCTGGACATGGGCGTGAAGCATTTCACCCTGGGCATGGACCTCTCCATCTTGTACGAGTGGTGGAAAGCCAACGGGACGGTGCTGCGCCAGAAGTTGGAGGGGCAAAAGTAAACGGGGGGCGGAGGGGGCGTGAAGCGTGAAACGTGAAGCGTGAATATCACTCATAATCCGGTATCCGTAATTCGGTTACTGTCATAAAGTATTCGCCATAGTTTGTCTCAGGGTACTTGAGCAAGTTCCCCCCCTTTAATTCCCCCCCAATGGGGGGGGGAGGAAAGACTCTATCGCGTGCATTCCCCCCCGTTGGGGGGGAGGAAAGACTCTATCGCGTGCATTCCCCCCCGTTGGGGGGG
>DAOUFX010000291.1:0-28381 GCA_034429675.1 Anaerolineae bacterium | reverse complement strand
TGCGGGTACCCCCGCACGAAAAAACACGCTTCTCTAACTCATTCTTTCTTTGCTACATGCCAGATGACGGACAATGCCGCAACGCCGGTCAAAAGGTCGCTGATTCCCCAGCCGAGATTGGCCCAGAAAGAGGTCACGGTCAAATCCGCTCCCCGCACTGCCACATTGATCCAGTTGGCCGATCCGTAACAGAGCAGAGCCGCGAGCAATAACACGAGGGTGATGCGTTCTCGCTCGCCGTTCATCACGGTCCAGGCGCAAAAGGCGATAAAGAGCAACACGGGGTCCAGCACCGGATACATTGCATTGCTGATGAAAAACAGCAGCGGATTTGCGAGGTCGTTCAGAATCGGGCGGTAGACGAGGACCCAGAGCAGCGCCGCCGCCGCTGCCGCGATCAAAAGGGCGGCGCCCCAGCGCGTCCAGCGCCAGGGCTGCGTGAGACACCAGAGAGCTAAAAAGACGGTTACGTAGCGCGCCAGGTAGAATCCGTCAATCCAGGAGAAGAGCCCCGGTTCCGTCTTGAAGAACAGAGAGGAAGTCCCCCATACTACGTTGCCGAGGATGCCCAGCGCGGACGCGATGGTCAGCCAGGCCCAGAGCAGTTGCTCTGGACCGGTCGTATAACGGGTGGCCCAGCGCAGGAGGCTGAGCACCAGCAGCCCCACAAAGAATCCGGTGACGAAATGCGCCTGTTCTCCCATCAAAGACGGAAACAACACCGCCACGAGCCAAAAGCAGCCAAGTCCTGCCAGGAGCCAGGCCAGTACGAGATTTTTTTTGTGCGCCGGTATACGGTTCATGCTGCACCTCGACCATGTCGGAATGGATAACGCAGGAAGACGAAGAAGCCGATCAGCATCAGCACCCCGCCAAACAGCCCCGTCATTCGCACGCCCAGTGGGCCGTTGGGGTCGCTGTGACTGCGTCCCAGCAACAACAGCAGCGGCAACAGTAACGCCATCACCCCATTGCTGATCTGATCCAGCAGCCCCCAGGTTGCGAAGAAGACGCCCTCGCGCCGTTGTCCGGTCAGTTCGGCGTCATAGTCCACAATTTCCGCCGCAAAAGCCATCGGCAGCATCGTCACCCCGGATAGCGCCACGGCTTCAAGCGCGACCCAGGCAATTCCCTGTATTTCGAGAGGAATGGGCAACCAGTCCCCCACCAGCAATAGCGTGGGCAATACGATGGCCGCCGCCAGCAGCGATCCGGTGAACACCGCCCATTTCCCAAAACGACCGGCCAACCACGTCACCAACGGATAACACGCCAGCGAGCCGAGAATGGCCGGAACGTAAAACCAGAGGGTGTCGGCGGGGGTCAGGCGGCAGATCTCGGTCACGATGTAGGGAATGATAGATTGAATGAGCGTGGTCATTCCCCAATAGAAAGCGCCGGCGAGCGTCAGCACCGCAAAGGCGCGGTTGCGCACCATAGACTTGAAACTCTTGAAGAAATTGAACGGCTCGACGGCGCCGGCGTCTTGATTCCATCGCTCCGGCCGCTCGCGCAGAAAGCGCAACGGGAGGTAGAACAGGGGCAACGACACCAGCGCGTAAATCCCCATCGCCATTGCATATCCCAGGCGTTCAATGAGCATGCCCACCGCGCTGCTGAAAATCATGCCGATAAGTAGAAAGCTGGAAGTCCACGCCGACATCCGCACGCGGTGCTCATCCGTCAGAGCCAGTTCCGGCAACAACGCATTGTAAGGAACCTGGTTGAGAGAATACATCAGGTTATAGCACAGCAGCAGCACACCCAGGTAGATCAGGTTGAGGAACGATTTCTCATGCACGGGCGGAGTCCAGAGCAGAACGAAAAATACCAGCATGGGCAGCGCGGAGAAAAACATGAACGGCAATCGCCGTCCCCACCGTTGGAAGAAGCGCCCGCGCCGGTGCGCCGTGTCGGAAAGGTTGCCGATCGCCGGGGCCAGCGCTGCATTCACGATGCGCGTAGCGAAAACGACCCCGCCGTATAACGCCACCGGGATCAACGCTTTGCCTTCGCCCTCCGGCGGCAGGTAAAAGTATAGCAACCAGCCGTTGAAAAGCGACCACAACATGGAACTACCCAATGTGATCAGCGCATAGAAGAAGTCTATCTTGAGGGGCGGGCGTTCAGGTGAGGCCGCAGTCAGGGTGGTGTTCGCCATCACGCCCTGCTAAATCCCCAGCACGTCCCGCGCCTCTTGCTCCATCATGTCCGGTTTCCACATTTCTGTGCCCATCACCACTTCCACCGACTTGCTGCTCAACTCGGCGGCGCGTTCGTTGACCTGGTTCAGCATAAACGAGGCCATGGGGCACATCGGCGAGGTTAGAATCATGGTGATCTTGATTTTGTCGTCGTTCACGGATATATCGCGGATCATCCCCAGCGAGACCACATCCAGGCCAATCTCAAAGTCAATCACATCGCGTAATCCCTGTCGAATCACATCGGCTTCGCTTTGCATAGCAGCCTCCTTGTCAAACTAATTACCAATTTCTAATCTTCACATTATAGCCTCCGCAGGCGAAAATCACAACCATTGTATCTTCTCGATCTTGTCCGATGCGGCCTTCGGTGTAAAATGGCGGCATCAAGCCAAAGCCGAAAAGCGGCGGAAGATGAGGTCAACGATGTGTCTGGCAATCCCTGCACAAATTCAATCCATAGACGACCGGCAGATGGGCGCGGTCGTTCTCGGCGGCGTTGAGCGCCTGGTGAGCCTGGTGATGACGCCGGAGGCGCGGGTCGGCGACTACGTGCTGATCCACACCGGCTACGCGATCGCGGTGATGGATGTCGAAGAGGCGCAGGCGTCGCTCGACGCTTTCGCCGAACTGGCGGCAATCCAGGAACGCCTGGATGCGGAGAAATCGGAGAGCGGGTTAGCGCCGTGAAGAAATTCCCGAACCAAAACCCCCTCTTGACGGCGCCGCGCAACGAATATGGCAACATTCCCGGCTCTATCGGCGATTTGTGCGGGCGGGTCGGTTGCGACGTGCGGGACCTGGTGATGGAGGGCTACACCTGGGACGAAATCCACGCAGTTGCCCGGGGTGAATGTACCCTGGAAGAACTCCGCCGCTGCGGGCCGCAGTCCACAAAGAAGAAGCGATCGTGAAGTTTATTGACGAATTCCGTAACCCCGACTTAGCGCAACGGCTGATCGGCCAGATCGTGGCGCGGCGCGCCGGCAAGCCCCCGGTGCGACTGATGGAATTTTGCGGCGGGCACACGCACGCGATGTTCCGCTTTGGGCTGCGGCAGATGCTCGCCGGCGCCGTGGAGATGCGCTCCGGGCCGGGGTGCCCGGTGTGCGTCACCGCCGCCGCCGACCTCGACCGTGCCCTGGCCCTGGCGGATGTCCCCGGCGTGATCCTGGCGACGTTTGGCGATATGGTGCGCGTGCCGGGCAGCCGGGGAACGCTGCAGGAAGCGCAGGCGCGCGGCGTGGAAGTGCGCGTGGTATATTCTCCCCTCGATAGCCTCGATTTGGCGCGTAAAAATCCCACCCGCGAGGTGGTTTTTCTGGGCGTGGGGTTTGAAACGACCGCCCCCGGAGTCGCGGCGACGCTGCTGCAGGCCGAAGCCGAAGGGTTGCCCAACTTCAGCGTTCTGAGCCTGCACAAGCTCACCCCGCCGGCCGTGTGCGCCATCCTCGACATGGGCGAAGTTGCATTGGACGGCATCCTGGGGCCCGGCCACGTGAGCGCCGTCATCGGAAGCGCTGTGTGGCAATTCTTGCCGCGTGACTATCGCATGCCCTGCGCCATTGCCGGCTTCGAGCCGTTGGACATCCTCGGCGCCATCGCGGCGCTGGCGCAGGCTGTAGACGAAAAGCAACCGGGCGTCATCAACACCTACGCGCGCGGCGTGCGTCCTGAAGGCAACGGTGTGGCGCAACAGATGCTCGCCCGCGTCTTCGAGCCCGGCCCGGCGCTCTGGCGCGGCTTCGGCGAGATCCCGGCCAGCGGATTGGCGTTGCGCGCCGAATTTGCGCAGCGCGACGCGGCGCGACGCTTCCCCGTGGCGGTAGCGCCGGTGGGAGAACCGCCCGGCTGTCGCTGCGGCGAAGTGCTGCGCGGTGTTATCGCGCCGCCGGCGTGCGCGCTGTTCAAGCGCCTCTGCACGCCGCAGAACCCGGTGGGACCGTGTATGGTCAGCGCGGAGGGCGCGTGCGCGGCGTATTTTAAGTATGAGTAAAACAACCGACTCAACCATTTTATTGGGCCACGGCAGCGGCGGGGTTCTGAGCCACACGTTGATCGCCGAGGTTTTTGCCCGGCATCTGGGCAACCCCATTTTGGACGAGATGGGGGATGCGGCGCTGTTGCCGGACCTGCCGCCGGGCCGGTTGGCGCTGACGACCGATTCTTACGTCGTGCGCCCGCTTTTCTTCCCCGGCGGCGACATCGGCAAGCTGGCCGTATGCGGCACGGTCAACGATCTGGCCGTGATGGGCGCGCGCCCGCTTTATTTGACGGCGGGTTTTATCCTGGAAGAGGGATTGCCCCTGGAAACGCTGGAACAGGTGACTGCTTCGATGGCAGAAACGGCGCGCATCGCCGGAGTGCAAGTCGTCACCGGCGACACGAAAGTGGTGGAGCGCGGCGCCGCAGACGGGCTCTACATCAACACGGCAGGTTTGGGCGTGACGCCGCCGGGCGTGAGCCTGGGTCCGGCGCAGCTTCGGCCCGACGATGTGTTGCTGGTCAATGGGACGATGGGGGATCACGGCATGGCGGTGATGATGCAACGCGAGGGCATGCAATTCCACTCGGCGTTGACGAGCGATTGCGCGCCGCTCAATGGGTTGATCGCTGCGGCGCTGGCGGCGGCGCCCGGCGCGCTCCACTGGATGCGCGACGCCACACGCGGCGGATTGGCTACCGTGCTCAACGAATGGAGCGAAACTGCCGGGGTTGGCATCGAAATCGAAGAGTCCGCGATTCCGGTGCGCGAAGAAGTGCGCGCCGCCTGCGAATTCCTGGGGTTGGACCCCTTGTATGCGGCCAATGAAGGGAAGGTCGTCTTTGCAGTGGAGGAGAGCGCGGCGGCGAAGGTGCTGGCGGCTCTGCAAGAACATCCCCTTGGACAGGAAGCCGCCATCATCGGTAGAATCACGGCTGACCATGCCAGAAGGGTGGTATTGCGAACACCCTATGGGGCGCGACGCATCCTGCAGATGTTGGCCGGAGCGCAGTTGCCGCGGATTTGCTAACTTTCCGGGAGGATCGGTGGTTGCGCGGAGTCGGTGGTTTCGGAGGCCAATGGCCTTTGCGCGAATGGCAACAGGACGTGGAAACGGCTGCCGGGCAGGGTCACTTCGTCGTAGCCGGGACTTTCTACCCAAATACGCCCGCCGTGTGCATCGGCAATGCCCTTGGCGATGGATAACCCCAATCCGGGTCCCCCGCCTTTGAACTTCGTTTTGCCCGATGAATGGAATGAGACCTCGCCGGTGCGGAAGAACTTGGTGAAAATGATCTCGTGAAACTCAGGGGCGATGCCGATGCCGGTGTCGCTGACCACGATTTCCACAAATTCGCCGCAGGTCTCCTGATCCCCGATGCAACGCCCCGAAACGGTAATACGGCCGCCATCAGGGGTATATTTGATGGCATTGAGCAAGAGATTGGTGAAGAGCTTGCGCAACGCCTCGCCATCCGCCTCGATGGACGGCAGATCGCCTAGCTGCAACTCTAACGTTAAATGGCGCTCGTCCAACGGCTTTGACATGCTCTCGGCAAGCGTCATAAGTAACAAGGACACGGACGTTTTGCGGCAGTGCAATTGGATGGCGCCGCTATCAATTCTGACTACGTCCAGCATACTATCTACAATCTCATGGAGACGTTCCGCCCCGCTGACGATGCCTGCGACGCGCTGCCGGTAGTTTTCGTTGCCCTGGATGACCGGCTCGCGCATAAAAATCTGGCTGTATCCCTGAATAATGGTCAACGGCGTGCGCAGTTCGTGAGAAATGACCTGGATGAAGTCGGCCTTGCTGCGATCCAGCAATTCCAGGTGGGCGTAGGCTTTCTCCAATTCAACGGTGCGTTCGTGGACCTTGTCTTCCAATTCCAGATTGAACCGCTTGATCTCAACATTGGCGTCGTTCAGCTGCTTGACCAGAACTTGAAGTTTTTTGTGTTGTTGGTACAAATCCAGGAACACACGGACCTTACTCAACAAAATCTCTGGGACAAAAGGTTTGGCCAGAAAATCCACGGCTCCGGCATCGTAGCCACGGCGGTGATGATATTCGTCCGAATAGATGGCGCTCACGAAAATGACCGGCATACTGGCCGTCGCCTCGTTGCCGCGCAACAGCTCCACCAGCTCATACCCGTCCATTTCGGGCATCTGCACATCCACAATCGCCAGGCAGAATTCGTGCTCGGTTGCTAAGCCCAAGGCCTCCATCGGCGACGACGTTGTGATTACCCGAACCTTCAGTGGATCGAGCAACTTCTCCATGACGTAGAGATTGGCCGGTTTGTCGTCAACCACCAAAACTTTGGGCTTTTCCAATTCTTGTTGTTGGGATTGTTCCATGCGGTTTATCTTCAAGTGAGAACTCGTTTTAATGATACAACCAAACCCGTAACATGGAAAGCAGGCGTTCCACGTCCACCGGCTTGGAAAGATAATCATTGGCGCCGGCCTCGATACACTTCTCCTGATCGCCTTTCATTGCCTTTGCCGTGAGCGTCAAGATGGGCAGGTCGCGCATTTGCAATTCCCCACGGATGCGGCGAATCGTCTCATAGCCGTCCATCACCGGCATCATGATGTCCATCAATACCAGATCAATGCCGGGGACAGTTTGCAACATTTCCAATGCTTTCTCACCGCTCCGCGCCAGGCTGACGTTGAGACCCTTTGAACCCAACACCTTGGACAGAGCGTAGGCGCTGCGCATATCGTCGTCTACAATCAGAATATGCTTACCGGCTAACGAGGTCTCGCGGTCGTGGAGGCGTTTGATCGTCTGGCGTTTCTCCACCGGCATGTTGGCGACCACACGGTGCAGGAACAACGCAGTCTCGTCCAAAAGGCGCTCTGGCGATTTGATGCCTTTGATGATAACCCGTGGGGGTTGCAACATGGAGTCCGTGTACTTAAACAACGCTTGATTTTCTTCGGGCGTGAGCGCTTTGCCGGTATAGACAATGACCGGGCATTTGGGCAACGACTCATCGCCGGTCAAAGTCTGCAGCAAGTCAAACCCGCTGATGTCCGGTAGCGTCAGATCCAGAATCATACAATCAACCGGCTGTGTTCGCAACGCCTCCAGGGCGGCGTTGCCCGTCGGCGCCTGGATGATGCGCACGTCATCGCCGGAAAGCAAGCGCGTCACGCTATGCCGCAAATTATCATCGTCTTCCACCAGCAACAACGATTTGATTTCCTTGGTGACAAACTGCGTAATGCGGTCGAAAGCCTGTTCCAGGTCATTGCGAGCGACCGGTTTGCTCGAAAAACCGATCGCGCCCTTTTGATAGGCGGCTAAATCAATGTCGGCGGCGGACATAATGTGGACCGGAATATGGCGGGTTTCGGGGTTCTCCTTGAGGATTTCCAGCACTTCCCAACCGCTTAACTCCGGGATGTTCAAATCCAACACCATGGCATCCACGCGATAGTGCGCGACGATGCTCAGCGCATACCGGCCATCTCCGGCGAGGAGGCACTTGAACCCCTTCTTGTGAGCGTAATTGTATAAAAGCCTGGCAAAGTTCTCGTCATCTTCTACCACCAATAACACCCGGTCATCATCAACGAGCGTATCGCGGTCATCCGGCATAAAGACGGTCATATAAAGCGCGTCTTCCGGTTCGGGAGCGGGCTCGACCACGGGCACGGGTGGGGGCGGCGTTGCTGCTGTCTCCGGCGGCTCCTTGCTTTCTGCCGGCTCCACTTTCATCTCCGGTGTTTCTTCGGGCGCCGTTGCGTGCCGGCGAATCGGCAGGTAGAGCGTGAAGGTGCTCCCCTTGTCGTATTCACTTTCAAGCGTGATGAGGCCGCCCAATCGCGCTGCTAACTCCCGTGAAATGGTCAATCCCAGGCCGGTGCCGCCGTATTTGCGGCTGGTGCTGCCGTCTGCTTGCCGGAAAGCCTGGAATAAGTGTGTTTGCTGTTCCGGTTTGATGCCGATTCCGGTATCCCGCACGGCAAAAGCCAGCATCGCTTGCGAATCCAATCCCAATCGCGCCAATACTTCCTGAGGCGCAGAGCAGGAAATCTGCAGCTGCACTTTGCCTTTCTCGGTGAACTTGAAGGCGTTGGCGAGCAAATTCTTGAGAATTTGCGCGACGCGTTTTTCATCGCTTTCCATCGTCGGCGGCGCGCCGGGCATGACCATCAATTCAAATTCCACGCCTTTTGTCTCGGCGACATGCGCGAACTGATGGCGCATCACATCGAGCAGCCCATCCAGCGAGTATTCCTCAAAGATGAATTCCATCTTTCCGGCCTCAACTTTGGAAAGATCAAGAATCTCGTTGATCAAATTCAGCAAGTCGGCCCCGCTGTTGTAAATGATATTGGCCGACTCAAGCTGTTCCTCAGTCAGATTGCCTCCCTCGTTGTCGGCCAACATCCGCGCCAGAATCAGCAACGAGTTGAGCGGGGTGCGCAATTCGTGGGACATATTGGCGAGGAATTCGGACTTGTACTGGCTGGCGCGCGCCAATTCGGCCGCGCGCCGTTCGAGCTCCTCCTGCGCCAGAAGCAACTCCTGGTTTTGTTGATCGAGGGCGACCTGTTTTTGACGCAAAGCGGCGCTGCTTTCCTCAAGCGCGCCGGACTTCTCCTCAAGTTCGGCGTTGGACATTTCCAATTCCGACTGCTTTTCGCGCAAGCGCAATTCGGAGGCGCGCAGACTCTCCGCTTGCGCTTCCAATTCCTCGTTGGTGGCGCGCAATTCTTCGCCCTGAAGTTGGAGCTCCTCTGTTTGTCGCTGCGTCTGCATCAAGAGCTCGTCTATGCGGCGGCGCGCCTGGGCCGTATGGAAAGCAATCGCGACGTTTTCCATGGCAACTTCCAGAAATTGCAGTTGTTCCGGGGTGAAATGGCCCAACGTCGCCAGCTCAATGACCCCAATGACCTCGTCGGCAAACAGAAACGGAATGGCGACGATGTGGCGGGGCGCAACTTCGCCCATACCGGAGCGCAACAACAAGCTGTCATCCGGGGCGACGGCTAAAGTGAGCAAGCGTTTTTCCATCGCCGCCTGTCCCACGAGACTTTCTCCGAGCGCATAAGTGTCGCCATCGTGCTGTCGCGCATAAGCGTAACTGCCGCGGCGTTGCAGGAACGTTCCCTGCGACGTTTCGGACTGCAACACATATAACGCGCCGACCTGAGCGCCGAGGTATTGGCATAACTGGTGAATCACATTGTCGGCCAGCGACGTGAGCGTCTGTTCGCCGCGCATCTGTTTGTTCAAAAGCGACTGGCCGACGGTCTGCCACATCTGAGCCTCTACGGTTTGCCGGGCAGTCTCGGCCTCCATGCGCGCCGCCTCGACATTCTGTGTACGCTCCTCAACTTTCTTTTCCAGCGAATCGCGCGTGGCCTGCAACTGCGCGTTGGTTTCGCGCAGTGCGCGCTCGTTGCGCCTCACCCGTTGCAACGATTCGCGCATCCGGTGATTGACCAGACTCACAAAGACGCCGGCCATCGTCAAAATTGAGGCGTGGGTGCTCCAGGAATTATACGCTGGGGGCAACACCTCGGGGGTCTGCATGATCCCCAGATATTCAAGACGAGCCAGACCGGCGACGCCCAGAATGCTCGCCAGTGTGAAGAAGATAACCATTCGGGAGCGTCCGAACAAACTGCTCAGCAGAATGCTCAATATAAATGAAGAGGCAGTCGCCGAACGGACGCTGCCGGTGAAGTAAATCTGGAGGGCGCAAATGATCCAGGTCAGAACCGGCGAGGCGAGCCGTAAAAATTCGACGTGACCGCGCTTCAACAAAACGACCATACCAAAAAGTATGCCAGCCAGGACGGCCATAATGAATGTATTCACGAGGAAATTGGGATTGGGCGCTATAAGCATCTGAACCAGTCCGATCAGCACTATCACGAGGATGGCCCACAGGATGACGTTGAGCAGCCAGGCGGTGGAGGTTTTTTCTTCATCCTCAAAGACGGGAGGAGCAAAAAAGGCCTTAATCTTTTTCCACATGGTCGCCTCGCATAGCCGCCTGAGAAACCAGGTGTTGTTCCTGCGTTTTCGCCAACAGCGCGTCAATGCGCGCCCGTGACTGTGTGGTGTGGAAGGCAATCGCAATGTTGGACATCGCTTCCTCCAGGAAGTGCAATTGGGACGGCGTAAATTCGCTCAAGCCTCCCAGTTCAATGACGCCGATGACCTCATCGTTAAACAGAAAAGGTATGGCCAGAATATGGCGCAGGGAAATATTCCCCGAAGCGGTACGAAGCGCCACATAATCGTCGGGGACATTGGAAAGGGTAATCATCTGCTGTTCGCGCGCCGCTTGTCCGACGATCCCTTGCCCCAAGGCGAACTCATTGGCGAGATGTTTCCGGTGCACGTAGGCGTAGCTCCCGATCAACGTGAGCCTCCCGGATTCCAGCCCGTACAGCGCGCCGAGCGGCGCGTCGAGGTATTGGCACAATTGCCGGATGACGTTGCGCGCTAACGTCGCCAAATCCTGGTCCCCGCGCATGACGTCGCCCAATTGCGCCAGACCCGACACCTGCCACATCTGCGATTGCAGCGCCTGATTGGCAGTTTCGATTTCCTGGCGCGCCGACTCCAGATTGCGTGTGCGCTCAACAACCTGCTCCTCTAGTCTAAGTCGAATATTCTCTAGCTCACGGTTATTCTCGGCCAACGCGGTCTCGCTACGCTGTAAACGATGTACATTGCGGGTGAGATTGTTGATTGCCACATAGTAGGTCGCGCACGAAAGCGCAATGAAAACATTGATGATAATCGCATCCGTGGGTGTTGTATAAGCGCTAAATGGCGTGGGTAGAATCCCGTGGATCTCTACATAGGCCATGCTGCTGATTGCCAGGATCGTCATGCCGCCAAAGATGATGATCCCCACCCGTCCTAAAAACAAACCGGCCAGGACAATCGTCACGAAAAAACAAAACATGTTACGGTCGCGGATTCCATAATTGGCAGTGGCCATGTAAAGCCCTGATAAAAAGGAGATCAGCGGGCCCACAATACGCGGGAAAAAGAGATGGTTTTTCCAGGTGAGCCAGAGAAGACCGCCCAGTAAAATGCACGCCACGATTCCGGCCGGAGGACCGGTCCTAGACCCCGCAAAGAAACTGGCAATAGTGATTCCGATAATGCCGATCAACGCGGTGAGAGTAACCACAAAAACCGTCCATTTCATAAAATAGAAGTCTACATCCTGCGCTGGGTTGGATGTAGGCATCTCGCTCTTTTTTTTATCCATTGACTCTCCAATCAAAGGTTAAGCAGCATTCGCGTAGCAGATTGTGCGGCGTAAAAGTATAAAATACAAAAGCATGGTTCTGAACCTTGCTAAATAGTTTGAAATGATCAGTCAAGTGATCGGGAGGGCGCAGCGATACGTAAAGTATGGATGCGTGAACGCGCTTGAGCCGAGTTGAAGGCAACCGCGACGTTCTGCATCGCTGCTCCAAGAAAATTCATCTGCGCCGGTGTGAACCGGGTCAGCTTGCCGATTTCTACCACGCCGATCACGCGCCCCTCGAAAAGGAAGGGCAAAATCACCAGGTGACGCGGCGCGGTTTCTCCCAGGGCCGAAGTGACGGTCAGATAGCCGTCGGGCACGGCGTCAAGCTGCAAAAGGCCTTGATCGCGCGCGGCCTGCCCTACCAGGGATTCACCCAACTTGAACGTCACCGGCGTCGCCGGCGACATGGGGTAGGCGTAACTGCCGGTCTGCCGCAACGTGTCGGCATCGAGCAAATATAGAGCGCCGATCACTGCCTCCACGTAACGGCACAGATGCTGCATCACGTTCGCGGAGAGGGCGGCCAGGTCCGGCTCGCCGCGCATAACATCGTTGAGCTGCGACAGCCCCGAAAGTTGCCACATTTGCGCCTGCAACGCCTGGTTGGCGGTTTCTGCATCCTGGCGCGCCGCTTCCAGGTTGCGCGTGCGTTCGACAACTTGCTCCGCCAACCCCGCGCGGATAGTCTCTAGCTCGCGATTGTTTGCCGCCAGCGACGCCTCGCTGTGGCGTTGCCGTTGTAGACTTCGCGTGAGATTATCAATGGTCATGTAATAAATGATGCCGGAGAGTGCAAGGAAAACACTGAGGATGGCTGCGTCCGTCATGGTTGTGTACGCGCTGAACTTATTGACCAAAATGCCATTCACTTCCGCATAGGCGATGCCGTTGATGACCAGTACCGTTATGATACCAAAAATTACAATCCCCACTCGTCCCAGCAGCAATCCCGCCAAAAGCAGCACCATAAAGAAATCACACATACCTCTGTCGTGGAGTCCATTGCTGTTGAGAGTCACAAAGAACACCGCCGAGAATGCGAACAGCGGGCCGACGATACGCGGCACAAGCAGGTGGTTGTTTTTGGTGAACCACCACATCGCCGCCACCACCATAAAGGCCACGATCGAGGTCAGTATACCGGGTGTGGACCCCATAAAGTAACTGGCGACGATAAGCCCACTCACGCCGATCATGCCGGCCGATGTGAGGATCAGCAGCATCCTTCGCATGAAATAGAAGTCGTCATCTCGCGGGAGAGCGTTTTGGGCAACTTCGTTCGTTTGCGTGTTCATTGACTTTCTTCGAGAATAATTTGAGATCATCAGTCCGGCAACCCGGAGGGCGCAGCGATACGTGAAGTATGGATGCGCGAACGCGCCTGGGCTGAGTTGAAGGCAATCGCGATGTTCTGCATCGCTGCGCCAAGAAAATTCATCTGCGCCGGTGTGAACCGGGTCAGCTTGCCGATTTCCACCACGCCAATCACCTTTCCCTCGAAAAGAAAGGGCAAAATCATCAGATGGCGTAGCGCGGTTCCGCCCAAAGCCGAAGTAATGCTCAGATAGCCGTCGGGCACAGCATCAAGTTGCAAAGGGCTTTGATCGCGCGCTACCTGCCCTACCAGGGATTCGCCTAACCTGAACGTCACCGGCGCCGCCGGTGACAGGGGGTAGGCGTAACTGCCGGTCTGCCGCAAGGTGTCGGCATCGAGCAAATACAAAGCGCCGATGGCCGCTTCCACGTAGCGGCACAGATGCTGCATGACCTTCGCGGAGAGATTTGCCAGATCTTGCTCGCCGCGCATGGCGTCGTTGAGCTGCGACAGCCCCGAAAGTTGCCACATCTGCGCCTGTAACGCTTGATTGGCGGTTTCCGTCGCTTGACGCGCAATTTCCAGGTTGCGCGTGCGTTCGACAACTTGCTCCTCCAGGCCAAGCCGGCTTGCTTCCAGGACGCGATTGTTCTCGGATAGCACTGCTTCATTCTGGCGCAGGCGTTTAAGGCTGTCGGTGAGGTTGTTGACTGTAAAGTAGAGAAGCAGGCTCATAAACCCCAACAAAATATCAAAGAATATCATGTGTCCGAACGTCGTGTTTTCGCTGTACTTCGTGACGAGCGCGCCGCTGACTTCGGCATACACCACGCCGCTGATTGCCAGAATGCTTAGAATGCTCACGCTCACGATGCCGGTTCGCCCCAGCAAAAGCCCTGCCAGGACAATCGCTACCGGAAAAACAAACATGCTCTCGTCACGGACGCCATCGTTGGTGACCATCTGGTACACGGCGATGGCAAAAGTTACCAGCGGCAGGGCAATGCGCGGGATCAGCAGATAGTTGCGATGGATAAGCCACAAGATAAGCAACACCATCCCGAAAGTCACGACCAGCGCGTCACGCGCAGAGCCATACAGAATCCAGGCGACGATCACAATTAGCAGAGCGCCGCCCGCGATGCCGTAAAGCATGGGTTTGAGATACCGGTCGTCCGCCGTATCCACTCCGGTGCCTGTCATCAGGTCGCGCACTCTTTTGTTGACTGACAAAACTTCTACCTTTCAGGAAATGAAAAGGGGGGAGATGCGGGGGTGGGGAAAGGGCGCCGCTCGCCCCAAAGCCCCTACCCCCGGATTTCGATGAATCGAGAGCAAGGATTCGGCGTTCTGATCCTGCATTTTAGTTACTGTCATAAAGTATTCGCCATCGTTTGTCTTAGCGTACTTGAGCAAGTTCTCCCCCCTTTAATTCCCCCCAACGGGGGGAAGAAAGACTCTATCGCGCACTTTCCCCCCCCCACGGGGGGAAGAAAGACTCTATCGCGCACATTCCCCCCAACGGGGGGAAGAAAGACTCTATCGCGCACATTCCCCCCCAACGGGGGGGATTAAGGGGGGGCCGTCTTGGCGTCAGGTGCGGCGAATACTTTAAGACACTAACCATTTTACATCCGGTACAACCATACGCGCAGCATTGAAAAGAGCCGATCCATATCCACCGGCTTCGCCAAATAGTCGCTCGCGCCGGCCTCGATGCACTTTTCCCGATCGCCCTTCATCGCTTTGGCGGTGAGCGCCAGGATGGGGAGATCGCGGAATTGCGGCTTTTGCCGGATGTGGCGTATCGTCTCGTAGCCGTCCATCACCGGCATCATAATGTCCATCAGGATCAGATGGAACTCCTGGGTCTCCAACAAATCCAGCGCTCTTTGTCCGCCGCGCGCAATGGTAACCTTTAAGCCTTTTTCGCCTAATAGTTTGGACATCGCGAAGGCGCCGCGTGCGTCGTCGTCCACCAACAGGATGCGTTTGTCGGCAAAGATGGTTTCGCGGCTGTGAAGGCGCATGATGGTCTGTTGTTTGTCTTCCGGCATTTGCGACACGACGCGATGCAGGAATAGCGCGGTTTCATCCAGCAGCCGCTCCGGTGATTTGATCCCTTTGACGATCACCCGTGGGGGACGCGATTGCGCATCGGCGTACTTCAGCAATTCAAGGTTCTCTTCCTCGGTCAGCGCCCGCCCGGTGTAGATGATGACCGGACAGAGCGGATGATCGTTCTCTGTCCGCATCCGGTCGAGCAACTCAAAGCCGTTCATGTCCGGCAGGTTCAGGTCGAGGATCATGCAATCGTAAGATTGCGCTTTGAGACGCTCCAGGGCCAGTTTTCCCGTGCCCACATCCACAATCTGCACATCGTTGCCGGACAGCAGCTTCGTCACGCTGCGCCGCAGACTGTCGTCGTCTTCGACCACCAGCAGAGATTTGACTTCGTGGGCAACAAAATGTTCAAGGTTCGTAAAGGCATGGTCAAGGTCTTCCTGGTTGATCGGCTTGGCCGTGAACCCCAGGGCGCCGCGCCGGTACACATCGAAGTCCCCGTCAATTCCAGACATAATGTGAACCGGTATGTGGCGGGTTGCCGGATTATCCTTGAGAATGTCCAACACCTCCCAGCCGCTCAACTGGGGTAGATCCAAATCCAGGATGATGGCATCGGGCAGATAGAATTCGGCCATAGCCAGGCCATTTTTGCCGTCGCCGGCCACCAGGCATTGAAAGCCTTTTCTATGGGCGTAGTCGTAGACGATTTTAGCAAATCTCGGATCGTCCTCGATAACCAGGAGAACATGATCCCCAGGGCGCAAATCCCCACGGTCGTCGGGAATCGCCGGCAAACCCGGCGCCACGGTGTCCGGTGGTTGCGACGGGGGCACGGTAATGGTTGTTGAAGGCGCCGCGCTGTCCTTCGATTCGTCCTGTTTCTCGCTTCCGGTTGCCGCCGGCGCTGCGCCGGCAGGGTTTCTGCGAACCGGCAACGTCAATGTGAAGGTGCTGCCTTTGCCGAAGACGCTTTCGAGTGTGATCTGCCCTCCCAGCCGCGTCGCCAGCTCACGTGAGATCGTCAGGCCCAGACCAGTGCCGCCGTACTTACGACTGGTGCTTCCATCCGCTTGCTGGAATGCCTGGAACACGCGCGCCTGTTGTTCCGGTGTCATCCCGATGCCGGTATCTATCACCCGGAAGATGATGGAGGGTTCTTGTGTCGTCGCTGCGATGGCGCGGGTAATCTCTAACGTCACCCCTCCTTGCTCGGTGAACTTGAAGGCATTGGCGAGCAAGTTCTTAAGGATTTGCGCCACCCGCTGTGGATCGGTCTGGATCATCTCCTGCAAATCCATATCGGCCACAATATTGAAGCGTAGCCCTTTCTGTTCGGCGATGTGGTCGAATTGAACTTCAATGTTGCGTGCAATGTCACGCAGCGGCACCTCTTCAAAATGAAACTCCATCCGGCCGGCTTCGACTTTGGATAGATCGAGGATCTGGTTGATCAGCTCAAGCAAATCCTGTCCGCTTTTGTGAATAATCGTCGCAGATTCCACCTGATCGGCGGTCAGATTGCCTTTGTCATTTTTTGACAGCATCTGCGCCAGGATCAACATGGAGTTGAGCGGTGTGCGCAACTCGTGGGACATGTTGGACAGGAATTCCGACTTGTATTTGCTGGCCAGGGCCAACTCCTCGGCTTTCTGTTGGAGTTCGATCTGCGTCGCGCGCAAATCCTGATTCTGACGGTCCAGGAGTGCTTGCTTTTCCTGAAGTTCGGCGGTCTTCTTCACCAGTTCATTGTTCGCCGCCTCAAGCACCGTCTGTTGATCGCGCAGACGGGCCTCGGAGGCTCGCAAACTATCGGTTTGCGCTTCGAGCTCCTCATTGGCCGCGCGCAGTTCCTCCTGCTGCGACTGCAACTCGGCAGCCTGTTGCTGGGTCCGCCGCAGCAGTTGATCAATTTGCGTCCGGGCTCGTGCGGTGTTGAGCGCGATGCCGATGCTCTCGACGGCCGCCTGGAGAAATTCCATCTGGGCGTGGCTGAAGTCATTCAGCGCGCCCAACTCCATCACACCGACTGCCTCGCCGGCGTAAAGCAGCGGCAGAACCATCACGCACGTCGGTAGCAATTTGAGCAATCCCGACGTCACCACCCGGTTAGCCGGCAGGGACGTGAATGTGCGCGCCGTTTTGGAGAGCAAAACCTGTCCCAACAGGCCCTCGGTGGCCGGAACCTCCGCCGGCGACTCGTGCCGCGAGTAGGTGTACCCTCCGACCAGGCGCAGGACATTGCCATCGCGGACGTACAGAACCCCGGTCAACAGGCCAAGATATTCACACAATTTGGCCATGACATTATCCGCAAGCACACCGATGGTCTGTTCGCCGCGCATATATTCGTTGAGCAGGGATTGCCCGTGTGTGTGCCACATCTGCGCTTCCAGAGCGGCATTGCTCACCCGCAACTCCGCTTGAATCTGCTCGGCGACGTTCCGCGCGGCGTTTGCCTCTTCGAGCGCTTCTTCGGCCCTTTCCTTCTCACGCTCGGCCTCTTTCCAGGCGATTTTGGCGGCGGCATTGGCCATGGTCAACTCGGTGGCCCGTTGCTCCAGCGCGAGCTCGGCGGCGCGCCGCGCCTGCATCACCTGGGCTCCATGCAACGCGCTGGTCAGTTCTTCGCATAGGGTCTCAAAGACGGTGGCGGATGGCTCCGCGCCTGCCTCAAAAATCACCAGGCCAACTTGCTCTTGTTGGAAATACAACGAATAAATCAGGAGGTGATAAGCGCGATTTTGGGGGCCCATGCCGTCGGGGAATATTTGCTGCAATGGGAAGAACACGCCCTCTTCCGGCAACGCCCGTTGCCCCTGATCGTAAGCCATCACCAGACGCCCACCGTTTTCAGGGTGAGCCGGCTCGGCATAAAACGACAGGTAACAACCGGGGATATTCAAAAGCGCCATCCCTTTGCTGAGCGCAGCGAGCACATCCTGAACATCGAGCGTCGCAATCAGGCCTGTTTCCACGGTATTCAACAACGCTCTCTGGCGTTGCTGCGCCAAATCGCGTCGGGCGACCGCGCGCAAAGCCCATTCCCCAATCGTGATGCGCGCTTGCTGCCACAGGTTTTCTGCTTGCGCCAACGCCGATCCCGAAAAGTACGGCTGTAGCGTTCCCCGCATCAACGTCAGGAACGTGTTCCAGTATTGCGCGGCTTCGACTGTGGATGTCGTTGGCGCCATGGCTTCCTCAAGGTCGCCCAGAAACTTTTGCGCGCTGTCCGTTCGCAACGCCTCCAGAAAGCTCTCAAGCAACGGCGCGGTGCAGGCGGTATAATCTGCCTCTAACTGGCCCGCCACGGCTTTCTGCAGGGATTTTGCAAGCGCCGTGCGCATCTTGGCGGGCAAATTCCATGGCGCGGCCACCACTGTTTTGGGGATGGCGCCGCCAACGGCCGCATCCAGAACCACCGGCGAGAAGCACCCGCACGACTGGAGAATCTGCACTTGTTGCGGCCACGTAACCAGATCCGGGGTCGGCTCCCCGCGAATCCGCGACAGCAACAATTTGAGCGCCTGCTGCCCCAGTTCCTTCACCGGTTGGCAGCTTGCCGTGATTGGAGGCGTGGCAAAACGTCCCGTCCGGTTGCCGGAGCCGGTCAGGGCTATGTTGTCAGGCACCCGGATTCCGCGCGCTTGCAGAGCGCTGAGCGCGCAAAAGGCGGCGTTATCGTCCAGGGTCACCAAGGCGTCAATATCTACACCGGGGCGCACGTGATGCTCATCCAATAATTCCCGGACGCCGGCATGGATGCCGATTTCATCGTTCGCGCTATAGGCGACGGACACCACCCAATTCGGGTTAAACTCAAGGCCATGATCGGTCAAGGCGGTCCGGTACGCCCGATACCGCTCATCCAGATCGAATTTCCCCTCCGGGCGTCGCAAACAGGCAATCCGTTTGTATCCATGATCGCGAATGAGGTGCACCATCACTGCATACAAGCCCTGATAATTGTCAGAGACCAGACTGGGGATACCGGGCAGAGGAGCGGCAAGACTGACGACCGGCAGCGGGGCGAAGCGTTCACAAAACGCTTGCATGGTGGATTGCGATACAAAAAGGGTGTTGGAAACGATCAGTCCGTGGATACGTTCCGCCGCAGCCATCTCATAGACGATGTTGGCCGGGATTGGCATCCCCTCGGTGACCTCGCCGCCCGCCAGAATGATAAGATTGATATCGTATTCTCGCGCGGCTTCAGCTACCCCTTGCCAGATCAACTCCTGGTAACTGGCGCTTAGACGGTTAATACACAAACCGATGGTCAATCGCGGGGAGGCTTCAGTCTGTTGCTTACCTGGGCTATTTGTTGTGTCAGCCATCCATGCTCCTCAAGCGTTCTGTGATCCGCTAACCGGTTCAAATCTTACAGTAAGATTGAATCTTTCGGTCAGCTTCCCGCGCGCTCAGTGTTGAGCAGCCAACCCAACCATTTTGCAAAACACAAAGACAACCCTCAGCGGTGTCAGTCGCTATTCGCCGACAACGTTTCGATCGGCTGTTTGACCGGCAAGAGAACGTGGAATTGGCTGCCGGGACAGGCGACCTCGTCGTAGCCACGGCTTTCTACCCAGATACGTCCGCCGTGCGCTTCAACGATCCCTTTGGCAATGGCCAGTCCCAGACCGGGACCGCCCCCCTTGAATTTGGTCTTGCCGGTGGAGTGCTTGGCGACATTGCCGACGGTGTAAAACTTGGTGAAAATCAATTCCTGGGCTTCAGGGGCAACGCCGATGCCGGTATCGCGGATGATGATTTCGACCATGGGGTCGTTCGCCACGCCAGCTTCAGGTTGGAACATCTGTCCGGTGACTTCGATGCAGCCGCCATCGGGTGTGTATTTGATGGCATTGACCAATAAATGATCAAACAGCTTGGTCAAAGCATCGTAATCGGCCTCGATGTTGGGCAGGGTCAGCGGCACGTCAATGGTCATCGTCTGCCCGCGCTCTTCCAACGGCAGGGCCAGGCTTTGCCGGAACGATTCCAACAACAGGGGCAGTGAAATCTGTTGGAACTCCAACTTCCAGGTGCGATTGTCGAGTTTGATCATATCCAGCATGCTGTTGATGATCTCGTGCATGCGCAACGCCCCGGTGACGATGCCGCTGGCCCGCGCCAGAAAAGCCTCATCATCGCCGAAACGTGGGTCGCGCAGCAGGATTTGGCCGTAGCCCTGGATCAAAGTCAGCGGCGTGCGCAACTCGTGGGAGACGACCTGGATGAAATCGGATTTCTTCTGATCGAGTATCTCCAGCTGCTCGTAAGCTTTCTGCAGGCTTGCCGTTCGCTCGCCGACCATGGTTTCCAGTTTGGCATTGAACCGCACGATTTGCGCGTAGAGCCGGGCGTTTTCCAGGGCGATGGCCGCCTGCCCGGCAAAGGCAGCGGCCAGGGTCGCGTCATCGGAGCTAAAAGCGGCCACTTCTTGCCGCGTCAACGAGATCATACCGACCACGTGATTCTTGGCGATCAACGGCACGCCCAACCAGGAGTGATTGATCGGCAACCACTCTACCTGTTGCCAGTGGGGGTTCTGCGACACATCCGCCAGAATCAACGGGCGTCGCTGCGTCGCCATCTGATCGAAAACGTCATCCTTTTGGACGGGCACATGCAAATTCCCCACGCGACCATCCTCAGGGAATCCGCGCTGGGCGACGACATAGACAAAGCTGGCGTTGTTCTCGTCGTCTTCACGCAGCATGATGGCGCCGCGCTCGTAGGGCACCACCTGCGCCAGCCGTTCCAGGATCAGGTCGGGGACGTCGTGCATGTCCAGGCTGCTGGAAAGCACCCGTCCGGTTTCTTCCAACGTCTCGGCCAGGGATCGTCGTTGTCTTTCGGCGTCGTAGAGGTGCGCGTTGTGAATGGCGATGCTGATTTGATCAGCCAGCGTCTGCAAAACGGTGATGTCGTCGTCGTCGAAGGCGTCGCGCGCCGCGCTTTGGATGTCGAGCGCTCCTATGCTCTCTTTGGCTATCGCCGGCCCGCGCTCAAGGGCCAACGGCAACGTCAGCTCTGACTGTGTAGCCGCCAACATATCCAGGAAGAGATAATTGGGATCTTCCTGCGCGGCGTTGGTCAGGTAATACTCGTTCGAACGACAAACGTGAGCCACGATGCTCGGCGTCGCATCCACCGGAATGCAGACTTCCTCGCCGCCCTGGAGGGTGCAATCCTGCCCGGCAATGGCTCTGAGCACCAGGCAGGTGCGCTGCTCGTTGCGCATCCAAACGCCCACGCTGTAGTACCCGAACTTCGCCTGGATCAGGCTCACGATGTGGTCCAGCAACGCATTCAAATTGAGGATAGACGTAATCTGCCGTCCGACCTCGTTGACGATTTCCATCTGCGCGGCGCGCTTGGTGAGCACGACATTGTTTGCGTTGAGTTGTTGGACCAGGGTTTGCAGACTGTGGCGCTGATTGTAGAGGTCAATGAAGATTTTGACCTTGCTGAGCAAGATTTCGGGGGCAAACGGCTTGCTCAGAAAATCCACGGCGCCGGCTTCGTACCCGCGACGATGATGGTAGTCGTCCGAGTAGATGGCGCTAACGAAAATGACCGGTAGCGTCGCCGTGCCCTCGTTGCTGCGGAGCAATTCCACCAATTCGTACCCGTCCATTTCCGGCATCTGTACATCCACGATGGCCAGGCAGAACTCGTGCTTCAGCGTCAGTTCAAGGGCGCGCGCGCCGGATGTCGCCTGGAGAACGTGAACGTCCAGCTTTTTCAGCAGTTTCTCCAACGCGTACAGATTTTCCGGCTTATCGTCAACGATGAGAATGGTAGGGTCAGACATAGCGTACTCTTGCTTTGAAGCGCCCTCTTTTATTTAACGATATAACCACACGCGCAACATCGAGAACAGCCGGTCGGCTTCAACCGGCTTGGGCAAATAATCGTTGGCGCCTGCCGCGATGCAGCGCTCGCGGTCGCCTTTCATGGCCTTCGCCGTGAGCGCCAGAATGGGCAGGTCGTAATACTTTCCCTGCTGCCGGATGCGTTTGATGGCTTCGTACCCATCCATTTCCGGCATCATGATGTCCATCAAAATCAGATCGTATTCGTTCTGCTCCAACATTTCCAGCGCCTTTATGCCGTTATAAGCGATGGCAACCTTGACGCCCTTGTCGGCGAGCAGTTTGGACAACGCAAAGGCGCTACGGGCGTCATCATCGGCCAGCAAAATCCGCTTGCCGGCCAGGATGGCTTCTTGACTGTGCAATCGCTGGATTGTTTTTTGCTTATCTTCGGGCATATTGGCAACGACCCGGTGCAGGAACAGCGCCGTCTCGTCCAGCAATCGCTCCGGCGACTTCACGCCTTTGACAATCACTCGCAGCGGCTGCGACTCGGCGTCCGCATACTGCAACAACTGGCGATTCTCTTCCGGGCTCAACTCCTTGCCGGTGTAGATGATGATGGGACAGCGTAATCCGTTTTCGCTGCGATCCAACTGTCCCAACAGTTCAAATCCGCTCATATCCGGCAGGTTCAAATCCAGAATCATACAATCAAATGGTTGCGCTTTCAGCGCCTTCAACGCGGCTTTCCCGGTTCCGGCCTCGACAATTTGGATGTCGTTGCCGGCCAGTAACTTGGTCACGCTGCGCCGCAGATTCGTATCGTCCTCCACCACCAGCAACGATTTGATCTCCCGGGCGATGAATTGTTCGATGTTCTGGAACGACGCCTCCAAAGCTTCGGGGCTGACCGGTTTGGTCAAAAAGCCGATGGCGCCCTGCTTGTAGATGTCCACGTCCTCGTCGGCCACCGACATGACGTGCACCGGAATGTGCCGGGTCGCCGGTTCGCTCTTGAGAACCTCCAGCACTTCGCGGCCATTGATTACCGGCAAATTGAGGTCCAGAATGATGGCGTTGGGCAGATGTTTCTTGGCCAGATCCAGCCCGGTCTGGCCGTCGCCGGACACCAGGCACTTGAATCCCTTCTTGCGCGCGTAATCCCGCACGATTTTGGCAAAATTGGCGTCATCTTCCACGACCAACAAAATGCGGTCTCCATCCACGAGCGACTCGCGGTCGTCGGGGATGCTGACGGCAGGGCGAACGGGTTCAGGCGCAGGAAGCGCGCTGACGACCGCGGCCTCTGTCGGCTGCGGTTCCCTTTCTTCGCTGTTTCTCCGTTCACGGCTTTCCTTTCTTCCGCGCTCTCCGCGCCGCCCCTTCTCCTGTTCTTCCTTGCCCTTCGGTTCCGCCGGCGTGAGCGGTTCGCCTGCCGGTTGCGACTTGAAAGGCAAATAGAGGATGAACGTACTGCCTTTGCCGTACTCGCTCCTCAGGGCGATCTCGCCGCCCAATCGTGTGGCCAGTTGCCGCGAGATGGTCAGGCCCAATCCCGTTCCGCCGTATTTGCGGCTGGTGCTGCCGTCGGCCTGCTGGAACGCCTCAAACACAATTTTCTGCTGCTCCGGCGTCATTCCGATGCCGGTGTCCGACACGCAGAAAGCCACCGTGTTTTCGGGGTTCAGATCATTGCGGGAGAATTTGGTGTCGAGCGAGGGCAGCCCGATTCCCAGGCTCACGCTCCCCTGATCGGTGAACTTGAAGGCATTAGAAAGCAAATTTTTAAGGATTTGCTCCACCCGTAGCAGATCTGTTTCGATTCTGGCCGGGGCCGTTTCATCCAGAGAAAGGTTGAAAGCCAGTTTTCTCTCCTCGGCAACGTGAGCAAACTGCACGCGCATCGCTTCCAGGATGCTGCTCAACGACGTTGACTCGAAATGGAACGTCATCTTGCCGGCTTCAACTTTCGAGAGATCGAGGATTTCATTGATCAACTTGAGCAAATCATTGCCGCTGTTGTAAATGATCGTCGCCGACTCAATCTGTTCCGCCTTCAAGTTGCCCTCGTCGTTGTTCGCCAGCATCCGCGCCAGAATGAGCAACGAGTTGAGCGGCGTGCGCAGCTCGTGGGACATATTCGCCAGGAATTCCGATTTGTACTGGCTGGCCCGCGCCAACTCCTCGGCCTTGTATTCCAGGTCCAGCTGCGCTTCGCGCAATTCGCGATTCTGCAGATCCAATTGGGACTGCTTCTGAATCAACTCGGCGTTGGCCGTCTCCAGTTCGGTCTGCTGCTCGCGCAGCCGTCCGCTGGAAACGCGCAAATTCTCGGTCTGCGATTCCAATTCTTCGTTTGCCACCCGCAACGCTTCGCCTTGCGCCTGCAATTCTTCAGCCTGCTGCTGCGTCTGCGTCAACAACTGGTTGATGCGCGCGCGCGCCTGGGCCGTATTGAACGCGATGGCGATGCTTTCCAAGGCAGTCTGCAAGAATTTCATCTGCTCCGCGCTAAACCCGGAGAGCTTTCCCATCTCGACGACGCCCACCACTTCGTCGTCGTAAAGGAAGGGCATAATGATCACCGCTTTGGGCGCAGCGCTGCCCAACCCCGACGCAATCTGCGCATAATCAGGGGGAATATCGGTCAGAAGAATAGGCTTTTTTGAGTAGACGGCCTGTCCGAGCAGGCCCTCGCCGACTGCAAAGCGGCCGCCAATTCCTTCGCGCGAACACGCATAGCTGCCGACCCGGCACAGGATATCGTCCTCGCGCACGTACAACACACCGACTTGAGCGGTGAGGTATTCACACAGGTGCTCGATGACGTTGTTTGCCAGCGTCAGCACGTCCTGCTCGCCGCGCATGCGATTGTTGAGCAGCGCGTGGCCGGTCGTATGCCAGATTTGCGCTTCAAGCGCCGTGTTCGCCGCCTCGACTTCGCGCTGCGCTTTCTCGGCCGTCCTGCGCGCGACTTCGGCGGTCTCGCGCGCATTGTCAGAAATACGACGCGCCTCTTCCGCCGCCTGGCGCGCTTTTTCGGCGCGCTCTTTTTCAAATTCTGCCTGTTGCAGCGCTTGTTCGGTCAACTCTTTGGCCGCCGCCAGTTCGGCGGCGCGCTGCCCCAGCGCCGCCTCCGCTTGCGCATGCTCCTGGAAAAGCAACGTCCCCTTGAGCGCGCTGCTGATCTCGCCGCGCAACGCGCGGAAGAGGGCCAATCCGGCGTCGCCGGTCTCAAAGAGGGCAAATCCTAGCTGCTCGTTCTGGAAATAGAACGGCTCGACGATCATACTGAAGGGCGCATCCTGGGGCCAGAGCCCGGTTGGCATCAATTGTCGCGACGGGAAAAGCCGCTTCTCCGGCGCCGTCTCGACCTGTGCGTGTTCATCGGCGGCGAAAATCAAACGCGCCCCGGATAGCGGTTCTGCCGGATTCTCATAAAGCGCCACCGAGGCCGCCGCGACGTTCAGGCGCGGAAGACCCCAGCTCAACACGTTGAGCAATGCATCCATGTCAAAGGTGGTCAAAAGAGCCGCGCCGACCTCGCGCAAATCTTGCTCGCGCAATTGCAGCCGCAAAACCTGATACGCTTGAGCGCGGTACATCGCCGCGCCGATGGCGATTCTGGCTTGATGCAACAGCGTCTCGGCTTGCAGGTGCGCATCCTTGTGGAGATTGGGCCATATCTGGCGGCGCAAGGTCGAAATCATAATTTGGAAGGTCTGGAGGTGGGTTTCCTCCAGACTTATATCCCGCAGGATGTCTTCCAGGGCCATCATGAAGGTTCCGCGCGCGGCGGTATGAGTCAGCTCGTCGAGGAACACATCCAGCAACGACTCAATCTTGTCGTTCAACGGGTGATCTGCGGCGAGGCTCAGCGTTTGTACCAGGGCGGCGGCGACTTCATTCCGTTTTGCGCGCACGTTCGCCTTGCCCGATGGCGCTGGCGTCGCCTCCATCTCGGTCTGCAAAACGGCCGGATCTGCACAGCCGCAAGAGCGTCGCACAATCACCTGCATTGGAAGAACTACCTGGACATTCGTAGTGACTTTGCCCTCAAGCCGATCGAACAACATCTCGCATGCCTGCCGTCCCAGATCAAAGAACGATTGTCGCACCGTCGTCAAAGGCGGGGTCACGTAGTTCGTTTGGGGAATATCATCGAAGCTGACTACGGCGACATCTTCCGGGACCCGATAGCCGTTGAGCCGCAAGATGTACAACGAACCGATGCCCATCGTATCGTCATTGCCCACGAGCGCGTCGAAATCTTCCTTTGGGCGCAGATGGTATCCCTGCATCAGAACGTTCAGGCCTGCGGCATGATAGTTCTCTTCCTGGTATTGCGGCATGCGCAGGCGCCATACATTGGTTTCCTCCCACTGCGCGATCAGTCGGCTGTCCAGAGGGATGCCGTGCTCGCTCAGGGCGTCCACATAGCCGCGATAGCGATCCTGCGCTTCCGGGTTCGCTTCGGGGCCGTGGAGGAACGCGATGCGTTTGCGCCCGTGGACCGCGATGAGATGATCCACCACATCGTGCATTCCCTGGTAATTGTCCACCAACACGTTGGAAACATCCGGCAACGATAAACCGATGTTCACAATCGGCAGGGGCGCAAAGCGGCGACACAAATCGGTCACCACCTCCACACCGCCCGAGTGGCTCAATTGCGCGCCCCACATCACCAGCCCGTCCAGTGTTTCCGGGCTGATCAGATCGTACAAAATGCTGGCAGGGGGCTGCGACTCACCGATGGGGTTCGGTAATCCCCCGCGAAACAGCAGCAGATTCGCATCATGCCGTTGCACGACGCTGCGGATGCCGTTCCAGATCAGCTCGGCATACTTGCTGCTGGAATCGTCGCAAACCATGCCAATCGTCCGGCGAGAGCGCCGCTGTCTGGCATCTTGAGTTTTATTGGCCATACTCACTACCTCTTCTTCCTACTTCCCCTTTTCCACCAGCAATTGGCCGATGTCGCGCAGAGGCAACACATAAGACGTTTGTGTTGCCGTCAACGCGGCCTGTGGCATATAGGGGACTTCAGCCGTGGCCGGATCCTGCACAATGGCTAACCCGCCGCTTTCGTGAATTAACTGCAACCCGTGGGCGCCGTCGTTGTTGGCTCCGGTCAGCACGACGCCGATCATAGCCGGGGCATAAACGTCCACAGCGCTTTCAAACAATACATCAATGGAAGGGCGCGAATAGTTCACCTTCGCGTCTATGGACAGGCTAAAAGTCCGGTCCGATTCAATCAACAAATGATAATTAGGCGGCGCGAAATAAACGTAACCGGGCTTGATCGGCTCCTTTTCGTCGGCTTCCTTGACTTTCAAAGGGCACATGGTGTCAAAATGTTGAACCAGCGTGTTTTCTTGCATCGGATGCAAATGCTGGACGACAACCACAGGAATGGGATAATGAGCCGGGAACATTGGCAACAACTGCCTGAAGACGGCAGTTCCCCCCGCCGAAGCCCCGATGACAATCACTTGATATGGTGGCGTCATCCCACACTCTCAGGGAACAATTTTTTGATAAACCTTCTCGCGCGGATCAATGACCTTGAAGCGATCTTGCACATCGGAGAATTGCAAGGTCTCTTTTGTGCCCAGGCAGAGAAATCCGCCATAGCTCAGGCTGTCCGCGAATAGCTTCAAGACACGATTTTGAAGCGTTTTATCGAAGTAGATTAGTACATTGCGGCAAAAAATCAAATGGACTTCGCTAAACACCCCGTCTGTCACCAGATTGTGATTGGCAAACGTCACATTCTTTTTGAGGGTTTGATCCATAATGGCTGATTCGTATTGCGCGTGGTAGTAATCGGCAAACGAATGCGCTCCCCCGCCCAGTTGGTAATTTTTGGTGTAGAGCCGGATGTCCTTGAGCGGATAAATTCCCTCGCGCGCAGTTTGCAAAGCTGAGTCATTGAAATCTGTCGCAAAGATGGTGGCGCGATCGTAAACCCCTTCCTCCTTTAACACAATCGCCAACGAATAGACTTCCTCGCCGGTGGCGCAACCGGCATGCCAGACCTTGATAAAGGGGTAGGTTTTGAGATAGGGGATCACTTTTTCTCTGACAACAGCGTAAAAAGAGGGGTCGCGGAACATCTCCGTCACCATAATGGAGAAATCCTGCATGGCTGACTGTGCAAAGGCTTCATCGTAGAGAAGATGGGGGATCATCTCGCTGATGTGGGTATAGGGCGTGCTGGCCAAAAAATGGCGAATTCGCCGCCGCATCGAGGCTTTGGCATAATTCTTGAAGTCATAGTCGTAACGTTGGTAGAGGGCTTCCAGAAAGAGTGTGATTTCTATATCCTCAATGTCGCTTTTCTTCATACACTTCCTCAATCACACGTAACTTACAGTTGACGCCTTTACTCCAGGGCCCCGTATAACCCTACTCTTACCTTCTAAAGAAATTATACTGTCTTTAGTTAAAAACTCAAGGTGAACGGCCATTATTCCGTCTTCTTGCTACTTGTTCTCCCATCTAAAATCTACTACAATGGAATTGACGCTGGATTATCCTCTTTTTCTTCTGATAATGTGATGTTTTTCGATCACCCGCTATTCCTTATTAACCTGCGGTACACCAACGGTTGGATGAAAATCGCAATGCGACGGCAGAGGATAATAAGGAAGGTGTTTTTCGCACACGAGATC
>DAOUFX010000290.1:0-15426 GCA_034429675.1 Anaerolineae bacterium | reverse complement strand
AGTAGAGACGCAAAATTTTGCGTCTCTACCGCCTACAAATTAAAACACGGCATCTTCACGCAATTTGTTTGACATCCTGAAGCCTTTATAGTATATTTACAAGATAATTTTAGTTTTATTTATCATGCAAGACTCATCCACCACTCATCACCGGCGCTCTGTCGGTCATCACACCCACTCTTCAACTTGAAACTTGCAACGTGCAACTTGAAACTATCCGATTTTCAGGAGGACGACAATGACCGCATTACCAACACAAACGCTGGGTTACCCGCGCATCGGGCGCGAGCGCGAGATGAAACGCGCCCTGGAGGCTTTCTGGAAGGGCAAGCTAGACGAGTCCGGCTTGATGCAGGCTTTCTGGGATGTGGCCGAAGACGGCTGGCGGGCGCAGTTGGACGCCGGGATTGACGCCATCGGCGTGGGTTATTCCACTTTGTATGACCAGATGTTGGACTGGGCCGTGCGCTTCAACCTGGTCGCGCCGCGCTTCCGCGAGCTTTCCGGCCTGGCGCGCTATTTCGCGATGGCGCGCGGCGTGCCCGGCGTCCCCGCGCTGGATATGACCAAGTGGTTCGACACAAACTACCACTACTTGGTCCCCGAAATTGATGCGACGACCGCGCCGCAAGCGCGCTTTGACGATTTCCTGGAACACATCCGGCGGGCGCAAACGGTGCTGGGGACGCGCGCCGTACCCATCGTGATCGGGCCGGTGACGTTGTTGCGCCTGTCGCGGCTGGATGCAGGCGTAAACTTCGACGCGCTCCTCGCGGCGCTGACCCCATTGTACGTCGCGCTGTTGCGCGAATTGCAGGCGCTCGACGTCCCCGAAGTGCAGCTCCACGAGCCGGTGCTGGTATTGGGCGACGCTGCGGATCTCCGCGCCGCCTTCGCGACAACCTACACCGAACTGGCCAAAGCCGGCGTCGCGCTCAACCTGGTGACGTACTTCGACGATCTGGGCGAGACGTACCCGTGGGCGACGCGCCTGCCGGTGCAGACGCTCACGCTGGATTTCACGCGCGGCGATAACCTGGCGTTGATCCAAACCCACGGCTGGCCGCAGGACAAGGCGCTCGCGGCGGGCCTGGTGGACGGGCGCAGCGTGTGGCGGCTCCACCCCGCCGAAACGCTCGCGCGGCTGGACGCGCTGCGCGCGGCTGCCCCCACCCTGCGCCTGAGCGCCTCCGCCTCCCTGCAATTCGTCCCGTACCGCGCCGCCGCCGAGACTGCGCTGCCGGCTGCCCTGCGCGGCGTGCTGGCCTTCGCCGACGAGAAGCTCGGCGAGTTGAAGGCGCTCGCGTCGGGTGACACCGGCGCCGCCGACGCCGCCTGGAGCGCGTTCCGCGCCTTCGCGCCGGCAGACGCGACCGTACAGGCGCGGGTGGCCGCGCTCACTCCTGCCGACTTCGGGCGTGTACAGCCCTACGCCGAACGCCGCCCGCAGCAGGTGCAACTCCCGCCGTTCCCCACCACCACCATCGGCTCGTTCCCCCAGACCGACGCGGTGCGCCGCCTGCGGGCGCGTGAGCGCAAAGGCGAGATTTCGCAGACCGAATACAATGCGGGCGTGGACGCTTTCATCGCCTATACGATGGGTATCCAGGATGCGCTGGGATTCGATGTGCCGGTTCACGGCGAGTTCGAGCGCAGCGATATGGTCGAGTACTTCGCCGAAAAGCTGACCGGCTTCGCCTTCACCCAAAACGGCTGGGTGCAAAGCTTCGGCAGCCGCTGCGTCCGCCCGCCCATCATCTACGCCGACGTGGCCCGGCCCGCGCCGATGACCGTGCGCGAATTTAAAGTCGCCCAGTCGTTCACCGCCAAACCGGTCAAGGGTATGCTCACCGGCCCGGTGACGATCCTCAACTGGTCGTACCCGCGCGGCGACATCTCGCGCCGGGAGGTGGCGCTGCAACTGGCGCTGGCGCTGCGCGACGAGATCGCCGACCTGGAGGCCGCCGGTGCGCGCATCATCCAGGTGGACGAGCCGGCGCTGCGCGAAGGGCTGCCGCTCAAACGCCAACGCCGCGACGACTACCTCGGTTGGGCCGTGGACACTTTCCGCCTGGCGACGGGCAAGGCGCTGCCGCAAACCCAGATTCACACGCATATGTGCTACTCCGAATTCGGCGACATCCTGGACGCGATTGACCGTCTGGACGCCGACGTCATCTCCATCGAAAACGCGCGCAGCGGCGACGAAATGTTGCGCGCTCTGGCCGACTACGGCTACCCTCGCGAGGTCGGCCCCGGCGTTTACGACATCCACAGCCCCGTGACGCCCGCCGTGGATTTCATCACCGCCAAATTGCGCAGCTTCGCGCAACACCTCCCCCCCGCCCATCTCTGGGTCAACCCCGACTGCGGCCTCAAAACGCGCGCCTGGGCCGAAGTCATTCCCGCATTAAAAGGTATAATGGCGGCGGTGCAGGCCCTGCGGGAAACGCTGTAGACCATCCTGACCTGCTCATCCTGCGCTGCGTGAAACGTGAAACGTGATGCGTGAAGTCCTCACGTTTCACGTTTCACGTTTCACAAAACCGTTAACCGTTGAAACCGAAAAACCATTTTAACGAGGGGAAGATGTCACAACGAAATTTCTTAGATTTGCTGGCGCAGGCGGAACGCCCATTGCTCAGCGATGGGGCGATGGGGACGATGCTGCACGCGCGTGGGGCAGCGGTCGCCGCGTGCTTCGAGGCGCTGAACGTCGAGAATCCGGCGCTGGTGGCCGAGGTGCACCGCGCCTACATTGACGCCGGCGCGCAGATCATCCTGACCAACACCTTTGAGGCCAACCGCTACAAACTGGCCGGGCACGGGCTGGCGGAACGCACCGTCGAGATCAACCGCGCCGGCGTGGACCTGGCGCGGCGCGTGGTGCTGGCTTCATTCAAAGAGGTGCTGGTGGCCGGCGACGTCGGCCCGCTGGGGGTGCGGCTGGCGCCCTACGGCCGGGTGACGAAAGCGCAGGCGCAAGCCGCGTTCACCGAACAAATTGCCGCGCTGGTCGAGGCCGGCGTGGATCTGCTGGTCATCGAGACGATGGCCGACCTGGCCGAATTGCAGGAAGCGCTCAAGGCGGCCCGCAGCATCAGCGACCTGCCGCTGATCGCCTCGATGACGTTCACCCGCGACGATCGCTCGCTGCTGGGAGATTCGCCGGCGCAAGCGGCGCGCGCCATCGCAGAGGCGGGAGCGGAGGTGATCGGCGTCAACTGCTCCGGCGGGCCGGCGCAACTGCTGCGCCTGCTGCGCCAGATGCGCGACGCCGCGCCCGCAGCGCGCTTCTGGATCAAACCCAACGCCGGTTGGCCGGAACAGGTGGGCGGACGCATTATGTATCCGGCGACGCCGGAATACTTCGGCGAGTATGCCTGGCCCTTCGCGAACGCCGGCGCGGCGATCATCGGCGGCTGCTGCGGCACGACGCCGGAGCACATCGCCGCCGTGCGCGACGCGCTGCGGGCCGGGCCGCCCGCCGCAGAGATGCCGCTGCCCGAACGCTACACCGCGCAGCCGCTCGCCGACAGCGCGCCCGACCGGCCTTCGCGCCTGTCGCAGTCGCTCGCCGCCGGCAAATTCGTGGTCGCCGTCGAGATGGACCCGCCGCGCGGGCTTTCGACACACAAGCTGCTGGCCGGGGCAACGTTGCTGGCCGAGGCCGGCGCCGACGTGATCAACGTGGCCGACAGCCCGATGGCGCGCATGCGCATGAGCCCCTGGGCCGTGTGCGCGCTGATCCAGGATCGCATCGGCGTCGAGACGACGCTGCACTTCCCCACGCGCGGGCGCAACCTGCTGCGCGTCCAGGGCGATCTGCTGGCGGCCCACGCGCTGGGCGTGCGCAACGTCTTCGTGGTGATGGGCGACCCGACCTCCATCGGCGACTATCCCGACGCCATGGACAACTTCGACCTGGCGCCGACCGGGCTGATCAAGCTGATCAAAGAGGGGTTCAACGCCGGGATAGACCACGCCGGCGGCGACATCGGCCAGCCGACGACGTTCTTCGTGGGGGCAGCGCTCAATCTCACGCCGCCCGATCCCGAACGCGAAAATACCGTGATCCGGCGCAAGCTCCAATCGGGGGCGGATTTCTTCATCACGCAGCCGGTGTACGATCCCGCCGCCGCCCGCGCGTTTATGGATCAGTACGCGGCGCAGTACGGCCCGCTGCCGGCGCCGGTGCTGGTGGGCGTCCTGCCGCTGTACGGCGTAAAACACGCGCGCTTCCTGCACAACGAAGTTCCCGGCATCAGCATCGCGCCGGAGCTCTTCGACCGCCTGGAAGCGGCGGGCAAGCAATCGCCTAAAGAAGGCGTGCGCATCGCGCTCGAACTGGTGGCGCAGTTGCGCGAATGGGCCGCCGGCATCTACATCATGCCCGCCTTCGACCGCTTCGATCTGGCCGCAGAAGTCGTCGAGGCCTGCCAGAAACAAGCGTAGCCCGCCGGGAAAAACAACGTGGGGCAAGAGGTTAACTCTTGCCCCACGTTTCGTTTTCAAAAAGCGGGTGAGCGAATCAGCGAATTACAAATTACAAATTACCGATTTCATGTTTCATGTTTCATGTTTCACGTTTCACGTTTCACGTTTCACGTTTCACGTTTCACGTTTCACGTTTCACGCTCTCCCCATCAATCGCGGATCATCGCCCGCACCAGGATCGGCGCTTGCGCCAGCGCGTCGGCGATCCTGGAAGCGTCGCGACCGCCGGCCTGCGCCATATCGGGACGGCCGCCGCCGCCGCCACCCACAATCTTGGCGATATCGCGGACCAGATTGCCGGCGTGAATGCCGCGACCGGTCATCGCCTTGGTGGTCGCCGCGATGAAAAGCGGCTTGCCGTCAATTACCGTTCCCAGAACGATCACACCGTCCTGAACCTTGTCACGGAACCAGTCGGCCATTTCGCGCAGCGTGTCGGCGTCGGGTACGTCAACCTGCGCCGCCAACACCGGCACGCCGGCCACGTCCACCACCTTGTCCAACAATCCCTGGAAGTCGGCGCGGGCCAACTTGCGGGTGAGCTGTTCGATCTCTTTCTGGGCGGCGCGCATCTCGGACTGCAACCGCTCAACGCGCTCCGGCAGTTCTTCGACAGGCGCCTTGAGCAGCGCCGCCGCCTGCTCCTGGCGCGCGCGCGCCGTCTGCGCCTCCTGCAACGCGCCGCGCCCCGTGGCCGCCTCGATCCGGCGGATGCCGGAACCGATGCCGCTTTCGGAGACAATGGTAAATGCGCCGATGTCGCCGGTGCGGGTGACGTGAGTGCCGCCGCACAGCTCCTGGCTGAAGGCGGTCTTGTCGTCGCCGACGCGCACCACGCGCACCGTCTCGCCGTACTTTTCCTCAAAGATCGCGATGACGCCCTGTTCGAGCGCGTCGCGGTAAGCTTCCTGGCGCGTCGCGACGGGATAATTCTCCAACACCGCGCCGTTGACGATGCGCTCGATCTCGGCGCGTTGTTCCGGCGTCATTGCCTCGTCGTGGTTGTAATCGAAACGCAATCGCTCGGGCGAGACCAGCGAACCGGCCTGGGCAACGTGGCGGCCCAGTACGTCGCGCAGCGCACGGTGCAACAGGTGCGTGGCGGTGTGGTTGCGCGCAATGTCCAGGCGGCGCTCGCGATCCACGATAGCCGTCGCCGGATCGCCTACCGCAGGTTCCCCGCGCACGACGACGCCAACGTGGATGACCATCCCCTCGATGGGACGGCGCACATCGGTCACAGCGACCTCCCAATCGGGCCCGACGATGCGGCCGACGTCGGTCACCTGCCCGCCGGATTCGACATAAAAGCACGTGTTGCGCAACACCAGCTCCACCGCATCGCCGGCTTTGGCATGCGTGTCCAGGCTGTCCTCACGGATCATCCCGGCGATGGATGTTTCAACTTGAAGCGCAGCATAGGGATCGTAGAGCAATGGGCGGCAATCCTGGCATTGAACCCAATCGTAGAGCACAGGATAAAGCAAGTTGTGCGGGTCTACCTGATCGTCTTCGGCTTCTTCGTGCAGACCGCCGCGCTCCTCGCGAATCAGATAGTAGCCCTTCTCGTCAATCGTAAAACCCTGCTCCTTCGCCACGTCGCGGGTCACCTCCGGCGGCAATCCCAGCGTGTCGTGAAGGAAGAAAGCGTCGGCGCCGGCGATAACCGTCTCGCCCCGCTGCCGCAAATCGGCCATAATAGCATCCAGCCGCGCCAATCCTTGATCCAACGTGCGCAGAAAGCGTTTCTCTTCGCTGTTGAGAGTGGACTTGATAAAATCCACGCGCGTGGGCAGCTCCGGGAAGGTGTCGCCCATGATCTCGACAACGGTATCCACCAACTGCTGCATGAACGGCTCGGTGAAACCAAGTTTTCGCCCAAAGCGCACGGCGCGCCGCAACACCATACGCGGGACATACCCTTGTCCCTTGTTGGCCGGCTTGACGCCGTCGCCCACCAGGAACGTCAACGCGCGGATGTGGTCGGCAATGACGCGGTAAGCGGAGATGTTAGCCTCGCGCTCGGCGTCAGTCTGGCCGGACAATTCCTGAATCTTCCGGATGATTGGCGAGAAAAGATCGGTGTGATAATTGGAAGAGACCCCTTGCAGAACGGCGACGAGCCGTTCAAAACCCATACCGGTGTCCACGTGCCGGGCGGGCAACGGTTCCAATTGCCCGCCGCCGAGGCTGTTGTACTGGATGAACACCAGGTTCCAGATTTCGGTGAAGCGCGTGCAGTCGCCGTTCACCCGGCAGACGTGTCCCGGCACGTCCTGCTTGTTGCAGGCATCGGGACCGTAATCGTAGTTGATCTCGCTGTTGGGACCGCAGGGGCCGGTGTCGGCCATCATCCAGAAATTGTCCTTGCGCCCGAACGGCAGGATGTGGTCGGGATTGATGTCGGTTTCGGTGCGCCAATAATTGGCCGCTTCGTCGTCGCGGGGGAGAACGCCCTGATCATCCTCGAAGATGGTGGCCCACAGGCGGTCTTTTTCAATCCCATAGACGCGCGTCAACAAGTCCCAGGCCCAGGCGATCGCTTCCTTTTTATAGTAATCGCCAAAGGACCAGTTGCCGAGCATTTCAAAAAGCGTGTGGTGCGTGTTGTCGAACCCGACCTCTTCAAGATCGTTATGCTTGCCCGACACGCGCATACACTTCTGAGTATCGGCAGCGCGCTTGTAAGGCCGCGTTCCCGTCCCCAGGAACACATCCTTGAATTGATTCATTCCGGCATTGGTGAACAGCAACGTGGGATCGTTCTGCGGGACCAGACTGGCGCTCGGCACAATCGTATGGCCGCGCTCCGCGAAATAGTCCAAAAACGCCCGGCGAATTTGGGCGCTGCTTAGTTTCTTAGTCATGATTCCTCCGAAAAATTGCGAATGGCGAATAACGAATCAGCGGGGCAGCAAGTCAGCGGGGCAGCGATTCAGCGGGGCAGCGATTTTCAGCAAATTGATTTCTTCCCATTCCCTACTCCCTACTCCCTACTCCCTACTCCCTCCCCGGCATTGTAACGGCAAAAAGCCGCTTGGCAAGTATCATAAATCGAGCGAGAAATGCGTGTCGCCGTCCCACTCGCCGATGCGGCGGAAGCCGTGTTGTTCGTAGAAAGCGACAGCGTCGCTCCAGGTAGACGTGGTTTCGAGCACCACCCGGCGATACCCCGCTTCGCGCGCGTGGACGAGCAACCGCTCCAACAACGCCCGCCCGATGCCCTGGCGCCGCAACGAGCGCGCCACCGACATCCGCACGATGCGCGCAACGGCCTCTTCCTCGTGGATCAACGCCCCGGTGCCGACCAACGTCATCGCCGCCGCGCCGCCGTCTTCAAGCCAGGCGGTGAGGAAAACCCCATCGCCGTAAGTTTGGGCGATGTCGGCCAGATCGGGATTCTTGGTAGGATCGAGAAATCCCCAACGCTCCGCCAAACCGGCCAGGATGAGGCGCTGAGCGGCTTCTTGATCTTCTGAAGAGAAAGGTCGAATGTGTAAGCTCATTATGGATACAGCTTCCAAGGGAGAGAAATTTCTGGGACGGAGTCAGATTGGGAAGCAACCTCCGGATCGGGTGGCTCCTGCGAGCGCAGCTGCTTGATGATCATCAGATCGTGCCGGTTGATGTAAGCGCGCGACTGAGGCGCTCTGCCGGTAAACAAACTGACGCCTTCCGGCGCCTTCGGCAAAACCAGGACATCGTCGGCGCCGTCGTTGATGATAAACCACAGGCGTTTTTCCTCGTTCTCGCGCACGGTCACGTGAAGGCCCTCCGGCAGGTCGGCGATGAGCGGCGCCAGACCCTTCAATTCCTTGCAAAGCGCCGTAACAACGTGCAAAATATCCGGCGTGAGATAAGTACCCACGTAAATCACGGCGCCTTCACCGGCCCGGCGCATGGTCACGGCGGCCAAGCGGTTGATATGGCGTCCTTCCCACCGGCCAATCGTCACCGTGTTCGGGTAAAGCTCCAAGACCTCGTACCAATGTTCCGTCGCAATCTTGATCTTGGGGAACGCAATGGCCAGCGGGCGCCGGTCAGGGGCATTCTGCCGCCCATATTCGGTCACTTTGACGCCGGCCAACTTGTGCAATACACCGGGCGGCGTCTCGGCAACCACGGCGTTGTTCCAATCCTTGGTACCGCTGCGCGCGCCGATCACCAGCACGCCGCCGTTTTCGACGTAGCTTTCCAGGTTCGGCAACCATTCGGGATTGAAAACCGCCCAGTGGGGCAGAAGGTACAACTTGAGAGCGCTCAGGTCGTCGCCGGGATGCACGCAGCCAACGGCGTAGCCCTGCTGGAAGTAGAACTCGTGGATCATCGCCGCCATGTCCTTGGGCGCAGGCAGCCCCAACGAATAAGTGTCGTGAGCGTCGTAGACGTCCATATCGGCGGCGGCAACGCCCACATCCACGCGCACATGCGTCCCCATAATCTCCGGGCCGACAGCCTGCAACTCACGTCCCAGCCGCTTGATCTCATCGTAACGCCGGCGGGGCACATTGTCGTGATCGAGGATTCCGCACCAGTATTCTTCCGCACCAAAGCGGCACGTCCGCCAGCGGAAAAACAGGAGGCTATCGGCGCCATGCGCAATAGACGTATAGGCCATGCGCCGGATCTCGTTGGGTTCAGGAGTGTCTTGAAGATAAGCGGCTTGCCCGCCCGGCCCGGATTGCTGCTCTGGAACGAGGAAATTTCCCGACCAGGAGCGCGCCTGATCCAGATTGTATGCCTGGCTGGCGGCGCGGTGGAGCGGATCGCGGTCGAAAAAGGGGTAGACGTCGTAGCCCAGGAAATCCAAATCCTGGCCAAACGCCCCACGATAATCAATGTGGCGAAAAGTGCCGTTGTGGGTGACAAACCACCCGGGATTGGCGGTGCGTAGAATGGCCACCTGGTCGTGTTGGAATCGGGTCACCGACCAGGAAATGAAACGGAAGTAGTCAAGGCGTTGTCCCGGATTGGGGTCGGCGGGTCTGGCGCTCCTGGGCGTCACGATTTCGTCAAACGAGCGATAAGTCTGCGCCCAGACCGCCGTTCCCCAGGCTGCATTGAGCGCCGCGATGTCGCTGGCGTATTTCTCGCGGAGGAATTCCCGGAAAGCCTCCTGGCAGGCAGCACAGTGACATTCGGAGAAGTGACAGTTGAACTCGTTGTCGGTCTGCCAGCCGATAACGTCGGCATGATCCCGGTAATGGCTGGCCATAGCCTGGGTGATCTTGCGGGAGTATTCGCGGAAGGTGGCGTTGCTATGACAGGCATGCTGCCGTGACCCATGCTGCATCGCGACGCCGTTTTCAGCTACGCGCAGAATTTCGGGATGCGCCAGCGTAAGCCAACGCGGAGGCGTCGCCGTGGGCGTGCAAAGAATCGTCGCAATGCCCTTTTCGCCCAGGTTGGCGATCGTCTCGTCGAACAAGTCGAAGCAAAACACCCCTTCTTCCGGCTCGATGCGATCCCAGGCGAACTCGGCCATGCGCACCACGTTGAACCCGGCGTCCAGCATCCGTTGCGCATCGGTCGCGCGCACGGCGGCATCCCAATGTTCGGGATAATACACCGCGCCAAAATAGAATCGCGGCAAATTGGTACAACGTGCGTGCGAAAGCGTTCTAAATGCCATCACAACCTCCAGCAAAAAACTAAGAGTAGCGAGTCAGCGAGTCAGCAAATCACCAATTACCGATTACCAGTTTCACGTTTCACGTTTCACGTTTCACGTTTCACGCCCGCCATTGCGCCAAAGTATACCCGAAGTCATCGCAATTTCCAAAATATTTCCCGGTTGATAAACCGCCCGCGCGTGGTACACTTGACCCCGTTGTAAAGGGCAGCCCGCCCAAAATTCTTAGTCTACGGTGAGTAATCCATGCAAATCATCGAATATGTTCGCAGTCAGAGAGAAAGATATTTATCAGAACTAAAAGAATTCCTGTCAATTCCCAGCGTCAGCACCCAAACAGAACACGTGCCGGATATACAACGCACAGCCGGCTGGCTGCGCGACCAACTGCTTGCCGCGGGGTTCCCAACGGCGACGGTAATGCCCACAGCAGGTCATCCGGTCGTCTACGCGGAATGGTTGGCCGCCGGGCCACAAGCGCCGACGGTCTTGATCTACGGCCACTACGACGTGCAACCGGCCGATCCGCTGGAGCTGTGGAAGACGCCGCCGTTCGAGCCGACGGTGGTAGGTGAAGATATTATGGCGCGCGGCGCTGCGGATGACAAAGGCCAGGTCGCTGTCTATCTTGCAGCGACTCAAGCGTTCCACGCCACAAACGGCGCGCCGCCGGTCAACGTCAAATGTATCTTTGAAGGCGAAGAGGAAATTGGCAGCCCGAATCTGGACCCCTTCATCGCCAGCCACAAGGAGCTCTTGGCGGCAGATGTCGCGCTCATCTCCGATTCTCACATCCTCGCCAAAGATATTCCCGCAATCGTCTACGCGCTGCGCGGATTGGCCTACATCGAAGTCGCCGTCACCGGTCCGGATCACGACCTGCATTCCGGCCTCTTCGGCGGCGCGGTGAACAATCCCCTCAACGAGCTGTGCCGTATGATCGCGCAGCTGCAAGATGAGGATGGACACATCCTGATTCCCGGCTTCTACGACAAGGTGCGCGAGTTGGACCCGGACGAACACGCGGAACTGGCGAAAATCCCCTACGACCACGCCGCATGGTTGGCCAGCGCCGGTATCGCGGCAGAGTGGGGCGAACCGGAATACACAGTCATCGAACGCACCACGGCTCGCCCAACGCTGGATGTCAACGGCATTTGGGGCGGCTACACCGCGCCCGGAACAAAGACCGTGCTGCCCAGCCAGGCCTTTGCCAAAATCTCTATGCGTCTCGTGGCCGATCAGACCCCTGAGGAGATCACTCGCCTGATCAGCACCTACCTCAAGCGCATCGCTCCCCCTACCGTGACGGTGGAAGTCCGCGACTTGCACGGCGGCGCCGGCGCTATCGTCAACCGCGACAGCGCGCCCATGCGGGCCGCCTTTGCTGCCTATCAACGTGCTTTCGGCGTCGCCCCGGTCTTTATTCGTGAGGGAGGATCCATCCCGGTTGTGGCTACTTTCCGCCGCGAATTGGGAATTGATACCCTGCTGATGGGCTTTGGCCTGCCCGACGACCGCCTGCATTCCCCCAACGAGAAATTTCATCTCCCCAATTTCTATCGGGGCATCGAAACCATTGTGCACTTCATGAATCTGCTGCGTGATGGGATAAGTTAGCCCCCAGTACCCCGAATCGGGAAATTCCCAACAGAAGGTGTTTTGCAGAGTGGGTGACGGCAAAACACCTTCTGTTTTTTTGTATAGTACTTCAGTACTATTGACGATTTTCTATCCGAAATCTATCATTAGAGGCACATTAGGTTATAATTAAGTATGTAAGAAAGAGGTTGTGGCGCCGTGACAAAGGGATTGCAAAAGCTTTTCATACTGTGTCTGGTCGCTTTCTGGTTATTCTTCGGAGTCCAATCTGTGCTTGCCAACACCTCTTCCCCGCATCCCCAAACTTTTGCAGCCGGAGACGTCATCAGCGAAACGCACGTCATCTTTCTCCCCGTCATTCACACCAGCGGAACAGCTCTCCCCTGGCAGCCCAACGATCCTTACTATTCAAATCAATGGGCCATGGAAAAAACCGACGCGGCAACGGCGTGGCAGTCCGCCGATGGCACCGGAGTGTTGCTGGCAGTGTTGGACAGCGGCGTAGATTTCGAACACGTAGACCTGGTAACCAAAATCCGCCGCGATCTGGATTGGGACTTTGTCAACAACGACGACGACGCGCAGGACGACTACGGTCACGGCACACACGTCAGCGGTATCGCAGCGGCTGCGCCAAACAACGGCGAAGGCGTCGTCGGTGTAGGCTGGAACGTCGAAATCTTGCCCCTGAAGGTGCTGGATCAAACCGGTCGCGGATCTATCGCCAACGTGATCGCCGCGATCTACTATGCCACCGACGCCGGAGCAGATATTATCAACATGAGCTTCAACACCTCGTCCGATTCGCCCATGCAATGCGCACAAATCCCGGCGCTGGTTGCAGCTCTGGAGTACGCATACCAACACGGCGTTCTCGTGATTGCCGCAGCCGGCAACAAGAGCGTTGACGCCGCCCAAATTGTGCCGGCCAATTGCCCCCACGTGCTCACCGTCGCAGCCACCACCACCGAGGACAGCATCGCCTCTTTCAACAACTATGGCGAAGTCGTAGATGTGGTAGCGCCCGGCGTATCCATTTACAGCACATCCATTGGAAACGCCTACGGCAACAGAAGTGGCACCTCTATGGCAACTCCTTTTGTGGCCGGGGTGGCCGCGCTCGTTTGGAGCCGGCACCCTGACTATACGCCGGATGAAGTGGCCATGGCCATCCTTGACACGGCAACAGATCTGGGGCCAAGCGGTTGGGATCCCGCCTATGGATGCGGACGAGTGTCGGCGGCAGCGGCAGTGATGGCAGAAGATCAGGCGACTACATCTTGCAGAGGGCAAACACCCCTTGCCGCATCCACACCTACGGAGACAAGCACCCAGGCCGTTGAATTCATCCAGCTTGATTATGAGGTATCTGCGGACTAAAAAGCATTGAGGGCAAACAAAGGAACGCCCCCCGGAGGAAAATCTCCGGGGGGCGTTTAAAATTTTGAGCCCCAAAAAACTGGATTTTACAGTTTCTGACAACCTACTTACTTTCACTTGGTTGTGAAAGGTCCCTTATGTTGGTTTGCAGTTAATTGATTTTCTCGTCTTCAATTACTGTGTGTTAGTTTCCTGGTACTGTACCTTTTCACTAACTTACGGCTTCTTTTCATAACTTTTTAGATTATGAATGTCCCCCGCTTACCAACTTCAGGTCGTTTTCGGTTGTTTCCCCTGTATACTCCCTTTTGTTTTTTGGGGCTACAATCACAGTATAGGAGATTTACCAGGCATTGTCAATGCATGCCTGATTCTAAATGTCATAGGAAACAATGACATTTGACACTACACTAATCGTCAATCATCCCGCTCATCTTCACTCCGCAAACCCTACGTCTGACCGGTTCCCACGGTCTCACAAAGTGCGAAAGCAAAGAGAAGCGCCGACAGCCGGTTAAGATAGGTCAGGTTTGCCGCCTCGATGGATGGCTCGTGCGAGCGGAGCGTCACCAGGCGGCGCTCGGCGCGGCGAATGGCAGCGCGGGCAACATGGCACACGGCGTCGGCATGGGTGTCGCCGGGAAACACAAACGCTTTCAAGGAAGGAAACCCCTCTTCGAGAGCTGCCATCTGCTGTTCCAACCATTCAATCTCAAAATCACCTAACCCGGCGTGACGGTCACGGCTTTCTGGCGTCGCCGAAATGTGCGCCATCAGACGAGAGAGATGCTGCTGCACTATACGCAGGCTGGCCTGCCGGTGAGAATCCCGGATCCATGCGCGCGCCATACCGAGGGCACAAGAGGCTTCATCCAAAGCGCCAAGGGTTTCGATTACGGGGTTGTCTTTGGCGATGCGTTCTGCGCCTTCCAACCGGGTCGTGTCTCCCCGATCTCCTTTGCCTGTATAAAAAGGGGATTTATTCATCTAAGCCTGAAGCAATTGGACGTAGTTGGCCCGCTCAAACGCCGCCGGGCTGGGACAATTTTCGAGGCTCAAAACACCTTTAATGGCGGCAACCGAGGAATATTGATGGTCGTCCAACCAGGCGTCGAGACCGTTTCGCAGTTCCGTGAGTTTACCAATGCCATCTCGTAGGAGAACCGAACAAACATTGACCACATCCGCGCCAACCATGAGGCCCTTGACGATGTCATCAACGCTATGGACGCCCGTATTCAACGCCAACGAGCTGCGAACCTGCCCGTGGAGGATAGCGACCCAGTGCAAGGGAACCCGGATCTCATTGGGGGTGCTCAGGGTCATGTGGCGGGTCACGTTGAGCGCTTCAATGTCCAGATCGGGTTGGTAGAAGCGGTTAAAGAGCACCAGACCGTCGGCGCCGGCGGCATCCAGAGCTTTCGCAAAGTGGGGAATGGAGCTGAAGAATGGGCTGAGTTTTACGGCAACCGGGATAGTGATGTGCTTTTTGACCTCTCGCAAGATGGCGAGATACAACGACTCAACCTGCTCGCCGGTCAAACGGGCCGAGGTGGGCAAATAGTAGACGTTGAGTTCAACTGCATCGGCGCCGGCACGCTCGAATTCTTGCGCATGGTGCGTCCAGTCGCCTTCGTTGAACCCGTTCAGGTTGGCGATAATCGGGATGTCAACGGCAGCTTTGGCCTCGCGAATCAGGGTCAGGTATTCCTCTTCGTTGCGACGGAATTCATTGCGTCCGGGGAAAAAATCAATGAACTCGGCATACTGGTACTCAGAGTTATCCACAACGTCATCCAGCAACGCCGTCTCACTTATAATCTGTTCTTCAAACAAAGAATACAAAATAATCGCCCCTGCCCCCGCCTCCGCCATGAGTTTGATTCGGCTCAATTCCTGGGACAAGGGCGACGCAGAAGGAACGATAGGATTTTTGAGTGAGAGACCCATAAAAGTGGTGGAAAGATCGGCCATTTTTTCCCTCCTCAGAAAATAGCCCGCCGCTGACGCGACGGGGGGTTAAAAGGAAGTGTGTTTTTCCGGTGGGTACCCCCGCACGGAAAACACAGCAACTATCTACATCCTATCATAACGCAAATTGCGACCCATGCAATTAAGTAAGAGAGCACATGTTGACAGCTTCGACTTTTCGCTCATAATCGCTACTCATGAAACGATACAGACTTCTATGGATCATTGTACTGGTTTTTCTTACAAATTGTGCGGGCGATCCTTCTCTTCCTTTTAACCTTCCCTTTCTGGCAACGGCGACCCCATCGTTAACCCCCCCCCCCAACCCCACCACCCCCCCCAAC
>DAOUFX010000289.1:0-11824 GCA_034429675.1 Anaerolineae bacterium | reverse complement strand
AGTAGAGACGCAAAATTTTGCGTCTCTACTGCTTGCCATCCGCCCTTGCCTCTTTACAATGGGAAGGTCTGGGAAAGCCCGTCAAGGGCTTGGGAATTGTGCCTGGAAGAATTCTATGCAGCCTTGGGAGGTTCTATGCGACCTGATGGACGAGAATCGTCTCAGTTGCGACCGCTAACCTTTGAGCTTTCACCGTTGCGCCATCCTCAAGGTTCGGCCCTGGTGCGGATGGGAGAGACGCAGGTGTTGTGTACGGCCATCGTCCAGGAGAGCGTGCCGCACTGGCGGCACAGTTCGGGGAAGGGTTGGGTGACAGCAGAATATGCGATGTTGCCGGGAGCGACGCGAACGCGCGTCGCGCGCGATCACATCAGCGGCGGGCGCGCCCAGGAGATCCGCCGCCTCATCGGGCGGAGCCTGCGCCGCGCCGTGAATCTGGAGCTGTTGGGCGAGCGGGCGATCTGGGTTGACTGTGACGTGTTGCAGGCCGACGGCGGCACACGGACGGCGGCCATCAACGGCGGGTACGTCGCCGTAGCCCTGGCGATCCACCATCTGGCCGACGCCGGGCTCATCCCAATGCAAACGTTGCTGCCGCCCATCGCTGCGATCAGCGCCGGGTTGATCGGCGGCGAAGCGCGTCTGGATTTGTGCTTTCAAGAGGATTCGGCGGCCCAGGTGGATCTCAATGTGGTGATGGACGCCGCCGGCGGATTCGTCGAAGTTCAAGGAACGGCGGAAAACGATCCGATTTCGCGCGCCGCGCTCGACACGTTGCTGGACCTGGCTGCGGTTGGCATTCAAACGGTCGTCAAGGATCAACGGGAGGCGTTGAATTGCGCTGGTATCATCATCTAACCGTGTCGCAACGCCGCGTCCTGGTGGGATTGACCGCCGGTACGGTTTTGGTTCTGGGGTTACTGGGGTGGAGCGTCTGGCAGACCGTCAGGCCCAATCCATTCCCATCGCCGGCATTGACGCCGACCCTGCCGTTGCCTTCGGCCACGATCACCACGACCCTCGCATCCCCCACGCCGACGCCCACCGCGACGCCCACCCCGGCGCCGACGTTCAGCGTGGCCGAAGCCGGCAAGATCGCCGATCGGGTGGCCGAAGCGCGCAATATCATGCCGCTTTGGAGCACACCGCTCACCCTGGTCACCGAACATGAAATGACCACCATGATTTACCAGCGCTATCAGACGCACCCGCCGCTGGTCCTGCAACTTCAGGTTCCGCTGCAAGCTTTGCGGCTCTGGTTCTGGGAGGACCTTCAGACCGACCCGCGCGCCCAGGCGCAAAACACCGCCGCGCTCTATCTTCCAGACGATGAGGAGTTCTATCTCCAGCGCGCCTGGAATGGCTCCTACGATCTCCTCGACACGCAGCTGGCCTACGGCTACGCCCGCGCCATCCCCGACCAGCACGGCGATCTGTTGCGGCTGATAGAGGAAGCCGCGACGCTGGATCGCAAGTTGGCGCTGTCGGCTGTGGGCGATGGCGACGCGCTGGTGGCGTTGTATCTCTACAAGGGCGTCGAGCCGGGCAGCGAAGAAGCGAAAGCTCTCGCCGATACGGTGGCTCTGGCGAGCCTGCCCTATTGGAAATCCGAAGACTTGTTATTGGCGGATTTGTCACGGTTGACGCTGACGATGGGGAACGATTTTGCAACCTATCGCTACGCCGAAGGCGGCAGCGCCGCTCTCACCGAAAGCGTCTTGCGCCCGCCGCGCTCTACCGAGCAAATGCTTCACCCGGAGCGCTACGCGAGCGACGAAGCGCCGGCGGCGCTGGCGCCCCTCGACGTGGACCTGGGTAAAGATTGGGAATTGTACTACGAAGATACGCTGGGTGAGGCGCTGTTGCGCCTGGTGATCCTGGAATGGAGCAAGGGCAAGCTCCCGGTGGACACCGTCGCCGACTGGGGTGGGGATTTGATCCAGATCTGGCGCGGCCCCGACGAGAAAAATGTGGTGGCGCTGCACCTGGCCTGGGATTCCAACAAAAAGGCCGGGCTGTTCTACGGAAAAATGCTGGAACTTCTTCCCGGCCCGCTGTTGATCGGGCGCGAGAATCAGGAGCCGCCGCTGATCGAATTGCCCGCCGGGCGCTGGTGGTCCGGCGCGCAGGGCGCTGCGTTCCTGCGCCGCAGCCGTGAGCGCGTCTACATCGTCTGGGGCGACGACGCCGCCGCCGTCGAGACGGTCAGCGCCGCCCTGAGCGGTCTGGAGGGGGTTATTCCGTGACGGTTGGAACAAAAGGGGGCAAGAACAAGCCCTGGCGTAAACTGCTCCTGCGCATCGCCCTCACAATCGTGGCCGTGCTTGGCGTCCTGGCGGCGTGGACGTTGTGGACTTTCACCGGGCGCTTTGCCAAAGATATTTATAAGGAAGAGGCATTGGCGGCTATTCCTGCCAAACCCGTCGCGGTGGTTTTTGGGGCCGGATACTGGCCCAATGGAACGCTCAGTCCCATGCTGCAAGATCGTATGGACGCGGCGCTGGAATTGTACCGCGCCGGGCGAGTGAGCAAGTTGTTGTTGAGCGGCGACAATCGCTTCGTGGATTACGATGAGCCGACCCACATGTTGAAATATGCCCTGGAGCAAGGTATCCCCCGCGAGGCCATGGTGCTCGACTACGCCGGACGGCGCACTTACGACACCTGCTATCGCGCCCGCGCTATCTTCCAGGTAGACGACGTGGTGCTGATCACGCAACGCTACCATCTGCCGCGCGCCATCGAAAGCTGCCGGGGGCTGGGCGTGAACAGCATCGGCTACGCCTCCGACCGCCAACCCTATCCGCGCCGCTCGATGGCGGTGTACATCGCTCGCGAAGTGTTCGCCCTGTGGCAATCCTGGTGGGACGTCTACATCTGGCGTCCGACCCCCGTTCTCGGCGATCCGCTGCCGATTTTCCCAGAATAAGAGGTAAAAATGACAACACATCCTGAATTCGAACTGATCGAAGAACGCGCCATTCCCGAACTAAACACGCACGCCGCCCTGTATCGCCACCGCGCGACAGGCGCGGAACTGCTCTCGTTGGAAAACAACGACGAGAACAAGGTGTTCGGCGTCACCTTCCGCACTCCGCCCCCCGATTCCACCGGATTGCCGCACATTATGGAACACTCGGTGCTGTGCGGATCGCGCAAGTATCCGGTCAAAGAGCCGTTTATCGAGCTGGCCAAAGGCTCGCTGAATACCTTCCTGAACGCTTTCACGTTTAGCGATAAAACGTGTTACCCCGTCGCCAGCCAGAATGTGCAAGACTTTTACAACCTCGTGGACGTATACCTGGACGCCGTTTTCTACCCGCGCATCACGCCCGACGTGTTGCAGCAAGAGGGCTGGCATTACGAGTTGGAATCCCTGGACGCGCCTTTAACCTACAAAGGTGTGGTGTTCAACGAAATGAAAGGGGCGTATTCCTCGCCTGACACTCTGTCGGCGCAGTATAGCGAGGCGTCCCTGTTCCCCGACCACGTGTACAGCAATGATTCGGGCGGCGACCCGGAAGTAATCCCCAACCTGACCTACGCGCAGTTCAAGAATTTCCACGAGACGTACTATCATCCCTCCAATGCGCGGCTCTTCTTCTACGGCGACGACGATCCCGCAAAACGGCTGCAACTGGCACAGGAATATCTCAAGGATTTTTCGGCGCGGCCTTTGGACAGCGCCATCCCCCTGAAATCGGCCTTCGCCGCCCCGCAATCTATCACGCGCTTTTACCCGGTCAGCGCAGATTCCGAGGACGCGAAATCTTACGTCAGCGTGAACTGGCTACTGCCTGAGAACAACGACCCGGCGCTGGCCCTGGCTCTGGAGATTCTGTCGCACGCGCTGGTCGGCATGCCGGCGTCGCCGCTGCGCAAAACGTTGATTGACTCCGGTCTGGGCGAAGACCTCATCGGCGGCGGGACGAACGACTCTTTGCGCCAGATCACATTCTCCACCGGGTTGAAGGGGGTGAAGGGCGAGAACGTGGAAAAGGTCGTCGCGCTTATCCTGGACACCCTGGCCGGGCTGGCGCAGAACGGGCTGGATCCCGACATCATTGCCGCCTCGCTCAATACCCTCGAATTCCGGCTGCGCGAGCAGAACTTCGGTTACTATCCGCGTGGGCTGGTGGTGATGTTGCAGGCGCTCACCACCTGGCTGCACGGCGGCGACCCCTTCGCGCCCATCGCCTTTGCGGCGCCGCTCAACGCGGTCAAGGCGCGCCTGGCCGCCGAGCCGCGCTTCCTCGAAAACCTGATCCGGACGTATCTGCTGGACAACGCCCACCGCACGGTCGTCGTGCTGGCGCCGGACGCAGAACTGCAACAGAAGCAAGAAGCCGCCGAAGCGGCGCGGCTGGCGCAGGCTCGCGCGGCGATGGACGAAGCCGCGCTGCGCACCGTCATGACCGACGCGCAACGGCTCAAAGCCATGCAGGAAACCCCGAACTCCCCGGAGGCGCTGGCGACCATTCCGCGCCTGAAGCTGTCCGACCTGGACAAACAGATCAAAACGATTCCCACGGAAATTTCCGAAAGCCACGGCGCGCCCCTGTTGTATCACAATTTGTTCACCAACGGCATTCTCTACCTGGATTTAGGGCTGAACCTGCATACCCTGCCGCAAGAATTGCTCCCTTACGCTCAAATGTTTGGCGAAGCGCTGTTGGGCATCGGCACAGAAACCGAGGATTTCGTCAGGTTGACGCTGCGCATCGGGCAGAAGACCGGCGGCATCGGCACGGTCACGTCGCACACGATGCCGCGCGATGGGGATCGCGCCGCGAGCTGGCTGTTCCTGCGGGGCAAAGCCACCGTGGCGCAGAGCGCGGAGCTGCTGGCGATCCTGCGCGACATCCTGCTGACGGTCAAGCTGGACAACCCCTCCCGCTTTATGCAAATGCTCCTGGAAAACAAGGCCGGGGTCGAGGCGGCGCTGACGCCCGCCGGGCACCGCATGGCCGCCTCACGCTTGCGCGCCAGGTTCAATGAGGCCGCCTGGGCCGCCGAGCAGATGGGCGGGGTGAGCTATCTTTTCTTCCTGCGCGACCTGATCGCCCAGACGGAAAAAGATTGGCCTGCCGTGCTCGCCAAACTGGAGGAAGTACGCCGCCTGCTGGTCAACCGCGCCGCGATGATCTGCAACGTCACCCTGGACGCCGACAACTGGGCTGCCGTGCGCCCGCAGGTGGATGAATTCCTGGCAGCGCTGCCGGCGGCGCAAACCGCACCGGCAGCCTGGGCGCCGGATTACCGGCTCGGGCCGGAAGGGCTGACCATCCCGGCGAAGATCAACTACGTCGCCAAAGGCGCCAATCTCTTCGAGTTGGGCTACACCCGCCACGGCTCGATGGACGTGATCACCAACTGCCTGCGCACCACCTGGCTGTGGGAAAAAGTGCGCATCCAGGGCGGCGCCTATGGCGTCTACGGCATGTTCGATCCCCATTCCGGGCTTTTCACCTACATGTCCTACCGCGACCCCAACCTGCTCAGCACCCTGACCGCCTACGACGCGACGGTCTCCTTCCTGCGGGACCTGGATCTGCCCGAAGAGGAGCTGGTCAAGAACATCATCGGCGCCATCGGCAATCTGGACGCCTACCAGCTGCCGGACGCCAAGGGCTACAGCGCGCTGCTGCGCTACCTGATCGGCTACGGCGACGAGGCGCGCCAGCAATACCGCGACGAGATCCTCGGCACCACCCTCGCCGATTTCAAACACCTGGCCGACGCCCTGGAGAAGCTCAACGCCGCCGGCAGCGTCGTCGTCCTGGGGACGGAAGAGGCCATCGAGAAAGCCGGCGCCGAGGGGAACATCCCCTTCGCCCTGACGAAGGTTTTGTAATGTGACCTACGTCAAAATTTGCGGCATCACCCATCTCGAAGACGCGCGCTGCGCGGCGAGCGCCGGGGCGGACTTTCTGGGCTTCATCCTTTACCCCAAAAGCCCGCGCTACATCGCGCCGGAGGCGGCGGGGGAAATCGTGCAGGCGATCCGCGCCGAATTCGGCGCCGCACCGCGTTGTGTGGGCGTGTTCGTGGACGAGCCGGTGGATGCCGTGCGGGCGGCCATCGAGACCGTGCACCTGGACCTGGCGCAGCTTCACGGCGCAGAGACGCCCGACGTCGTCGCCGCCCTCGCGCCGCGCGCCTTCAAGGCTCTGCGCCCGCAAACCCTCGCCGAAGCGCAAAAAGCCTTCGCCAGCTACGGCCCACCCTCTGCCCCGTCCACCGCTCCCGCCCTCCTCGTGGACGCCTATCACCCGCAGCAGATGGGCGGCACCGGCCAGGTCGCCGACCTGGAGATCGCGCGGTGGCTGGCGGAGCGCTGCCGCCTGTTGCTGGCCGGCGGGCTGACGCCGGACAACGTCGCCGACGCCATCGCGCAAGTGCGCCCGTGGGGCGTGGATGTTGCCAGCGGGGTGGAGGTTTCAAAGGGGAAAAAAGATCATGCAAAAGTAAGGGAGTTTATTGAGGCGGTGAGAAATGTTTAAGTATGGGTCGGTATGTCTACCAGGTGAAGGGGTTCCAGCTCAGCATCAACCTCAACACCGTTATGCCACAACTCGTACTCACTCAGATCAATATCGTCGTTCCAGGATATACCGAACCCACCGGCATCAACCCTGAGAGATTTGAAGAATGCCTCGCTCCTTAACAGCTGGAAACGTTCTTGTTGAAGTAGCGGGGTGCAATCATAAATTTTTTGGACGTTGTTGACAAAAGTTATGAGCAACTTCCATTCTTGCAAAGCCAAAACCGATTCGATTCTTGAAACATTCATCGCAACCATCCCGGATCATGCTCAATCGTCTATGTACGTGTAATAATCTACTACCGTCATTTGCTCGTCAACTTCAAAAATTAACAGCTTCAAACCATCCCGCAAATCGTATTCGACCAGGAGCCTTTTCCCTTTGTAGTTGTCATCATAAGAGGGCTCGCCTAACAAGGCTTTCACATCCTGGATATGCCAACCGTGAAAATCATAACGCTTTAACAAATCATCAACCATCTTGAGACGGGTGCCCGTGAAAACCCCTGTGGAAGCATCAATCATCGGCCCATTCCAGCCGTCAACATCAAAAGGAATTTGTTCTTCGTCTTTACTAAATTGAGCACACAGGAAAATGGAAGTCAATAGGATCAAAGCGACCAGGCCGATGATCAGGACACGTTTCATAGATACTTCCTTGAATTCAATGTAGGTGAACCGGCAGTTTGTCTGGCAATCATTTTAATCTGTCCAAATTATACCATTACCGAGGGGGATAATGAATACTGCAAAACTAAAAACTTCCAATGGGCCCTACTACGGCGCCTACGGCGGCGCCTTCGTGCCCGAAATCCTGGTGCCGGCGGTGCGCGAGCTTGAGGCTTCCTACGAGGCGGCCATCGCCGACCCGGCTTTTATGGGTGAATTCGATCGCCTGTTGCGCGAGTACGCCGGGCGCCCCACACCGCTCACGTTTGCCGGGCGAATGACGGCGGAGCTCGGCGGCGCGCGCATCTATCTCAAACGTGAGGACCTGGCGCACACCGGCGCGCACAAGATCAACAACGCGCTCGGCCAGGCGTTGCTGGCGCAGCGGATGGGCAAGCGCCGCATCGTGGCGGAAACCGGCGCCGGGCAACACGGGGTGGCGACAGCCACCGTCTGCGCGCTGTTGGGGCTGGATTGCGTCGTCTACATGGGCACGGTGGACATCGAGCGGCAGAAGCTCAACGTCTTTCGGATGAAGCTGCTGGGCGCGGAGGTGCGCGGCGTGGACACCGGCAGCCGCACGCTCAAGGATGCCATCAACGAAGCCATCCGCGACTGGGTGACAAACGTGCGCGACACGCATTACCTGCTCGGTTCGGCGCTGGGGCCGCACCCGTACCCACGCATCGTGCGCGATTTCCAGTCGGTCATCGGGACCGAGGCGCGGCAGCAGGTGTTGGCCGCCGAGGACCGTCTGCCCGACGCGCTGGTGGCCTGCGTCGGCGGCGGCTCCAACGCCATCGGCCTGTTTCACCCGTTCCTGGCCGATGAAAGCGTGGCGCTCATCGGCGTGGAAGCCGGCGGCGAAGGTATCGCCAGCGGGCGTCACGCGGCGCGCTTCGCCGACCCGGAGATGGGTCAGGTGGGCGTGTTGCACGGCGCGCAGACGTTCGTGCTGCAAGACCCCAACGGGCAGATCGCGCTCACCCACAGCATCTCGGCCGGGCTGGATTACGCCGCCGTCGGGCCGGAGCACGCCTGGATGCGCGACATCGGCCGCGCCGAGTACGTCTACGCCACCGACGCTGAGGCGCTGAACGCCTTGCAGACGCTCAGTCGCCTGGAGGGCATCATCCCGGCGCTCGAAAGCGCCCACGCCGTCGCCGAAGCCATCAAACGCGCGCCCACGATGAAGCCGGATCAGGTGATGATCGTCAACATCAGCGGGCGCGGGGACAAGGATATGCATACCGTGGCGCAAGCGCTGAATGTACAAGTCTAAAGTCGAAAGTCCAAGGTCCAAGGTCCAAAGTCCAAAGTCTAAAGCTCAAAGTCACTCTGTAAGCAGGATTGACTTTTGACTTTCCGACTTTCCGACTTTCGACTTTCGACTTTCCGACTTTCGACTCTCTGGCAGGAGCTAACATGAGCAAAATCACACAACTATTCAAAACTTTGCAACAAACGGGCCGCAAAGCCCTGATGCCCTACGTGACGATGGGATACCCGGCGCTGGAAAGCGCTCTGGAGATCGTGCCGGCCATTGCGGAGGCCGGGGCGGATTTGGTGGAATTGGGTGTGCCGTTTAGCGATCCGCTGGCCGACGGCGCGACCATTCAGGCGGCGGGACAGAAGGCGCTGGAAAACGGCATGTCGCTGTCGCTGTGCCTGGATCAGGCCGCGACGCTGCGCTCGCGCGGTGTGACGTTGCCCTTTGTGATGATGGGCTACTACAACCCCATCGTGCGGTTCGGCGTGGAGCGCTTTGCGCGCGCCGCCGCCGAGGCCGGCGTGGACGGCGTCATCACGCCCGACCTGCCGCCGGAAGAAGCCGAAGCGCTGTATGCGGCGATCACGGCGCAAGGGCTGGACTGCATCTTCCTGCTGGCTCCCACTTCCGATGCCGCGCGGATGCGCATCGTCGTGGAAAAATCCACCGGCTTCGTCTATCTCGTGTCGCTGGTCGGAGTGACCGGCGCGCGCGATGCGCTGCCGCCGGATCTGGCCGGGTTCGTGGCGCGGGTGCGCGCGGCGACAGACAAACCGTTGGCCGTGGGATTCGGCATCGCCACGCCGGAGCAGGCCGCGCAGGTCGCCCAGATCGCCGACGGTGTCATCGTCGGCAGCGCGCTGGTCAAGACGGTGGGCGCCGCCGCCAATCCGGCGGCAGCCACACGGGCATTTGTGGCAGGGCTGCGCAAAGGGATGGACGTGAATATTTCTACAGACGGTCGCATGGTATAATGAAATTGACTGTTTGAGTGAATGGAGTGAACAATGAGCCAGGCAGTACTATCGGCCAGTTCAATGGCCCAAAGATTAAGGCAACTAGCCCAACTCTATCAACATGGGCAAGCCAGTGAGTTGATGACCCGCACCGTTGATAAATTACTGGCGTATGAGGCTGAACTATGCCGTGAACAGCTTCAACAGGTTCGGGAAGACCTGGCTAAATTTGAGCAAACATACGCGATGTCATCGTCAGCTTTTTACCAGCGTTACCAAAATGGACAAACTGACGATCGAATGGATTACGTCGAGTGGGCCTCGCTGATCCAAATGGCAAACAATTTGGAAGAACGTCTACATTTGTTGACAGAAGAAGCTCCTCAATGACTCCTCTTGAATATCTTGAATCCATCAAAGAGCGTTTGTTAACCGATCACATCGTCGTTGCATTTACGATCATCCGAGAACGAGTAACGTCAACGGATGTTCACATACGCGCCCGATTGGAGCTAAAAAATAGCAGCCGACTGGAATTTTCAGAATATGCACAATCTGATGCCAACGATAACATCCAAGTCATCACCTATAGCTATCATTGGTCTGCCGTAGATGGCACGCTAATTCAGCGTTGGGATAATACGCCACACCATCCTTCCCTGTCAGGATTTCCACATCATATTCATCAGCATGCCGAAGAGAATATTAAACCTGGGCCACCGATCAGCATCTTTGCCGTGCTAGACATCATCAAAAACACCATTCAAGTCCCTAAACAGCAGGGGGCTCAGAAATGACACTTTCCTTAGGTTGACAATTCCCATGAATCAAGTATGATTTGCGATAATCTGATGAATGTCAGCAACATTTAAGTCAAAAGTCATTATGAAACAACCTATCTGGTTTACCTATTATTACTTCTACTTTAGCTGCTCCCCAACGGGTCAGCTCCTTCGTGCTGCTAGAGGGTAAAAAGTAAGGTAGGTAAGTCCCCAAAGCAAACAGAAGACGTAGAGCGACCCGCTCTACGTCTTTTTTGTTTCTGGAAGGAGGGTTTTGCTTATGCCATGTCGAGGAATTCGAGGCGCCATCACTGTAGAAAGCAACGAGCGAAGCGTGATGCTTGCGGCGACGCACCGGCTTTTGGAGGAGATCGTCGCCGCCAATGGGGTTGAGGTGGCGGACGTCGCCAGCGTTATCTTCACGACCACGCCGGATCTGAACGCGATCTGCCCGGCAGTCGCCGCCCGCGAGATGGGCTGGACCGAAACGCCGCTGCTCTGTATGCAAGAAATGGCCGTGCCGGGGAGTCTGCCGCGCTGCATCCGCATCCTGATCCATTGGAATGCCGACTGCGCCCAGTCCGCCGTCCACCACATCTACCTGGAAGAGGCGCGGACGCTGAGGCCGGATTGGGCGGGCAAATAAAGAATCATGAATCACTGATAGGGTGTCCTCATGATTCATGATTCATGATTCATGATTTCCAATAGGGGAGGAAAGAATTATGAAAAAAGTAGCTTTTCAGGGCGTCGCCGGGGCATTTTCGGAGGAGGCGGTACGCCAGTACTTTGGGACGGATGTGAAGTCGTTGCCGTGCCGGACTTTCGAGGAGATGTTTCCGATGGTGGAGAACGGCGATGCGGATTTTGCGCTGTTGCCGGTGGAAAACGCCACAGCCGGATCGGTCGCCGGAGCCTACGAACTGTTGCTAGAGCGCGACCTGCGCATCAACGCCGAGGTCATTCTGCACGTTCACCACATGCTGATGGCCACGCCGGGGACAAAACGCGAGGAGATCAAGCGGGTTCGCTCGCATCCGCAGGCGTTGGCGCAGTGCCAGCGGTATCTCAATCGCTATGGGCTGGCGGCGGAGCCGGCCTTCGATACGGCGGGCAGCGCCCGCGATCTGGCCGCCGCGCCCGAACCGGGCGTGGCCGTCGTCGCCAGCGCGCTGGCCGCCGAGCTGTACGGGCTGGAGATTTTGGATCGCAACGTCGAGGATTATCGCTTCAACTACACGCGGTTCTTTCTGATGGGGCTGGACGATCCACCGCGCGCGCAGCGACCCAAAACGTCGGTGGTCTTCTCCGCCCGCCACCGGCCCGGCGCGCTCTACAAATGTATGTCGGAGTTTGCGTCGCGCGGCATCAACCTGACCAAGATCGAGTCGCGCCCGCGCCTCAACCAGCCCTGGCGCTACACGTTCTACGTGGATTTCGAGGGACACTGCCAGGATACGCCCTGTGAAGCGGCGCTGATGGGCCTGCTGCGCTATTCGTCATTTCTTAAATTGCTAGGATCGTATCCGGCGGCAACCACGCCGATGGCAGAAGAAACGGAGTAAAAATAAAAAGATAGCGTTCGTGCGGGCGTGAGCCACGC
>DAOUFX010000288.1:0-15945 GCA_034429675.1 Anaerolineae bacterium | reverse complement strand
GTGATTCCGAAGCCCGCGCTTCTTCTATAATAGTGATAAGTCCGTCTGTCCTACGCCACCGGGTCGCCGGGGTGCGCTTCGTTCCACTGCTGCACCAGATCCGTCGCGGTCTTGCCGACGTTCTCGGCGTTGATCAGCTTGCCACGCAGCGCGCCGGGCGCGTTGAGCGCAGTGAGAATACGCCGGTCCACCCGCACCTGAATGTGCACGCTGCCGTCCAGGCTGAGGCTCGGAATATAGGTGGCGACGCCGGTGCGCACCGAGCGCCCCTCCGCCAACAACCCGACGAGCGTCTCGACCTCGCTCTCCTGCACGTTCTTCACCACGCCGCGAGAAAGCGTCGTGCGCTGCGTCACCAGATTCAAAAAGCGGTCGGGATCCGCCGCCATTCCCATATCAATCCTGGGACGATACGTTGCGATTGCCTGAATCTTCTTAGCCATGTCAGAACCTCCATTCATTTTCGTGATTTTGGGATTTTGCCGGTCGCGTTCTCCGATCGCTCTGTGCGTCTTCAAACGCGCCGGCATGGTGACGCCCATTCCCAGGAAAAAGTTCCGGTTCTAAGAAAATTCATCGAAAAAAAATTAGCGTATTGGCATAAGCAACTGCGAGTTAAGTACCTATCCGAAAATGATGAAACGTAGCCTAGCCCCTTGTAGGCGGTTCATGCATGAGTTCATTTTCGGATAGATTTTTAGTGTATTTCGTGTCTTTCGTGGTTCCAGTTTCTCCGTTGCGGGCTCGGTGCAGGAAGGCGCCGGGCATAGTGTTGATCGCTTTGAATACAAGTGGTTCTTGGGTCATTGGTTTCTTTTTACCACGAAACACACGAAAAAAAGAGTCTTTAGGTTCTATCCGAAAATGCTGAAACCGTAGTTTAGCCCCTTGTGGGCGGTTCATCCGTAGGGCAATTCTCGGATAGGTTCTAAGTTGTCGTTGATGGCAGAAGCGTCGGGCGCTACAGCACACTACCCACCGGCGGGCCGGCGCCGCGCTGCCGGACAACGATGGCGCCGCCGGCCCGCGGTTGGTGGACGGCAATCGCGGGCGCGTCGAGGGTGCGCACCACCGCCGCCCACAACCAGAGCGACAACTTACCGCTCAACCACAACTCGTTGCCGGAGAGAGGCGGCAGAGTCAAATCCGCCACTTCAGTGATGTCCAGATAAGCATCGGGAAGAGAAAAAGTCACCCGTGTGTTCTCCGGCCTTGCTTCAACCTCCACTTGTAACATCGCAGCCGCCTTCACCGGGCCTCGCGCCAATACCGGCGCCGCCGTCCAGCCCAAACGCGCGTCAAAGATCCAGAATGCCTCCGGCAAAGCGTGGAGCGCCACGGCGGCGCAAAGCCAGTTCGGCGCGCGTCCATACAAGGCCAGCGGGCGCCCCTCCGGCAGATAATCCAAGATGGCGGGTAAATCCTGTGGCAACCAGGCGTTAGGATCGCGCCCGAAGTGCGCCGCCAACTGCGCCAGATCCACGGCCAGTTCCACCGGCGCATCTGCCAGATGGCGGCGCGGCAGACCCGACGACGCATCACGGAAAATCCCCGATAGACGTTCGACCAAAGCCGCGAAGGCCGGCCCGCCGGCGACGCTGCGCCGTTCCAACCCGGCGAGCGTACCGCGCAACACCGGCATGGTCTCAGCCAGAGCTTCTTCCCCGTGCAGCTCCGAATGAAGATCGGCCAGCAGCACCAACCCGTGCCGGGCAAAGCGCGCCGCCCACGCTGCGTGAGATTCGGCGTCCGGCGTCAGGAGCACGCCGTGCGTCGCCAGATCGAAGAGCGCTTCCTGCTCAAGCGTAGGCAACCCGCCCACGTCCAAAATCAAGGGCAGATGGCGCCGCGCAATGTCCCGTTGCAACAAGGGCAACCACGCCTCGCTGCGCGCCCCTTTGACGCGCAGGTGGCGCACCTCCTCCGGCGGCCCCTCGTAGAACCAGTCTCCTTCCCCATCCGGCGGATAGGCGCGCAGCACGTAATGCGCCACCCCCAACTCACGCAATCGCCGGGTCAGGCTGTAGGTCAACACCGACTTGCCGCTGTGCGGCGGCCCACCGATAACGACGGCGGGAAGTGGGTTAAAAGCATTTTGACTTAGATCGAATTGCTCTGTATACTGAAAATGTTGTGTGCTCACATTGATTTCCCTTTTCATTGCGACGCAAGCCCATCTCATCGCACCCTCAAAAGTACAGATAACCGGTCGGATAACCGAACAGCACAAGAATGATACCATCGTCACATTCTACAACAGCCCTCATCACTATGGGCGGGCAGGCGCAGGTCGTGACCTTTGCGCTGGATGCCCTGTTGGCCCAAGGCGAGATCATCCACACAGTTTTGGCGCTGCACCTCGCGCCGGAGACGCAACGGGTTCATCACGCCCTGGCGCAGTTGAGCGCCGAATTCTCCGGCAATGTCTATCACGGACACAACATACTCTTTCGTCACCTGGCAATCCACGCCCACGGCAAGGTTCTGCCGGCGATCCGGACGGCGTCTGAAGCCGAGGCCGTCTGGGCTTTGGGGCGGGATGTGCTGGCCCAACTCAAACAAGATGGCCAACACCTGCACCTCTGCATCGCCGGCGGGCCGCGCCTGCTGGCCCTCACGTTGACCAGCGCAGCGGCTCTGCTGTGCGATCATTCCGACAAGCTCTGGCACCTGTACACGCCGCCGGAGTTCCTCGAAAAGGCGCGCGATGGCGCCATTCTCCACGCCCCGGAAGATGCGGGCGTTACCCTGCTCCCGGTTCCCCTGATGCCCTGGGCCGCTTACCTGCCGGCGTTGCAAACCCTGACGCAACCCCAGATTCTCGCCGCGCCGCCCGACGACGCCGGGCGCTGCGCCGCCGTCTACGGACGGCTAAGCGATCGCGAGAAGGACACGCTGCGGGCGTTGGCCGGCGGTTTGTCGCTACAAGAAGCCGCCGCACAATTGAACATCACCCTCAAGACGCTGGACTCACACAAGACCAAAATCCTGGCCGAATGCCGCATCGCCTGGGCCATGCCCGAAAGCGCGCGCCTGACCTACCACTTTCTGCGCGAGAAGTTCGGGGGGTGGCTACGTTCGCGGGTATTGGGGTAGGATTTAACCGCAAAGAACGCAAAGGGCGCAAAGGTTTTTTGGATGGTAGTATAGCGCAATGTGTGGGCGGATGCATCAGAGAAAGCTCTGAAAAAGTTCAGAAGCAGTTCTGATGGAAAAGAAAGTGAAGGGCTCTATACTGAAAACCGGGGCAGCACTGAGGCGTCGTAATCCGTGATTCGTAATCCGTAATTCGCTGACTCGCTGATTCGCTATTTGCAGGAGGTGTCAATGGGAGAAGAACGCAAAAACGAGGTGTATCTGGCCGCACTGGCGGGGTTGCTGCACGATGTGGGGAAGTTTGCGCAACGGGCAAGGGCTTCGGGAAAGCATACGACGATCAGCGCCAGACTGCTGGAGCAGAATCAATTATTGGAAACCCTAATCCCGCCGGAATGGGAGGCTGATGTAGGCGATGCGATTGCCTACCATCATGGCGGGGATACACACAAGATGCTGACGCAGGTTGTCCGGACGGCAGATTGGCTGGCCGCTTCCGAACGAAGCCAAGCGCCGCAAACGAAAGGCCAGCCAGAAACGACGCCGTTGATTCCGCTTCCCGCGCTTGTGGCTTTGGTTCCTTCCAGTGCTGACAATGTGCCAATGACAGCGTGGGGCTATCCATTGAACGTGGTAGATGAAGTATGTTTTCCACAAAGCGAGGTTCGACTCGATGGCTACCCGGAATTGTGGGGAATATTCACCGAACGGCTCAAAGCGCTGCCCAAGCCAATCAATACCTTTGCGCGGATGCAAGGATTACTGGATGCGCTGGCCAGGACCACTGCCTACATTCCCTCAGCAACGCCGTGGGAAACGGATGAACTCGAACGCACAGTAGCCGATGTGCCGTTGCTACAGCATGCGCATTTGACGGCAGCTTTAGCCGTCTGTTTGATGCATTTAGGCCCAGAGAGCGTTGCAACGTTGCATCGCGCAGGCCGTGGTATAGCACAGGTGGCCACGCCGATAGCACAATTGATCAGAGCGGATTTCTCCGGTATCCAGGATTTCATCTACCGCATCACCGAGGTCTCTGCCGACCGCAGTTTCCGTAACACGGCGAAACGATTGCGCGCGCGGTCGTTGCATCTGGCGCTGTTGAATCGCGCTGTGGGTGAATGGCTGCTAGAGCGCATGGGGTTGCCGCCGACGCAATTGCTCTATGCCAGCGGCGGAGTTATCGAATGGCTCTTGCCGCTCGATGCCGATTTCGAAACCCCATTGCGCGAACTAGAACATGCTCTGTGGACAGAGAAAGTCTTTGGTGGGACGTTAGGCGTTGTTTGGGCCGATGCAAGATTGCTTTCTGGAGACTTTGCTAACGTCAAGACTGCGCGAGAGCGGTTGGAAACAGCCTTGGGTACAGCCAAAGACCGCAAAGCTGAGCGTTTGATGATCGAACCGGAGTTCTTCAAACCTGAGAAAATCTACCATGTCTGTCAGGTGTGCGAACTAACGTCAATGGCTGAGGAAAACCAAACGTGTGCGCTGTGCGACAAGCACGAAGTAGCCGGTGGAGCATTGCCCAAAACGTTCGCCTTAGCGCAGGGCGTGGTGCGATTGGGAACGCCCTTGCAACCAAAAGATTTGATGTCGCCCCTGAATCAGATCGGCGAACGGCTAAAACTGCTGAACCGTGATGAGCTGGCAGCGCTGCGATCAGAATCGTGGGAAGGCGACCTACTCCTGCGCGGCGTCAATGCATTTCCAAAGGATATGCCGCGCCCGGACGTCATCCCAGGACGTTGGAATGTCGCTACTGCCGCGCCGATTCTAGACGAGCGGGTACTGGATTTTGAGGAAATCGCCAATCTAAGCCAGGGTGCGCCGCTCTTGGGTGTGCTAAAAGCCGACGCCGACAGGATGGGTTTGTTGTTCAGCCGGGGAATTCACCCACCAACCTTCTCCCGCACGATGGCGTTGAGCGCGACGATTCACCGCTTCTTCGGCGAATACCTGGATCAACTGTGCCACACGATGACCGGGCAATGGAAAAGCGCGGCGTGCCAGGATGAGGCTTTGCAGGAGGCTCTGAAACGGCGCAAGGTGCAGGAATGGGAGAACCTGAAAAGCATCTTCTACGTGCTCTACGCGGGCGGGGATGACTTGTTCATCATCGGCCCGTGGGATGCGATGATTGACCTGGCGTTGGAATTGCGGCGCCAGTATCGCGCCTATACCTGTAAGAACCCAGAATTTGGCCTCTCCGCCGGATTGATTTTCATCAAGCCGCACATGCCAATTCACCAGTTTTCCAAGATGGCGGATGAAGCGGAAAGAGCGGCCAAGAATGCAGGACGTGACCGGATAAAACTGTTAGGGCAAGAATTGACGTGGGCGCATGCCGATGCGATGATTGCACAGGGCAAATTATGGGCGGCTGAAGTGAACAATAACAGCATACCACGCGGCCTGCTGCATGACCTGGGCCGCCTGATACCTGGCGATATCACCGCCGAAATGAAACCGCTCTTCACACCTACACTATACTACACTCTGGTGCGCCGTCTACGAAATTGTGATCAAGCAAAGGTAGAGACATTGGGAAAGACATTGATAGGACAACAGCCACAAATTCTTGTGGCGCTAGAGTATGCTACGTTAACCACGAGAAAGGAGTAGAAACGATGTTGACAAATATATCTGAGCTAGAAAGGCAATTGAAGCAAGCTGGTTCATTAAGCGCCTTGTTGAAACCAGAAGATTTTGCGGAAGAAGATGCCGTAGCCGCTGTATTGGCATCTGACAGCAAATTGAAACCTACTCAAACACGGAAGATTTTCCACACAATCAAACAATTGGAGAATGCATGTCGGAGAAAGGAAGCCGAAGAATCTTTGGACACCGAGACTCGAATGCGTCTCACACTACTGAATCCTGAGTTAGCGTATGCCGCAGGCCGTGAACTGATCCCGGTTAAATTCTATGAGGTTCTCAGGTTGGCATTGAGTCAGGACAAGCTGAAGACTGTTGAAGATTTACGACGGTTGTCTCAATTCCTAACCGCTATTATTGCTTATCAAAAATTGCATGATTTTCGTTCAAAGGGAAAAGGAGGAAGATAATGATCCCCGTATCTGAATTCAAAGGCAAGTATATCATCCAGGGTTTAATTGCCTGCAAAACTGGGTTGCATATAGGCGGCAGCAAGGAAGGGATTGAAATCGGTGGTGAAGACAACCCGGTGATTAAAAACCCACTTACCGGAATGCCTTACATTCCAGGTTCAGCATTTAAGGGCAAAATTCGGTCTATGTTAGAGTGGAGTTTGGGATTAATTGCAGAACATCCCGATCATCAGAATTCATTTGCAGCTTATGACTGTCGAGAACTTGAATATGAACGAGGCCACTTCACTGATCCAACACGATGGGATAAAGCGTCTATTTTGGGACGCTTGTGTGGAGCAGCTTCCAACAAGGACTCTGTCCGTATTCAAGCTGGCCCAACACGTCTGACAGTTCGCGACGCATTCTTGACCGAAACTGCTCAAAAAGATCTCCAAGATTCACTGGGACTGGGGACTTTCACCGAAATAAAAACCGAAAACGCCCTTGACCGCGTGACCTCTGCAGCCAACCCTCGCCCCATCGAACGCGTCCCAGCAGGCGCGGAATTTAGGTTCACCCTTATCGTGGACATCTATGATGAAGCCGACCGCGACCTGTTGCGCGATCTCTTCGGCGCGCTGGCGCTGGTGGAGGACGGCACGCTCGGCGGAGGCGGCTCACGCGGGCATGGACAAATCGAGTTTAGCAACCTCGAGGTCGCCTGGCGTCCGTTGGCCTATTATCTGCAAGGTCAGGGGGAGAAACCCATTGCCGCCGCCAAAGACAAGCGAGTCCGCGACATCGCCGCCAGGTTCAACGTCCAGGAATGGGTGTAAGATGGAACGCCGGGTAGTGTTGATGCACCCTCTCGGCCCGCATAACAGCCCGATTACCTCACAAACTCTGTTCGGCGCGACGTGTTGGGCGTTGGCAGCGCTAGGGGAAGATGTGGGCGAGTGGCTGGCCGGTTTTACGCCGGTCAACCCGCCGCTGGCGTTTGGCAGCGCGTTCCCGTACTTGCGTGCGTCCAACGGGACAGCCGAATCGTTGTTGTTATTGCCGCGCCCGCGCTTCCGCATTCCCGGCGCAGCGGTGGAGACAGCGGCAGGAGACAAGAATCCAGAACAAATCCGCAAGTTAGTAGACACAGCCAAGAAAATCCAGCAGGCGCGTTATCTCTCCGCGACAGTCAGCGCCGCACTGCAAAATGGGAAGCAACCTGGCGATTTGTTGGGACAAGTCCTCAATGGCGATCTTGTGCTTAGAGCAAGCGCGTTATTGAAGAAAACGGAGCATGACGCGATCTGGAAATCCACAAATGGGAAATCGGACAAGAAGGAACGGTTGAAACCGGCCTACATCCAACGCAACAGCGTGGATCGCCTGGCCGGGGCGACGGTGGAAGGCGCGTTGTTCCAGGAGGAACAGACCTTCTACCTGCCAGGGCATGCCGGACTGTGGGCCGGCGTCGCGGCGGAGGCTACTCTCTGGCCCAAGTTAGAAGCTGCGTTCCGTTATCTGGCCGATACAGGCCTGGGCAGCGAGCGAACATTGGGGAAGGGGCATTTTTGCTTCGAGTGGGCGTCCTGGGACAGATTCTTCGCCGCGCCGCCGCCGAGCGCTGGGCGCTTCATCAACCTGGGGCAATACATCCCGGCAGCTCCGGACAAGACTAAGGCCATAGCTTACGAGATGTTAGCCATCCGCCAGAAGGCCGAAAACCGCTATCCGAGCGGCGGGGCGCGGGTGTATGTAGCCGCGTTGCGCGCTTTTGCGCCGGGCGGCGTTTTCGAGACCCCGTCGCGCCAGGACGCCTACGGGCAATTGGTGGAGCTGGCGCAGTTGCCGGACCGCACTGTCTATTACAACGGCTTGACGCTACCGCTGTGGGGCACGTGGGAGGTGGGGACATGACAAATCTGACCGAATCGTATACGCTCAAAATCACCGTGCTTTCCCCTGTACACATCGGAACAGGAGAAAGGCCAACCGACAAGAGCCGATGGGAAAGCGGCGGACAGCTTACCGTGGTGGATGAAGATGCGCTGTTCCGCGCCGTCGCCGCAAACCCCGCGCGCTTGAGCCGCTTTGAGCAATTCTGTTTGGGCGCAGTTGGATTAGGGGAATTTCTGAAAAAAGAAGGTATCGTCCCAGAAAGCGTAACTCTCTACAGCTTAGCGCGTTGGGGCGGGCCAGCGCGTCGGGATTATTACCCGTTCATCAAAATCCCCGGGCGTCCGCCGCAGCCCTACCTGCCCGGATCATCGCTCAAAGGCGCAGCCCGCTCAGCTTTTCTGCGCGCCGCACTGCTCGGCGACGCCAAACTCCGGTCGAGAGCAAATGATTGGATTGAAGACGAAGTCGGACGCTCCTACCACAATCCCAAACGCGCCGATGACGCGCTGGAAAAAGCTTACTTTGGTCGGGATCAACACCATGAATGGCCGCGCCTATATCAATTTATGGACACCCACCCCCTCACACCGGAGGCGTTGGCAGTAGCCGAGACGCGCGTGCTTTCGACCCGTAACAACGGCGGGACGCAAACATTGCGCGAAAAGGAAGTTGCGCCGGACAAGTTGATGCAGTTGTACCCGGAAGTCCTGCGCCCCGGCGTAGTCTTAGAGGGAAAGTTGAATTTTCTGACATACTTATTAACGCCGCCGGCCGACGCCGAACTGCGTTTCAATACCCAGCGCAGCAGCGCAGCCTATCTCATCCGCCAATGTAACCGCGTGGCGCGGGAACAGATTGAACAAGAACTAATCTTTGCACAGAAAACAGCCTGGACTGAAGGGGAACAATTCTACAACCGGTTAGCCAACCAATTGCTTGCATTGCCCTCCAACACCTGTCTCTTGCGCATGGGTTGGGGCGCGGGTTTCGACGACAAGACGATCACCGACCTGTTAGATGATAAAGTCTTCTTGGATGTAATCAACGGCTACCGACTTTCCGTAGGCCGTCCGGGCCGCAGAGGCGCACCTTTACCTAAGCCTTTTGCCCCCAAGAGCCGCAAAGTCGCGCAAGACAGCAAAGGCCGGTGGTTGCCGATGGGATGGTTAAAGATAGAATTAAGCGCATAGAAATTCGTCCTATACTTTAACGCGCCGAAACGGCTGCCATCAACCAAAGGAGATACTATGTTTTTAGAGTCTTTCCAGGTTCAAGGGTTCAAAAGCCTGGCCGATGTGACCTTGACCGACCTGAGCATGATCAACGTCTTCCACGGATTGAATGATACTGGTAAGTCCAATCTGTTGGAAGCCCTGGACCTCTTCAGTCAAATCATGCCGCTGGCTTTGAACAGTGCAGACGGGGAAGTACATCTCAGCCCAACAGATTTGCACCCCTACACGCGTGATCTTTTCCGTTTGCAAAATGCGCCGCCGCGCACCGTTGTATGGACGGCGCGCCTACGTCTGACGACCAAGGCAGCCTCTTTCGCACTGCGCTTGAAATTGACCGATGCCGGCTCACGTGAGTTAGCAGAATTGGAGAGCGACTATAGATTGGAAATCGCTTGGCCCGAAAGGCAACCAGACGAGGATGTATTGAATACACTCTCCAGTGCGGCGTCCGGTTTTCACCGCATCCCGGCCACTCGCTATTTTCAAACTGAACGACTTGGCCCGGCAGAATCTTCTACAACGGGACAGGCGCGCCGGTCGCCGGTCACAGCGGGCAACCTCAAACGAACATTGGTCGAAGCGTATGCGGGCCTAAACGACGAAAAATCACAACGCTACGACTTTCTGGTACAAGCCCTGGAAAAGCATTTCGATTTGCCGGGCTTCATCGCGCGCCTGTCTCCTGGGGGTGAAGCAAGGCAATTATACGTTGTGGGGTTTCGGCGCCCAGGAATGAAAGAGCCCTTGCTTATTGAGAATATCGGCTCCGGCGTCCAGCAACTCATCCTTCTCCTCGGCCAGATGCTCTTCAACCCCGCCCGCAGCGTCGGCATCGAAGAACCGGAGATGAACCTCAGTCCCAAAGACTGGCAGGGCAAACTGATGGCAATCTTCCGCGAGTTGGTGGACTCGCAAACGCTCGATCAAATCTTCATCACCTCTCATTCGCCGGAATTTGAGATGGAGCCGGGATTCTGGGATGTGACCTACGAGAACGGCGCAACCCGCGTCAGCCGCAGCACAGCGTTAGAGAAGTATTTCCCCGCGCCCGTTGCCGAAACTACGGGCGAGGAACTCGGCCCACACCTCAACTCGCTGGGACAAATCCGGTTGCCAGATCGCGTCGTGGCCGACCTCGGATTACAACGCCGCGATCCGGTCTTCTTTTCCAAGACGCACGAAGGTTACTGGCGTCTACGCACTCGCGCAGAGGTTCTGTCAGACCTCAAAGTCGCCGAAGAAGAGGCCGAGTATGACACTGAAAATAGCGCTGGATAGCAACGCTCTAGTGGGCGTTTTGCCTTACAGCGCTCTCATCTACGAGAGAGTGCGGCAACACCACGCATTAGAAGTTTATATCCCAGTAGTGGTCTATGCAGAACAGGTCATTCATCCTGGCAGCGCTTTGCCGGAAATCTTGGATGCAGTTCCGGCGACAGTCGTCTCGTTGACGCAAACGGATGCAGACAGATTAGGCTCGATATGGTCACAAGTTCTGGGAACCCCGATGGATCGCCAGAAGAGGAAAAGATTCTGGGAAGATAACAAAATGGATTGCCTCATCGCAGCAATGGCGCTCCAACGCGAATGGTTGGTTGTCACCAATAACGTCCAGGACTTTTCCTACTTCAAAACCGCCGGCTTACGATTCTGTTCGGTGACTGAGTTTGTTACACAAGTTTTGAGCCAGGGAACTGTGTGATAGAGGCAAGGGGAAGATTATGCGTAAACTGATCACTTTTCTAGGCAAATACCCTAAACAAACCACCTATCTTTTTGACGGTCAAAACTATCAAGGTCAAGTCTTTGCTGAAGCTCTGCGACAGTTCACTGACTTTGACGAAATGTTGGTCTTTACCACTGAAGAAGCCAAAACAACCACATGGCCTGTGTTAGAAGCATTGCACGACCCACGGATTCGATCTATCGCTATTCCTATCGGCGCGAACGAGATGGAATTATGGGCGTTGTTTGCCACACTGACCGAGCAAATAAAGCAAGGCGATACTCTGATTTTTGACATCACCCACGGATTACGATCCATTCCATTTCTGGTGTTTCTGGCTGCTGCTTACCTCAAGGAAGCGCGGAACGTGACAATTGAAGCGATTTATTATGGGGCCTATGAATTGGGCAATGAAAAGGAAAACCAACCGGCCCCAGTGATTGATTTATCAGGATTTGTCTCGCTTCTTGATTGGCTCACCGCTACTAACCAATTCATTTACACTGGCAGTGCACGCTATCTGGCTACACAATTGCAAAAGCAGCAACAAACTACTCTTGATGAATTAGCAAAAACCGTGGATGAAGTTGCGTTGGGATTACAATTGCTGCGCCCGACACAAGTGAGCGAGGCGGCTTATCAGCTGCCGGAAAGATTAGCCGCGGTAAAGCAAGTTTTGCCGCCGCCATTTGCCTTACTGGCAGATAGCCTGGCTGCCGGATATGGGCAATTCGGCCTTGAATCTACGGGAACACCCAACGAACGTCTGAACAGGCAATTGGGAATGATTAACTGGTATCACCAAACCGGACAAATTGTCCATACCCTCTCATTGAGCCGGGAATGGTTAGTGTCGCTGTTGTGCGTCCATTTCGGCGTGGACGTCCAGGATAAGAGCGAACGTGAAGAAATGGAAATCTTGCTTGTTGGTGGCAAGATCAAAGACTCTGAAACAGGTCAAACGTTGCGCGTTTCCAGATATCTGGATCGCTGGGACACAGTGACAGAAGGTAAACGCCTGCGCAAGTTATGGTGCGATCCTTACCAGTTAGCAAATTTACGAAACGACGTACTCCATTCGGGATTCCGCAAAAGTCCCAAACCAGCGCAGGAGGTCACTAATTTGACGTGTGAAATTGTCAAAGAGTTGAATGAAATCGCCCAACAATGGGGCATCACGCATCACGCATCACGCATCAAGGAGCCCTCCCCATGATCATCCTAAACTACACGCACCCCCTGACCCCCGACCAGCTCGCGCAGCTCTCCGCGCTTACCGGCGAGACTGTGACCGAGGTGCGCGACATCCCCACACAGCTCGATCTCGATGCGCCGTTCGCGGAGCACGCCGTCGCGCTGGCCGAGGCGGCGCAGCTTTCGCCGGCGGAGTGGCAGACGACGCCGCTGCTGGTGGTGTTGCCCGCGCTCAATTTCGCCGCCGCCGCGCTGCTGGCCGAGCTCCACGGGCGCTGCGGGTATTTCCCGCCCGTCGCGCGCCTGCGACCCGTGGCCGGAGCGCTCCCGCCGCGCTACGCAGTCGCCGAGATCATCAACTTGCAGGCCATCCGGGACGCGGCGCGTAGGAGAAGATAACCGCAAAGAACGCAAAGGACGCAAAGTTTTTTATGTTTCCCCCTTTGCGCTCTTTGCGCCCTTTGCGGTAAAACCAGGAGGTATCTATGGAAAATCCGTTATCGAAACGTATTGTCGGCGCGGCCATTGAGGTGCACCGGCAATTGGGGCCAGGACTGCTGGAATCAGCCTACGAGGAATGCCTGGCTTACGAATTCAATCTCCAGAACATCCCCTTCGAGCGACAAAAACCGGTTCCGGTCATCTACAAAGGAACCCGCGTTGACTGCGGCTTCCGGCTGGACTTTCTGGTGGATGGCTTAGTCGTCGTCGAACTGAAAGCCATCGAGGCGTTCGCGCCCATCCACATGGCGCAAGTCTTGACCTATCTGAAGTTGACCGGCTGCAAGTTAGGACTGCTGCTCAACTTCAACGTTGACCTGTTGCGCAAAGGCATCCAACGCGTAGTCCACAACCTCTAACCAACAAAAAAACCTTTGCGCTCTTTGCGCCCTTTGCGGTTAATCCTAGCGAGGCAACTATGGACCTACTCAGCTTAGTCTTAACCCTCCGCCCAACCCAAACCGCGCCGCTGCCCCCGCGCCTGGGCCGGGCAGCGCACGCGATCTTCCTGGCGCACATCGCGGCGCGCGACGCGGCCCTGGCCGAAGCGCTCCACGCCGGCGAAGGCCCGCGCCCGTTCACCTGCTCCGAGCTGATCGGCGCCCGGCGCGGCGAGCGCCTGGTCGCGCCGGAGCAGACGTACACCCTGCGCTACACCGCCCTCGCCGCCGACGTCGCCGCCGTCCTCGCCGCCGCCTTCGCTCCCGGCGACGCCCTCACCTTCGAAGGCGTCACCTTCACCGTCGAAACCCTGGAAACGGGAACCGGCGCAAACGACGACCCGCCCGAATCCAAAATCCAAAATCCAAAATCCAAAATCTCCTCCCCTTGGGCCGCCTGCGACGACTACCAATCCCTCGCCGCGCGCCACCTGCTGCCCGCCGGCCCTGCGCCGGAAAACGCCTGGACCCTGCTCTTCGCTTCGCCCACGGCGTTCAAAACCCAGGGACAAACCCAACCGCTGCCGCTGCCGGGCCTCGTCTTCGGCAGCCTGGCGCGCCGCTGGAACGCCTTCGCGCCGGTGGCGTTGCCCGAAGAAGGCGTGCAGCGCTACGCCGAAGAGATGGTCGTCGTCAGCCGCTTCGGCCTGCGCAGCGCCCCGGGCTGGGATCGCGGCCACGGCGAACAGCGCGGCTTGCGCATCGGCTGCATCGGCAAAGCGACCTACCGCGCCCAGAACCGCGATCGCTACTGGCTGGCCGTGTTCGAACTGCTGGCCGAGTTCGCCCGCTACGCCGGCGTCGGCGCGCAGACGGTGATGGGAATGGGGCAAACGCGGCGGGTGAGCGGATGATGGGGAATAGAGAACGGGCTTGTAATCGCCGTCAACAACGCAGAGAAAACATAAAAACCTTTGCGCCCTTTGCGTCCTTTGCGGTAAAACTCCCACCCGTACCAGGGATATATCCATGATGAGCACACTATACGTCACCGAACAAGGAGCGCAGCTTGGCGTTGACCATCGCCGGCTGGAAATACGCAAGAAAGACGACGCCGGCGCCGGGCAGGTCATCGCCGAAGCGCCTTTGGGCCACATCGAGCAAGTCGTCGTCCTGGGCAACGTGGGCATCACCACGCCGGCGCTCAAACGGCTGATGCAGGACGGCGTGGACGTGGTCTTCCTGGGGCTGGACGGGCAATATTACGGGCGCGTCCAGGGCGAACTGACCCCGCACATCGCGTTGCGCCGGGCGCAATACCAGCAACAAAGCGACGACGCCTTCACGCTGGCCCTGGCGCAGCGCATCGTCGCGGGCAAAATTCGCAACCAGCGCGTGCTGCTGCAGCGCCAGAAACGCGCCGGGAACGCGGAACTGGAAGAGGCGTTGGCCGCGCTCGAAGGCTACGAAGCGCGCGCCGGACGAACGCAGACGCTCAACGCGCTGTTGGGCGTCGAAGGTAGCGCCACGGCGCGCTACTTCGGCGGCTACCGCCTGCTCTTCGACGCCGCCTGGAAATTCAACGAGCGCAACCGCCGCCCGCCGCGCGATCCGGTCAACGTGTTGCTGTCGTTTGGCTACACCCTGCTGGCGCGGGCCGCGGAAAACGCCATCTATACGGTCGGATTGGATCCTTACGTGGGCTTCCTGCACAAAGACGTCTACAACCGCCCCTCGCTGGCGCTGGATTTGACCGAAGAATTCCGCCCGGTGATCGAAGGGTTGGTGTTGCACGTCTGTCACCACGACATGGTGCACCGGGAGGACTTCCGCCCCGGCGACGAGGAAGCGGGCGAGCGGGCGCTGATAATGGAACGGGAAGCCGTCAAAGTCTTCGTCACCGCCTACGAAGAACGGATGGGCAAAACGTTGCAACATCCGCGCACCGGCGAAACACTGCCCCTGTGGCGCTTCCTGGAAATCCAGGCGCGCGAAGTGGCGCGCTGCCTGCGAGAAAAGACAGCAGAGTATCAGGCTTTGGCATTCCGATAAGCAGATTTCACCGCAAAGAACGCAAAGAGCGCAAAGAAAAAGATAAAAAACCTTTGCGTCCTTTGCGCCCTTTGCGGTAAAATCCTCTAAAGCACAAATGACGAACCGTTCTTTTTATCTGATCAGCTACGACATTCCCGACGACAAGCGCCGGTTGAAGATTATGCATCTGCTGGAAGGCTACGGCGAGCGGGTGCAGTACAGCGTCTTCGAGATATGGGCGACGGACAAAGAACTGGAAAAGCTCAAGGGCCAACTGGCGAAGTGGGTCAAGCCACGCCAGGGAGAGTCATGCCCGGAGAACGCCGCCGGGAGCGTGCGCATCTACGCCCTGTGCGCCGCGTGCCAGGGAAAACGCGCCATCCTGGGCGCCGGGGAACCGACCGCCGCGCCGGGATTGATCATCATCTAAATTGTGCTATAAAGAACGTGCTGCAAGCGTATGTCTCAAAAAAAGCCCCGCTTTTGGGGATACTTCTGAAGAGTCATACGCTGCCCATCCCGAAGTGGGGCGCGTCACACAAAAAACCGGCAGTTCGGCAGAGCCGGAACACGCGCCAACAACCAAACCGGACATCCAGTGGGGCAAAGTCGGCATTTCTGACCCCGGAAGAAAAGAGCGTCAGAAATGAGGTACTGCTCGCGAGGGCATTAAGACCCGTATTTGAAAAAACGTAGCCACAATTCAGCGTCTTCTGCTCGTCAGAAATGAGGTACTGCTCGCGAGGGCATTAAGACGCAGTTTCAGGCCGCTGCTCAGGAAGTCGTAGGCGTAGTCAGAAATGAGGTACTGCTCGCGAGGGCATTAAGAC
>DAOUFX010000287.1:0-10430 GCA_034429675.1 Anaerolineae bacterium | reverse complement strand
CCTGGCCCAGGACTCTTTTTTGTCGCGTTGCCGGGTAGCCTTGCACCGCTTATTCTCACTTCCCCAACTGCTGACAACCCGGCGCTACACTATGGGTTGCTGTTAATGTGCCACTTCTTTCAGGAGAGTCAATATGTTCTCCATTAAAAAAGAATGTAGCTCGGGCATTTTGCGCTTTTAGGATATCTAATATTGTTAAATCATTGAGATTTGGGCCGTCGTCAAAAGTAACATAAACTATAATGCTCCCCGAAAACCAGACCACGAGCTAAGGTGGAATAAACTAACATGTGAATGGGTGGGTCTTAGCCACGCCACGTTCTACCGGGAAGCTGCCGGTGAAATGCCCCCGAACCTAATTCTTACATAACCTGACAAATTTGTTAGTTCGCACTAACAAAAAGCATGCTATGATGGATATGGCCCATAACCTTGTATCGCATCATAGGAGGTTTGCGATGAAAGTGCTACGAATGTTTCGATGGTCGTTGTTAGTATTGATAGTGATTGTCATAACACCACCATATCCAACACAAGTTGCCGCATCTCCCTCCACTCCTCCTCGCATTTTAGTGGATGCCTCGCGTGATGGCGGCGCATGGTGGTACCCACAAATAGCGCCTTTTGATCCAAATGCAGCGCATCAAGGGCGAGCCCTGGCAGAGTATTTGCGGTCTCTCGGGTATGAAGTGACCGAATGGCCGCGTGGAGCCATCCCACTTACCGCAGGAATGTTGCAACCCTACGACTATATCATTCGGGCGTCAATTTATGGCAGCTATACCAGCAGTGACATACAAGCCTATCAAACTTACGTTTCAGGTGGAGGTAAACTTCTGTTAGCCTCCGAGTATTTGCGTCCGTCTTCCGTAGATGCATTGGCCGATGCCTTTGGCGTGCATTTCGCAGGTATCAGCCGGGGAGATAATCGGGTTGATCGTTTTAATCCACATCGTGTAACCGCAGGCGTCACTCCCCTCCGCTACATTGCTGGTAGTGGCATTACCAACTATACCGGGCCAATCGAAATTTTAGGCTATCTCTCTGACGCAACTTACCTGGACCTTAACGACAATGGTGTACAGGACTCCAGGGAACCGGTAGGAGCGCCGGTGCTGGCTGCGACGGAATATGGTGCAGGGCGCATTGTCTTCTACGGCGATCTTAACAGTTTGGAAGGTGTGCCACAACCGCTCATTGACAATATTTTCAGATGGCTGGGAGATCTATGTTCAGGCACAGACGATACCGATGGTGATGGCCTGCTCGACGTTTGGGAGCTCTGTGGCTATGACGCCGACGGCGATGACATACCCGATGTAGATCTGCCGGCCATGGGGGCCGACCCGTTGCACAAAGATATTTTCGTCGAGATAGACGCTATGGAGAATTGGGGCGCCTGCGGCGATGGGTGGTGCCAGGGGCATTCCCACCGTCCAAAGCCTGCCGCGATCACCCTCGTGGTAGATGCCTTCGATGACGCCCCGGTGTCCAATCCCGACGGCTCAACCGGCATTCATCTTCACATTGATGACGGCCCTGACGCCCCCTTAACCTGGGGAAACGCCGCAACCTGGGGCGCGCTCAGTGCGGCTGATAGCTTGCCTGATCAAGAATGGCTACAGCCGACAGACACCGTCTGGGATTGGTCGGCTTTTGATACCTTCAAACAGACCTATTTCGCGCCAGAACGACGCCCGATTTTCCACTATGCCCTTTTCGTCAGCAACCTGGGCGGGGATATCGCCCGCTGTACCCCCGGCATTTCGCGCAACGATCCCGCCGCTGAAGCCACGTTCCGTGAAGGCGCCAGTGACTTTGCCGTCTCACTGGGATGTTATCCTGCCCTTTGGGCATACTTGAGTGGCGATGGCGTCGGCAACGTTTTGCAACAGGCAGGGACACTGATGCACCAACTGGGGCATAATCTGGGACTTCCCCATGGCGGCGACGATTTTGCGGACCGCGAGCCCAATCACCTTAGCGTGATGAATACAGCATTTCAAATGCAGGGGCTGATCAAACAGGAAGAAGCCGGCTACTTTGATTACGCACGCTTCGCCAATATTCCATCGCTGGATGAAACAAACCTGGATGAAACCGTGGGCCTCAATGCCGGCGCCGATTTGGACGACTATGGGACGCGCTACTACTGCTGGATTCACGATTGGGTGCCCGTCCGGGGCATTCGGGTCAACCATGCCAATGCACCCATTGACTGGAACTGTTGGGATGGCCCATCCGACACAAATGTAGTCGCGGACATCAACGGCGACGGCGTTTTTGCCACCTTGAGTAGCTGGAATGAATGGGATCATCTGGCCTACAGCGGCGGCTATATTGGCGACACCGGCAATACTACCCTCTCCTTACCGGCTCAACCCGCTGAGGCCATGGATGAAAATCCTTACGCGGTTTATGCAAACAGCGCCCGCCCGTACGATGTGGTGTTGCGCACACGCATTCCCGATGCGCACAATGTTGTCCTCTTGACGGTAGGAAATCAGGGTGAACGCCCGGCTACGATTCAACTGACCTACGAAGTTCCTGACGGTCTCCTCGATCTGGCAGCGTTGCCGGACACCCTGAACCTGGAACCTGACACGGATGCCTCCTTCCCGCTCACTATCACTGCGCCTATAGCTGACCTGAGCGAATTAGCAACCGCTGTCTTTAGCGCCACAATCCAACAATCTCCTCGTGTCGTAGACCGGACTGCCTTACAAATTCACAGCGGCATACGGGCGTGGTATACAATGAAACCGAGCCCTGCTGTTTCACTGTCCACCGTGACTTTTACCGATTTGTCATTCGGCCCTGTCGTTGCCTGGGCGTGGGATTTTGGCGATGGTAGCAGCAGCGCAGATCAACATCCGATGCATACTTATGCACAACCTGGAAAATACACCATCATCCTAACCGTTACCGGTGTAGACGGTGAACATTCCTTCAGCCGCACTTATACTGTGCCAGAGCAGGTTACAACGCCCCATTCTATCTACTTACCGCTGACCTTGCGATAATTGCCGGCGAGTACAGCCTACACCCGAACCAGGTAAGCGAATGGAAGACGCGCCGCCCGGCCGCATGACGAGGCCGGGCGGCGGTGTGTTTTGGTGAATGCGCCTTACTCGATAGGCGCCGGGCGCACGACGTCCCACACGGCTTCCGGGTGACGGGCGACGACCTGCAACCGCACGCGCGCCGGGCCTTCGGGGGTGCGGCGCCCCTGATCCCAGTTGCGCAGCGTCTTGACGCTGATGCCCAACAACGTCGCAAACTCCGCTTGCGAAAGGTGATACTTCTCGCGGATACTCTTCACATCCAGAGGTTCCACCTCGAATTGGCGCGACGGCGCAGCTTCGCCGCGCAGGATGTCTAAACGTCCCAGGATTGACAGCGCGATCAGCGGCGTGGCGTTGGCAACCACCGTCATTGTGCGCTCCTTTGCTCGACCAGCTCGCGACTGGTTCGCGCTTCTTCGACCATGTCTTCTTCAGTGTAGTCTATGACCGCAAAGCCGTATTCTGTCAGCAGGTGGTAAAACGCCCACCGGTCACATTCCATAATGCGCGCGCCGACGCCGGAGGAGATTTTACCTTGTTCGTAGAGATGCCCTGGCGTATACATCATGGCGCGGCGGGCAAATACATCCTTATCCTCTTTGGTTGCGATCAACAATTCTTCAGGAAATGCCACCGTTATACTCATTGTGCACCCCTTTATCGTATGATGGCGTCTACATTTTCATTGTATAACAGGTGCATGGCTCTGACAATAGGAATCATATAGAGGCGTGTTTTGAATTCCGGGCAGAAGCGCAGAAGAATGCAACACGGATTTCACGGATCGCACGGATTTCTTTTCTCTATGGCCGCATGTGACCTTGTAGAAATGCGTCGCCCGGCCTCATTGCGAGGCCGGGCGGCGCTATCTTGTTCCAGCAACCGTATTTTTGCTTATTCTCGGTCTCGCCTTTGGGGGCACTTTAAGGTCTCATGCACCCATCACTATCATTTCGAGACGTTGCAGTGCAACGTCTCTACAAACTGCGCATCACCAGCGGCAGGTAAAGCGTTGGCAGTGTCCCGCGATAGACGCTGTTGACCTGGGTGTTCGCGGGGCGTTTGAGCGCGAGGGTCTCGTCGGTGAAGTAGTAGTAGGCGGTGTTGCCGACTTGCGCGAAGTCGCTGACGAAGGATTCTTCGGGCACATTGACCCGGACGACGAAGGAGAGCGGCAGAGGCCCTTTGGCATCGGCGTCAACGGTGCCGGTGAGGGCGGCGTTGGTATAGGTGAGGGTGGACGGGATTTTGCCGGCGAATCCCTGCCAGGTCAGGTGGGGGCCGAGTGGATCATAGAGGTGTAAGGTGGCATCCACGTTGGCGGAGAGGACGAGGGTGTAGGTGATCAGTCCGCCGTTGGCGACGTAGCGGGTGGGGTTGGCGGACTTGACGAGTTCCACGACGGACGGCGACAGCTCCGCGTCAATGCCTGTGCGGGTGGTTCCCAGGGTGACGGTTACTGCCGTGGCCTGTCCGAGGTTTGAGCCATTGTCGTAGTATTCCGGGGCGTAATGGCCCGCAGGGTCTGTAAAACGAACGCGATAATCAATCTCTTGTCCCAGACCGTCGAAGCGGTAGACACCATCGGTGAGGGTGTGGGTGTGGGTGGCGGTGAGATGGTATCCGATGTTGTTCACGACATCCCGGTAGAGGTCCACTTGTATCCCATTTGCCGGGATACCGCCCGGCAATGTCACGACGCCCTGCAAACTGCCCGGCGCTTGCCCGCAGACCATTCCGGTGCCGTGAACCTTACTGATAGTGAGCAGCCACGCCGGAACGGCTCCGGTGGGAGGTGCGCACCAGTTGGTTTCATAAAAAGTGAGGGTGTAAAGTTTCAATGCGGTCATGAAAGCGGGGATCTCACCGTTCAGCGGATTGTTGTGCAGATAAAGCATCTTCAAATCGGCGATGTTGCCGATCTCCGGCGGCAAGGTGATCAAGGCGTTGTGATCCAGGGTCATTTCCCACACGCCGGTCAAGTCACCGATCGCTGTTGGCAGCGTAATCAAGTCGTTATTGGACAGGTAGAGCCGCGTCAGGATGGAGAGGCCGTCCATTTCCGGCGGCAGTGTCGCCAGGTTGTTGTTGGATAAAGCGAGAACTGACAATTTCGCAAGGTTGCCGATTTCAGGCGGCAGCGCGGTCAGCGCGTTGTTGTCCAGGTAAAGCTCCCACAATCCGGCAAAGTTACCGATCTCCGGTGGCAGCGTGGTCAAACGATTGCCGGACAGGTAAAGCAGTCGCAATGCGGTGAGATTGCCGATTTCGGGCGGCAGCGTCGCCAGATGGTTCCCGGAAAGGTAGAGCCGGGTCAATGCGGTGAGATGGCCCATCTCTGGCGGCAGCGCCGCCAAATGGTTATTCCACAGATCGAGTTCCCCCAATGCAGTGAGATTGCCGATTTCCGACGGCAATGCGGTCAGGTGGTTATTTCCCAGATAGAGGCTTGTCAACGCAGCGAGATTGCCGATCTCCGGCGGCAACGCGGCCAATTCGTTATGGCTCAGGAAAAGGCTTAGCAGCGCATGGAGATTGCCGATTTCCGGCGACAGCGAGGTTAAATAATTGCCACTCAGGGAAAGGCTTGTCAGCGCATGGAGATTGCCGATTCCCGGTGGGAGTGCGGCAAATTCGTTGCGGCTCAATTGGAGCACCGTCAGTGCAGCGAGATCGCCGATTTCCGGCGGCAATGTGCTCAATCCGTTATAGCTCGCGGAAAGCTTTGTCAGCGCGCTGAGTTTGCCGATCTCCGGCGGCAGGGTGTTCAAGTCGTTATTGTCCAGAGAAAGTTCTTGCAATGTCGTGAGATCGCCGATTTCCGGCGGCAATGCGGCCAGGCGATTGTAACTCAGGTCGAGCACCGTCAAAGCGGCGAGATTGCCGATTTCTACCGGCAGCGCGGTCAGGTCGTTGTAACCCATGTCGAGCACCGTCAAGGCGGCGAGATTGCCGATTTCTGCCGGCAGCGCGGTCAGGTAACGCTCTTCATACGGGAATTTGTTGTTCAACTTAAGAAGGTTTAGCGCAGTGAGCTCCCCGATTTCCGGCGGAAGAGCGCCGCTTACCGCATTGTTGATCATTTCCAGACGTGTCACACGTCCATCCTCGCAGGTAACGCCATACCACGTACAGGGTGTGGCGGTCTGGAGCCAGCCGGTTTGGACAATCCAATGGTCGCCGCCGGTAGCGTTGTAGATCGCGACCAGCGCTTCACACTCGGCCTGCGGCAGACCTTCAGACGCAGCGCAGTCGTAAGCTGCCTGCGCTTGTGTTGGCGCGGTTTGTGCGCTTAGCCCGCCGGCTAAGAGTGCGCACAAGAGCAGTACAGGCAGCATTCGTAAGTGTTTCATTGATCTTTCCTCCTGATTGCATGATGGGAGCGGTTGCGTTTCTGCTTTTACGGATGGTCAACGAAGTAGCCCATTCACTTTGTGCAGCGGGAGCATCACCCCCACAACTCCGTCACCACCTGCACCGCCCCGCCGACGTTGAGGAAGCACAGCGCCGGGCGCGGGCGCACGCTTAGCAGCCGCTCGGCCGCAGCCAGATACCGGTTCACCTGCGCGCCGTAATCGCTGCCGGCGAGCCATTCGGTCAACGCGGCCTGGTCCCGGACGTGATCTGTCTTGAATTCTACCAGGGTCCATTGCCCATCGGCCAGGAATAGCGCGTCGAGGACGCCCTGCTCCAGCGCGCCATCCGGCAAGGTGTACGTGTACGAGACTTCGTGCAGGCGGCGGGCGGCGCCGGCCATTTCCGCATACAGCGGCGTCGTCTGGAAGCGCTCCAGCATCCGCGCGGCGCGCCGCCCGGCGTCGCGCAATTCGGCCTCCGCCGTGATCCCGCAGCTGCGCGCTTCGGTCTCGGCCCAGCGCGCGAAGGTCGCGCTGCGGGGGAACAGCCATTGCTCCAATGCGCCGTGGACCAGCTTCCCCACCACCCACGCCGGGGCCGTGGGGCGCGCCTCTTCTGGGACGACGCGCCAGACGCGCCGGGGCGGATCGCGGCGCGCGTCCTCGGTCTTGTCGTCGGCTGGCGTTGGCGCCGGCCCCAGGGGCGCCAGCAAAGGCAACTGCGCGGGGAAGGCTGTGGGGCGCGCCGCCGCCACCCGCGCTGGCGTCCGGGGGATTTCTGTCTGGCCTTCGTAGAGGCTGCCGATGACGGGGCGCCCGGCCAGGGTCAGGGGCGGGGAATGGACCGCGTGACCGTCATCCGCGCACGCCGGCGCGGAGTCGCTCAGGTGCAGCGCGGTATCCAATCGCGCCAGCCAGCCATACAGGCCCAGCCCTTTTTTGAGGGAACTGGCGGTCCCGCTGATGATGAGCATCTCCTGCGCCCGCGTCGCTGCGACGTACAGCAGGCGGTCGGACTCGGCGGCTTCTTCGTCTGCGGCGACCTGCTGCGCCAGCCGGTAGGCCAGCGAGGCCGCGGCGGGTGCGGCTTCTTCGCTTTCCTGTTTCATCGGCGGCACGACGCCCAACCGTGAGTCCACCAGCACCCCGCTCCGGCCCCGCCCGGCCTTGCCGGCGTCGCCGATGACGACGATGGGGAATTCCAGCCCCTTGGCCGCGTGGACGGTCATCAGTTGCACCGCGCCGACGCTCAAGGTGTGGGCTTCGCCCTCGCGTGTGCCGGCGTCGCGCAGTTGGGTCACGTACTCCAGGAACTCGCCCACGCTCACTGCGCCGCCGGTATGGGCGTCGGCCAGCAACTTGGCGAGGTTGCCCGCGCCGCGCGCCTGCCCCGTAGCCAACAGCGCCGCGCGATAGTGCGTCGCGTCCAGGAAGCGCTTGAGCAGGTCGGCGACCGGCGTCCGTCCCACCTGCGCGTGCAGGCGTTGGATGAGGGCGACGGCGTTCGCGGCGCAGTCCGCTTCATTTTCCAGAAAATCCGTAGCCTCGCCGGTGAGCGCCGCCCACAGCGAGGGCGACGGCTGCTTTGCCCGCGCTTCCGTCAGGCGATAGAGCGCCAGGTCGGAGAGGCCGCAGGCCGGAGAGCGCAGCAGCCCCGCCAGCGCCAGGTCGTCGGTGGGGGCGGCCAGCGCGGTCAGGGCGTTGAGCACATCGCGTACTTCCGGGCGCTCGTAGAACCCCCGTCCGGCCACGGTGAGGAAGGGGACGCCTGCGTTTTCCAAAGCGTTCTCGTAGGGCGCAAATGAGGTGGAGGCCCGACAGAGGATGGCGATGTCGCCGTAATTCAGGAGCCGCACCTGGGATTGACCGCTGTCGGGGTCGTGCGTCGTTACCTGCACCTGCTCGCTTTCCACCAGCGCCGCCAACCGCGCGACGAGGGCTTCCGCTGCCTTGTCCAGTGCGCCGTCGCTCTTGCTCCCTACGCCGAGGTGCAACTCGATGTAGGGCGGCGTCAATCCGGGCGCGGGCGTCTCCCGGCGATGGGCCAGCGCCGCGAACGGCTCGACGTAGGGACGCGCCGGGTCTTCCTCAGTACCCAACGCGGGCTGGAGCAGGGCGTTCAGATCCGCCACGAGGTCGCGGTGCGCCCGGTAGGAGGTGTCCAGGGAATAGGCTTTGCCCCTGGCCGCGATCTCCTGGCGGGCGGCGCGAAACACGGTGACGTCCGCGCCCCGGAAGCGGTAGATGGATTGTTTGGCGTCGCCGACGATGAAGAGCTTGCCGCCGTCCCCGTTGAGCCGCGCCAGCAGATCGCGCTGGCGGGCGTTGGTGTCCTGGAATTCGTCCACCAGCAGCGCGCGGATTTCCTGCTGCCAGCGCGCGCAGACCTCCGGGTGATCTTTCAGCAGGGCCACCGCTCCGGCTTCCAGGTCGTCGAAGTCGAGCGCGCGGCGTTCTTCTTTGAGGCGGGTGTACGTCGCCAACGTCTGATCGTACAGGCGAAGCAGCTCCGGCAGGATCGCCGTCGCGATTTCCCGATCCAGCGCCAGGTCCAGGCCGTCGCCCACCAGAGCCTTGAGGTTTTCGTCGTAGCCGGTTTGCAAGTCTTTGATGATGGGCTTGGGTTCGGCCGGCGCCCAGTTCCCCTTCGTCCCCAGGTGACTTTTCATCGCTGCGCGCAACGGCGCGAGCCGCGTGGAGACGGCGACCCAATCGCCCGCGGCCTGCGCCGCCGTGATTTCGTCCCACAGACGCAGCAGTTCGGCGAGCGGCCCGGCCAGTTTGTCGCCAACCTCCGCCGCCCGCGCCAGCGTCCCGTCGGCGCGCAGGGCCGACAGATCGGCGAAGTCCGCTTGCACCCCGCTATCTTCCACAAAGGCGCGCAGCGGCGCGGTCAGGTAGGGCTGCCACAGCGCCCACCAGTCTACCGGACGGGTAAACGCGGCGATGTCCAGCCGTTGGGACAGCAGTTGCGCCAACACCTGCGGCAGATCTTGCTCGCCGAAGTCGGCGAAGAGGCGCGCGGCCTGCGGGTCGGCGGCGGCCCAAGCCAGGGCGGACTCGACGGCTTCCGCCTGCAACAGGGCCGCCGTCCCTTCGTCGAGCATCTCAAAGCGGGGGTCGAGGTTGGCTTCGGCGGGATGGTGGCGCAGCAATTCGCCGCACAGGCTGTGGATGGTGCCGATGCGCGCCGCGTCCAGGGCTTCGTAGACGCGCTGCCAGCGATGGCGCTCCTGGTCGTTGAGCTGCCCTTCGTCCAGGTAAAGCCGCACCTCCTGGCGCACGCGATTGCGCATCTCCCGCGCCGCCTTTTTGGTGAACGTAATGGCCACGATTGAGCGCAGCGGGACATCGTCCAGCAACAGGGACAGGTAACGCGCCACCAGCGTGCGCGTCTTACCCGTTCCCGCGCCTGCGGTCACGGCAACGTCCACCCCGCGCGCGGTAATCGCCGGCGCTTGCTCGTCGCTGGGGCGCATTTGGGCTAACAAGGGATGCAGGTTGGACAAGGGTTATCTCCTGAAACGTGAAACGTGAAACGTGAAACGTGAAACGTGAATGTCATCACCGCTCAAGGTGCGACGCACTTGGGCAGCAGGTGAATGACGGCTTCTGTGCTATGACCGGCATCTTTGCCAGCGTCAGAAGTGCGTTGCACCTGTCCGGTTACATTCGTAATCCGTAGTAACTATACAGCTGCTATCTGGCGCAAGAAGACCGACTAAAGTCGGAGTGTACTCACGCGATTGTACTTACCGGCTTCAGCCGGTTCTTCGGCGCAACTCTGTGAAAGATGTCTGTGCAGTTACAATCCGTAATCCGTAATTTGCAATTTGGTTACTGTCATAAAGTATTCGCCATAGTTTGTCTCAGCGTACTTGAGCAAGTTCCCCCCTTTAATTCCCCCCAATGGGGGGAAGAAAAGATTCTATCGCGCGCATTCCCCCCCCGTTGGGGGGAAGAAAAGATTCTATCGCGCGCATTCCCCCCCCGTTGGGGGGAAGAAAAG
>DAOUFX010000286.1:0-3376 GCA_034429675.1 Anaerolineae bacterium | reverse complement strand
CCAAAACCACCCTTTTCGCCGATACCTTCAACGACGATTCCGGCTACCCGCTGAAAGCTGTTTTTACGGCGCTATCAAAACGCCGCCTATCCAGAAAGCGATAGCGTATACCCCATCCCGCGCAAAGTGTGAATATATCGTGGGTTTTGCGGATCCGCCTCGATTTTCTGGCGCAACCGGTGAATGGCCTGCCGCACCAGACGATCCTGCCCTTCGTATCCCAGTCCCCAAACTCTTTCCAACAAATAATCCGCCATCAAAATGTGCTCAGGTTGATTGACCAATTCCTGGAGCAGACGATATTCGGTCGGAGTCAAACTGATCTCGTGATCCTCCACAAAAACGCGCTGCCGGACAAAATCCACACGCAAAGCGCCGGTTTGGAAAGCCGGTCGGGGGGCCGGACGTTCGCTCAGTTCCACCCGTCGCAATGCAGCGCGCACGCGCGCCATCAATTCCTCCGTGCTGAAGGGCTTGGTCACATAATCATCCGCCCCGGCATCCAGCCCTTTGACCTTGTCCACTTCTTCGGCCATTGCCGTCAGCATAATGATAGGCGCCGCCGAGAATTCACGAATCTGTTTGCAGACCGTGTACCCGTCCATCCCCGGCATCCGCACGTCCAGCATCACCAGATCGGGCTCCTGCGTCAGCGCCAGCGCGATGGCCTGTTCACCGGATTGCGCTGTTATGACCAGGTACCCACGGCTTTCGAGATTGACTTTGATCGCCCAAACGTAGCGCGGTTCATCATCCACAACGAGCACACAAGGCTTTCCTTTATTCATCGTATCCCCCTTAGCAACCGGGATGACTCAAAAACTTCTGAGCTTTGTCCCTAACTTACCCTGAAATTCTCATCCACCGGAAGCGTAAAATAGAAGTGGCTTCCCGCATCGGGCACGCTTTCGGCCCAGATACGCCCACCGTGCGTCTCGACGATACCTTTGCACACTGCCAACCCCAGCCCTACGCCGCCAATCATGCGTGTCTGTTCGTTCTCGACGCGATAGAAACGCTCAAAAATATGTTCCAAATTTTCTGGCGTGATGCCGATACCCTCATCGCTGATTCGAATGAGCACCTGCCACTTGTCGCCGCGCCCCTGGATCGTAATCCGTCCCCCGTTGGGCGAGTACTTCACCGCGTTGCTCAACAGATTGCGCAAAACCTGTTCGATGCGCTTCTCATCCACCGGCGCCGTCAACGGGTGGTTAGGGAAATCGTAGACAAATTCATAGTGCGCCGCCGCCGGGTTGCCGCCGGGGCCGACAGATGTGGGGTGAAGATCGAGTTGGATAGACTCGACAACCTTGCGGGTCAGCGCGCGCAGGTCTATCACATGTTTGTCCAGGCGCAACCGGCCGCTTTCCAACGTCGAAAGCCCCAGCAGGTTGTCCACGATAATCTTGAGCTTGTCGGTTTCTTCGTCAATCCCGTGCAAGAATTGTCGCTGCGTAGCCTCGTCGAAAGCCACGTCTTGCGCCAAAAGCGAGGTGCAGAAAACCTTGATCAGCCCAAGGGGCGTGCGCAACTCGTGCGAGGCGTTCGCGATCAGCTCTGAGCGCAGCCGGTTAAGTTCACGCAGAATTTCAATTTGCGCGGCTTGCTCTGCCCGCCGCGTGTTCTCAATCACGACGCCGGTTTGATTGGCGATGGCAATAAGCAGTTGTAACTCGTGGGGATTGAGAAGTTTAACGTCGTGGGCGAAAACGCTGAGGATGCCCAACACCCGGTTGTGCGACTGAATGGGAAGGCCGGCAACCCCCGGCGAATCCTGTTGGCCGTTTCCGGAAATAATCAGCCCCCACTTGTCCAGACTCTTATCCAACACAATCGGACGGCCCCACTTGGCGGCCTGTCCCAGCGGGCCATCGCCTATCCCCAGGCTCTGCATCCTGTCGGCCAGGTCTGTGGAAAGCCCACGCTGCGCCTTGAGATTCAGAATCTTGCCTTCATCGTCCAGTGTATGGATGGCCGCAGCCTGAATTCCGGTCAGTTCCAGAGTCCGGTCCAGGATGACCAGAAAAGCTTGTTCCAGCGTGGAGGATTGCCCGGCCGTCGTAGCGATGGTGTTGAGGGCGGTGAGATCGGCATTGCGCCGCTTGAGCGTATCTTCCAATGTCATGCTAAGATCGCGCCAGCGCGCGACTTCGGCTTCTGCCTGTAAGCGAGCGGCGATGGCCAATTGCGCCCGACGACGCTCCTCTGCCAGCTCCACTTCAAGGCTTTCGATCGTGTTTAAGTTTTCCATACGCCTATCCAACCTTCACAGCTTGTTGCCTGGTGTCCGCACCTGCGTTCGTATTGTATACCGGCGCCTTTACCATAGGCGTTACAGATAGATTAAGGCCTCCTAACGGAATTTTTACATGACCGGGGGGTGGTAACCAACCTGCAACATACCGGTAACGACGAGGCCAGGCGGCTATGTTAGCATTGATGTAGCCAAGCCGCCGCCAAACATCCCAACAACGGGCGGCTTTTCACATAGATTCAGAGTCTGCTTCAAGAGCTACTCAAAATCCAGGAGAGTACCATGGCCGTTATACTGTTGATTGAGAACAACCCGGTGATGCGCCCGGCCTTACGCGATCTTTTGCGGATAGATGGTCAAACGGTCATCACCGCAATGGATGTGCCGGATGCGCTCTCGTTGTTATCCAATATCGGCACGGTTGATCTGGTATTGGCGAATGTCGCAACGCCAGACGTGGATAGCGTCTCCCTGGTGGTTCATCTGCGCAATCAAAACGAATACAAGGATCTGCCCCTGATCATGTTCTCTATCAAAAACAATGAGAACTTGCGCCAGCAAGTTCTGGATGCGGGCGCCAATGATTTCCTTTCAGCCCCTTTCACCATCACCGAATTGAAGAACTCGCTGAGACGTCTGCTTAACTAACGTAATGCATCATTTCCGGCCTGGCTTCCCCTTTTCAACCATTCCGTTGTTGCTGGTGTTACCATGGACGTGAACACAAATATTTCAAAGATCGAAAAACTGCACCACATTGCCATAGTCACCCTGCGGGAGCGTATGGATGTGTTCAATGCGCCGGCATTGATGCGAGTGTTTTCACAACTCCTCAAAGAAAACATCACGCACTTTGTCGTTGACCTCTCCGACGTGCGGGTGGTGGATGCTGACGGCGACTACCCGTTGCTGCACCTGCTCAAGGGCGCACAAGAAGTCAACGGCGTCGTCAGTCTTGTCTGCCCGGTCGGAAATCCGGTCCGCGTTTTTTACGAGATGATGCGCCTCGATACGCTCTTCGATGTCTTCGACACCCTCGACAGTGCGCTTTCGCAACAAGAATTGCCCGCTCCTCTCGGCAAAATTCAAAACCCGTGTTCGTTTGGATAAGGAAACATC
>DAOUFX010000285.1:0-27325 GCA_034429675.1 Anaerolineae bacterium | reverse complement strand
TGGGATGGAACTAAACCGGCGCCTACACGGCGTTCGCCGTTCGCGGCGCTTGCGCCAACCTGAGTTATTTTTCTTATCGGCTGTTAATGTGCAATCTTTATTTTATCAACAGTATCGTTGACGCCCGTGCGCAGGCGGCGAACCCAATTACCGAATTAAAGTGTTAACCTTCTATCGGGGCTTCCGGAAGACGCCGGGCTAAAGCCCTGGCGCTAAACACACAAAGCCCTGCGGGCTGAAGAAACCGCAAGGATTAACCGGGTAGAGCTATATGTCCCGGCCCGAAGGGCCTCGTGCGTTTGGCCCTGTGGCTTTAGCTCTGGGATTGCCGAAGTAGAATATTGCCCTTCATATTTGCTGTCGTTCGGGCTATCGTTTGCGTTTTGTGCGGAAGGTCGCGCCGGCGCCCAGGGCGAGGAGCGCGACGCCCCAGAGGGGCCACGCGCCGGTTTGCCGGGCGAGCCCACGCAGGCCGACGGCGGTGGGCGTCGCCGCGCCCACACTGGTATCCTTGAGCGTCCAGGCGCTGAAGCCGGCGACGTTGTCCACGCTGACGCAGTTGCGCTCCGGGTCGGGCGTGGCGTTCTGGTCCACCCACGTCCCGCCGACCCAGCGGAACGCCTCCAGGGTGTTCTCGTTCAGGTCGGTGACGTCGGCGTCGCGGTAGCACAGGCTGAGGGTGAGCGGGAACCCGTCGGTCAGGCTGCTGCTGATCCACCAGGTGCTGGCGACCTCGCCGGCGTCGCGCGATCCGCCGGGGTAGGCGGCGTGCCGGGTCGCGGTGATGCTGCCGCTGTCTGCCGCCGCAAGCGTCACACTGATCAGCGTTGGGCCGAAGCTGTACGGCGTGGCGGCGGCGAAGCCGGACCTGGCGACGGTGTCGCCGTCGGCGAGGGTGAACTCGTAGGCGCCCATGTCGCAGCGCAGATCGTCGCGGAGCTCGCCGCGCAGGTCGGTGTCGGGGCAGGTCGCGGGGGCGCCGGCGTCAATCGCCGGGGAGACGCCGAGCAGGCGATAGTCGCCGGTGGTGGTAGGCGCCGCCGTCGCCGCGATCGGCGCGACGAAGCGCGGGTCGGCGTCCAGATTGCCGGTCCCTGCGTAGCCGCCCTGGACGATGCTGTAGGTGACTTCGGAGGAACTATCATTGTCGTTGTAAATTTGCGCTCCTGAATCACCATCTGTATTGCCCCACACGATACTATTAACCAGAGTCAGGTAGCTGTATTCGTTGTATATCCCACCGCCTGCGACGGCCGCGTGATTGCCGCTGATCGTGAAATTGGTCTTGGTGCTGTCGTCTAAGAAGAGGTACATCCCGCCGCCGTAGTTGGCGTAGTTGCCTGTTAGGATGCAATTGGTCATCGCCGTGGTATAGCTGTCGGAATCGTTGTATAGCCCACCACCATAGCCGCCAGCTTGGTTGCCGCTGAATGTGACATTGGTCATCCTGTGGATACTGTAGCTGCTGTATAGACCGCCGCCATCCTCTCCTGCCCGGTTATTGGTGAAACTGACGTTATTGAAGTCCGTGACGCTATAGTCCTCGTCGCGCATTCCTCCTCCACTTCCGTCAGCCTGATTGTTGTTGAACCTGACATTGTTCAGTGTGGTGTGGTTTGGACCATAATTATGCAGTCCCCCAGCTATCACACTTCGATTGCTGTCGAAGACGACATTCGCCAATGTGACATCGCTTTCCCAAATTTCCATTCCACCGGCAAGGGTAGATTGATTTTCGCTGAAGACTACATTGGTCAATGACGCGGCTCCGTAGTAAACATTCATCCCGCCGCCAAATTCGTCTGCCTGGTTGTTGCTAAAAAAGATGTTGGTCAGTGTCAGATTACCTTCTTCGATGTACAGACCTCCGCCGCCGTCTTCTGCGTAGTTACCGCTGAAGGTGATACCATTCAATGTCGGGTTACCCTGGTAGACATACATTCCGCCGCCGGAGTCTTTGAAACTATCCCCAGTGATATATCCGGCGGTGACGATGAATCCATCCAACCGTGCGGTGGCGGTCACGCCGCTGCCGGTGATGACGTGGTAGGCGTTGGCGCCGGCGATGTCCGCCACGTCCGTGACCATGCCGTAGGCGTCGGTGACGTCGTTCTTGTCAATGTCGCCGCTGAGGAGGGTGCGGTGCGCCGAGGGGTCGCGCAGTATCTGTGCGGTTTCCGTGCCGTTGAAGCCGCCGTAGACGGCCACGCCGGGGCGCAAGGCGAAGGTGGCGCTGACGGCGTTGTTGGTCTGGCCCACGCCTTCGTCGGGGTAGTAGACGCCTTCGGCCACCCAGATTTCGTTGCCCGGAGCGGCGACGGCCAGCGCATCCTGCACGTTGGTGTAGGCCGTCGTCCAGGTCAGGCCGTTGTGGGGCGTTCCGGTCGCATCTTTGTCTACGCAGATGACGCCGCCGCCGCAGGCTTTCACGGCTTGCGGCGCGGCCAGCGCCAGCGCGATCAGCGCGGCGCACACGATCAGGGTTTTGCGGATGTGGTTTTGTGGCATATATGGGCTCCTTTGAAATAGTCGAAAGTCAAAAGTCGGAAAGTCGAAAGTCAGGAAGTCGGAAGTGTGTAGCCGTTTTTGATGGACAGGGTAAAGGGGGTGTTGTTTGCACGCGGGATACCGTGGGCAAACAACACTTTTCTTTTTTCCTTTGACATCGCAGGCGGCATAAAAGGGGTGTGGTTGCGGGGGAGATACCGCCCGCAACCACACCTTTTCTTCTTAGTTGCGCAGAACCAGCGGCAGGAAGACCTTCGGGTTTTCTGCGGTGGGCGTGAAGGCGGCGGTGACGTTCTTGCTCGCGTCCATGATCAGCGCGGCGGGATTGTCTGCGCCGGTCAGATCGCCCGACCAGCCTGCGAATTGCCAGCCCACGGACGGCGCCGCGCTCAAGCTGACCGATGTGCCGGAGAGGTAGTTGTGCGCGCCGACGCTGGGCGTGATGGTTCCGCTGCCTTCCAGGCTCAGGGTCAGGGTGTAGTAGGTGGGCAGCGTGGAGACGAACGTCGCCGTCACCAGTTTGTTCGCGTCTATGGTCACGGTGGTCCGGGTGAGGATGCCGCCGGCGTCGCCGCTCCACTGGCCGAAGTACCAGCCGGGATCGGGCACAGCGGTGAGCGTGACCACGTCGCCGTAGAAGTAGTCCGCCCGATCGGGGTCGCGCGCCACCGCGCCGTCGCCCACGGTTTCGACCGCGAGCGTGTACGTCAGCGCGCTGAAGGTGGCGGTGACTTCTTTGTGGCCGTCCAGGGTCAGCATGGCGGGATTGTTCGCGCCGGTCAGGTCGCCCGACCAGCCCGCGAAGCGCCAGCCGGGGGCCGGGGCCGCGCTCAGGTCAACGCGCGCGCCGGCGGCGTAGCTGTGCGCGCCGGCGGCGGGCGTGAGGACGCCCGCGCCGACCTGGTGCAGGGTGAGGGTGTAGTTGATGGCGCCGAGCGCGAAGTCTTGCACGGCGACGGCCTCGGCGACGATGGTGGGCGTCTGCACGTCGGTTTCGTAGTTGGCGGCGGCGGCGGTGAAGGCGCGCTCGCCGGTGAAGGGCACGAAGAGGCTGTAGAAGCCATCGTCCAGCGCCGGATCGTCGGCGGTGGCCCGGCTGGTCGCGGCGACGGTCACGTACTCCTGGCTGGCGATGGTCGCGCCGTTGACGCCCGCGCCACTGTTCGCGGCGACGACGTTGCCGACGAGCATGCCGCCGCTCACCGGCGCGCAGATGCCCGGCGTGATGCTCACGTCGTCCAGGCACCAGCTGTCGCCGTTGTCCTGCTCCATGACGAAAGCCACGTAGATGGGCTGTCCGGCGTAGGCGCTGAGGCTCATGCTAAACGGTTGGTAGCTCGTGGTGAAGTCCGTCTCCTGGTAGGTCATGACGGTGGTGAAGTCGGCGTGCGTGGTCTGGCTGCCGGTGGAGACGCGGAGGGTGTAGACGCTGTTGAAGGCGTCGGCAAAGTTTTGTCGCATAGAGAACGTGAGATGGCTGCCGGCTTCGGGCGTGAATTGCGGCGTGACCAGCCAGTCCTGCGCGCGGCCCGCGACGTCCTCGAACTGGACGCACGCGCTGGCCTCGCCTGCATGGGGCGCGTCGGTGCTGCGCTGCCAGTCGTGCAGCGCGCCGAGGCCGTTTTCGCCTCTAAAGCTGGCCCAGCCGGACGGCGGGAACGCGGCGCTTTCAAAACCGCCCTGAGGCAGGTCCGCGATCGCGTAGCCGGGAGCGGCGCAGATGGTGGTCTCGACCAGCAGCACGAAATTCTCGTCCGGCCCGCCGGCGGTGGGCGTGATGGCGCGCGTTTCGGGGAGGTAGCCGCTGCTTTCGGCGCTCACGGTGAAGGTGAACGGGGTATCCTGCGGCAGGGTGACGCTGTAGTTGCCGGTTGCCGGAGCGGTGAAGATGACTTCGTCGAACTGGAAGCCGGCAATTTCCAGGCGCGCGTACAGCGGCCAGCCGTGGCCGGAGCCGTCGCTGACTTTGCCCTGCACCTGGGCGAGCGGTTTGGCGGTGAGCGCGACATTGTGCGTCACGTCCGCGCCGCCTATGACGGTGACCGGGGCGACGTCGTCGAAGTAACCGAAGGCCGCCACGGTGACGGTGAACACGCCGGTTGGCAATCCGTTGGTGAAGGTGTACCGCCCGCCGGCGTCGGTGAGGGTGGTAATTTCTCCCGGATCGGCCGTGACCAGGGCGCCGGCGATGGGGTCGCCGCTGCCGGCGGCGCTCACCCGGCCGTGGAACGTCCCGCCGAGCACGTCCAGCGTCAGCGCGACCGAAGCCAGGCGCGTGGTCGGGGCGTTGCTTCCGATAAACAGGTCGCCGGTGTAATGGCCGGGCATCAGCCCGGTCGAGTCGAAGGTCACGGCGACCGGCCCGCCTGCCGCCGGCGTGCGCGACCCGGCGCCGGGCGACGCGGTCGCCCACGGGGTGCGGCTCGCGACGCCCGCGTTGAGCAGGAAGGGGAAGCCCTGTTGTTCCACGTCTACCACGGGCGTCCATGCGCCGCCGACGCACTGAAGGGCGTTGCCGGTGGCCGTCTGCCCGTTGAGGGTGATGGGCGGCGCCCAGGGGCCCTCTTCCAACGCGCCGCCGGTCTGCCAATCGAGCCAGTAGACGCCGGGGGGCAGCGAGACTCCGCCGGCGTCGGCGACGACGGCCATGACGGGGTGGGTTGCGTCGCCGGGCGTGCTTTCGCTGCGCCGGTAGACGCCGGCGAATTGCGTCCGCAACAGCCGGTTCGTTGTGGCATCGCCAAAGACGACCCGGCTGACCGGATCGTTGGGCGGGCCGTCCCAAATCTGGAAATTGACGGCGTTGATGGTCGAGTCGAGGCCGGAGTCGGTTTGGTAGGCGAAGAACGTAATCTCCTCGATGGACGTGCACGTGGTCAGGGTAAAGTCGTCGGCGATGCGCCGGTTGTTGGCGATGCTGTGATCCCTGCCGTAGGTGCTCATTCCCAGACTGGTATCCTGCAAGATGCTTTCGTCGGCGCCATCAGGACCGGTGCCGGGGCTGTTGACCAGCGGGCCGTTGTCGTAGTCGTGCGGCTGGCAGATGGACCAGTTCAGGATGGCGTTGCCGGTGTTGGTGATGGCGAAACTGCGCGCGGCAGTCTCGCCGCCGCCCAGCACTGCGTCCAGCGTGGCATTCAGCGCCGGGGGCGTCACCTTCATAATTGCTGCGCTCAGATAGAAGTCCTGGCGTCTGGCCTGGTTGGCGACCACGGTCGGTATTTGAATCTCGTTGGCGTACATCGTCATCGAGGCGGTGAAGACGCGCGCCCCGGCCGGCGAGAACAGCGTGTAGAACCCTTCGTCCGCCGCCGGGTCCGGCGTGGTTGCGGCGGCGGTTGCGCGCCCGTTTTGATTGCTGACGAGGGCGCGGTTGATGCCCAGTCCGGTGTTCACGTCATACACATTGCCGATCACGATGCCGCCGGCGGTGGGGAGACAGAGGTACGCAGAAACCAGCGAGACGTCGTCCACAAAGAAGTTGGAGCGAGATGATCCGTCGTTGTAAGAATTGAAGTGGAGGGCGTGCGCGCCGCCGTCGGCGTAGGCGCTCACGTCGAGCGCAATTCTCGTCCAACTGGAATAACTTCCCCGTTGGTTACCTCTCACTGTGAAAAGCGTATTCCCGTCCACATTGGCCGTCATCCAGTCGTCGGCGTCTGACGTATAGGCTCCCAGGTAGAGCCAGAAGCTGAGTTCGGCCGTCCCGACCGGGATAGTTACCGTTTGGGTGATGGCGGTGCGCTCGTCTTCGTCGCCGCCGTGCCAAGCGCTGTAGACGCCGGTCCGTGGCGCTTCGTCGTAGATGATTTTGTGGTTATGGGATGAATATTCCTGCCAGTGCGGGTTGGGCGTTCCGAGTTCGTAGCCGCCGTCCTGGATCAGTTGCGCCGTGCCATCCGTGTAACCGGGGGCGCGGCACGGGGTGGCCGTGACATTGAGCGGGAAGTTCCGCGTCCCGTCGCCGTCGAGGTAGACCGCGCCGGTCGCCGTCTGGTAGCCGGGCGTCCAGGCGTTGACCGTGAGCGTGTGGGTCATGCCGGTGGGCAGGGTGAAGGCGTAGTCGCCGGTGTCCGGGTCGTTCCAGAAGGTGGCGTTGCCGGATGGGCCGGCGACGTCCAGGCGGGCGTACAGCGGCCAGCCGGTGTTGGCGTCGGTCACCCGCCCGCTGAGGGTCGCTGCGGGCAGCGCCGTGAGCGTGATGTCTTGTGTCGTGTGGGCGTTGCCGGCGACCACCACGTCGGTGATCACGCGGTCGGCGTAGCCGAAGAGCGACGCCGTCATGGCGTAAGTATCGGCGAGCACGGTCATCGAGTAAGCGCCGTTCGCGTCGCTGGCGGCGGTGAAGACGTGCGTGGATGCCGTCGCGGTCACGCTGACGCCGGCGAGGGGCGCGCCGCCCGCGTTTTCGATCACACCGCCGAGGGTTCCCAGCGGCTTGGGGTTGCACTGGTAGAGCTGCACGTCGTCCACGTACCAGCCGACCCTGCCGCCGCAGCCGTCAACGCCCAGTTCAAAGCGCAGCCTGACCGTATCGCCGGGCGCGGCCAGGCCGGACAGATCCACCTGCGACTGGCCCCAACGGGTGTTGTTGTCGCCCTCGTCGCTGCCGTGGAAGGCCGGTTCGCCGGCCAGCGGGTTGGTGTTGCCGTCTTCGGTCGTCGCCAGCTCGCCGGGGTAGGGATTGAAGATGAAGGCAGCGGCGGGTACGAGCTGCCACGGGCCGCCGTTGACGCTGACCTTGAGGTTGCCGCCGTCGTAGTCCATCTCGGTGGCGGGGGTGTGTTCGAAGGCCAGCCGCGGCGCAACCCCGGTGGCGGGCACGACGATGTCCGCGCTTTCGAGGTAACGGACGCTGCTCTGGTCAGCTTCCGTCCCGCACTCGCCCACATCGGCGGCCTGACCGAAGACGGCGCGCCCGTGTTGCCCGCCGGGCAGCTGATCGGTCACGTGCCAGTCCGGCAGCAGATAGTTGCCCGGATTGAGTACATCGCGCCGGCCTGCCGTCCAGTTTCCCAGCGCGCCGCTCTCCCAGTTCTCGGTGAAGAGCGTCTGGAGGTTTTCCATGTCATTGCACAGCGCCGGCGCCGGCGCTGCGAGCATCGGCGTGAACGCGCAGGCCGGGGGCGTGCGCATTTCGACCGCGGCGATGGCTTTGGCCACTTCGCCGCAGTCGCCGGCGGTGATCTGCGCGGCGCTGACCGCCGTCGTCGAGATCGCCGTGCTGGGTTCGTAGAGCGGTTGCCCGGTCAGGTCGCTGCAGGAGGCTTCCAGCGCATCGGCGTGATCGGCAAAGTTGCTGGTGGGCCCCTGGTAGACGCTCTGGGCGCGCCAGTAGAGCGCGAGCGTCTTGGTGAGCCCGATGCCGGCGACCGTCTGGCCGTTGTAGTCGCCGCCGTCCACCAGCAGCGCGAAGGCGTGGTTGGTCACGCCGCAGTTGGTGTGGACGCCGCCGCCGTCGGAGGCGTCGCAGACGTACCCCGAATCCGAAATCTTGCCGGGATCGCCGTTGATGCAGGGCGGGTTCCACAGATCGCGGATGGCGCCGAGGGCGGTATCGTCCTCGCCTGACAGCCAGCGATAGCTGTTGTCCGCGCCGGGCGGCGTGCTGTACTGCGAACATCCGCCGGCGGTGCGGGCGCCGCTGAGCGCCGTATCCACGCCGCGCCCGTTGAGCATGTCCATCGCCTCGCCCCAGATGTCGGAGTAGGTTTCGCTCAGGGCGCCGGATTGCCAGGCGTAGATCAGGGCGTGCGTGCCGTCGCTGTAGGCGTGCGCCCACTCGTGGCCGACGGTGTCGTCGCCGCTGACGCCGGGGCAGAAGCTGGCGTAGACGCCGGTCCATTCGGCGTTGGGGCATCCGCCGTCCATCGCGGCGTTGTAGACGCTATCCATCCGCGTATCGGCGCCGTCGTAAGAGAGGAAATCGCCGCCGGAGACGCTGGCGAAGAGATTGTAGATTTCGCCCGCGCCGTAGACGACGTGGCCTTCCTCTGTGGCCGGATCGGGCAGCGCGTTGCCTTCGACCCAGGAGGGCGAGAGGGGGAAAGCCGCCTCGCCGTCGAAGGCGCGGCGGTTCAGGTTGTCGTAGACGCCGGTGAACTGCTCGACGATGGCGCCGGTCTGCGCGTCCACGTAGACGAACTCGCGCACGCCGGCGTTGTCGGTCACTTCGACCTCATACACCAGCACGTTGCTCCCTGGAACGCCGCGCAGCAGGTTTTGGCGGAAGACGTAGAGCGTGGCGTCGCGCGCCGCCAGGGCGGGGGGCGCGGCGTTCACGGCGGCGCCTTTGCGCGCAGCCGCGTTGCCCGCGTTCGGTTGGCCGGCGACGGCGGCGATGGCCCGGTTTTCCGCCTCGGCGGCGCTCAGCGCCGGGGTTGTATTCAGACTGATTTTGGGGATAAAGACCCCGTTGACGGCGGTCAGTTCCCCGGCCCGGTTGAAGTGCACCTGCAGCAGCGCGCCGAAGACCGGCACGCCGGCGTACACCTGCGCGTACTCCACGTGTCGTGCGCCGTAGCGGTCGGCGCTCACGCCCAGCAGGCGCAGCTCGCGCTCCGGCGCACTGACGCCGAAGAGATCGCCGTAGGTCGTAAAGAACGCCAACGCCTGAGCGCGCGCCGCCGCGTCGGCATTGCGGCCGAGCTTCAGGCCCGGAAGCGCCCCGGCGGCGACGCGCACGAAGCCGGCTTTGCCGGTGGCGGGGTTCGTCGTGATGTGAACGGCGCCGCCGGTCGCCTGCGTCAGGCGTTCCACCGGGTCGCCCGGCCCGGCGCTCTGTGGCTGCGGCTCCGCCGTCTGCTGCGGCGTTGCCTGCACGGGGAAAGCCCCCAGCAACAGCCCCAGCGCGATCAAAAGACTCATCCATCGTATGTGTTTCATTGTTCTCCTCTTCTGTTTGTGTGTGCTACATTGAAATCTAAGGGTTGCTAACAGCCTATCATACTCAAACCACGCTTGTTTGCAAAACGGCCCTGTTTATGGGTGCATTTCCGTAGAGACGCAAAATTTTGCGTCTCTTCCCGCGCGGAAGCAGACGCAAAATCTTGGTCTCCACCCGTGCAGAGGAAGACGCAAAATTTTGCGTCTCTACATTTTCGCTTTTCGCTACGGAATTGGAATGCGCCCGGTCACTGCTGGCACTCGAACGTGTATTCCACTTGCCAGCTTTTGAGCACCGGCGACACTGCCTGGTTGCGGGTGGTGAGCGTGGCGCGCAGGCGGAGGGCGGGGTAAAGCAGCGGGTCAATATCCGACAGCGACCCGCCGTTGCGGATGGCTTTCACCAGCGTGTTGCCGTCCTCGTCCAGCACATCCACGCGGATACCCGTGCCGCGCGGCGCGTCGGCCTCCCACGTCACCCGCTCCCACGCGTCGATGCGGCCGGTTGCGCAGTCGGTGCGGAAGGCGATCAGTTCTGAAACGGTAGGGTTGAAAGAATAGTATGAGCCGATGGCGCCGTAGATCACGCCGTCCGGCCCGGCGGTCAGGTACGTAAACCCGTTCCGGTCGAGATGGCCGATGATTTTTGGAGCCATCTGCGGTTGGCGCGGGTCGTAGGTGAGCAGTTCCGACACGGTGCTGCCGTAGATGAGCCCGTCGGCGCCCCACGTCAGGGCGGCGACGCTGGCGTAGCGTCGTCCTTCGCCGATGTGCCAGTAGTCCCACTTCCCCGTGGCCGGGTCGTAAATGTAGAAACCGGCATCCTCCCCGATTTCCATCCCGACGTACACTTTGCCGTCCGGCCCGGCCAGCAGCGTGCGCACCCGGCTGAGGGAAACGTGGTCCGCGCCGGGATAACTGAAGGCTCCCGTAGCGGGATCGTAGACGAAGATTCTCGAACCCGGAGATTCCCCCCAGCCGTAGTAGTAAGTGTCCACGGTCAGGCCGGGCCCACCGCCGCCGTAGACTTTGCCGTCCGCGGCCACGGCCAACGCCTGGATGGTCCAGTTGGTATTGGTGAAGGGCGTTCCCAGGTCTACTGACGCGCCGGAGTTGAGGTTGTATTGAAAAAGATGGGCATATTCCTCTTTCTGATAATGGTGTTTGTTTGAGTCCGCAACGCCGTAGACCACTCCCCCCGGCGCGCTGGCCAGGGCTTTGACCAGGTAAGTCCCGGAAATGGGGATGGCGGCGGTCGCCAGGGTGTTGTCGCCGGGATCGTAGATGAGCAGCCCCGCGTCCTCATCGTTGAATCCCCCAAAGTATTTCCCAACCCCGGCGATGAGTCTGCCAGACGGATCGGCGGTGATGGTTTGCAGAGTACAGCCCGCGCATATACCCGGCAGTGGATAACTGATGATTGCGGTGGACTCCAGCCGTTGCGGATCATAGCGGACGATTCCGGGCGGGCTGCTGCGCACGCCGTAAAGTGCGCCGTCGTTGCCCCAGGCCAGGAGCGGAACGCCGGCAGCGGCCACGGTATGCGTCACCAGCAGCGCGTGGGGTTGGATGGGAACCGAGGTCAGCGTGCCTTCGGCAATGAACGTGTCCGGCTCGTAAACCAGGAGATGCGCGGGGATGATCTGTTCGCGGGACGTGTTGGGTGGGTCAAGGCGCGGCAACCACGATCTGGCCCAGGCCGGCAGCCGGGGAACGATCTCGTTGTATTTTTTGCGGTAGGCTTTGCTCCACTCCGGCTCGATGATTTGCACGGTCTGCGTATTGCCGTATTGCACCATGTAGATGTGTCCGGCGGCGTTTACGTGCATATGGGAGCGGTCGCGCTCCATATTTTCCAGAATGCCCGACGTTCCCATCAATGTGTCGTAGCGCAGCGTCCTCCGGTTTGCGAGATACAGAGTCTGGTGGTCGTCAAATCCGATAACGTTTGTGAGAGAGTCGCCAAAGTTCATGCTACCTTGCGTTATCGTATCGGTCTGAGGGTCGTAGCTGTAAAAGGTGTTTTCTCTTGCGAGGAATAGATATAGCTTCTTGTCGGGGCCTCCCAGGATTTGATACTCTTTCCATTCCGGCCACTCCATCAGCCAGACGACGTCGCCGCCGGAAGGCCGGTATTTGAACCATCCCCGGTACTGGACGTACCCGTATAGATTGTCGTCGCTTCCCAGAACGATTTCATCTATCTTATGCCGTTCATCATCTATCGTGATCAAATCGCGCACCTCGTCCGTCTCCGGGTCATAGCTGAAGAGATGGTTGGCGACCGACCCATAGATCAGCCCTTCCGCAGTGATGGATCGGGCATATACGGGGGCGTTCTCGCCGATGAAGCGTAGCGGGACGCGCCGCTTCTCCTCTGAACGGAAATTGTAGACCAGGAGGTGTTTGTCGCACGTGGTTTCTCGGCAATAGATACCCGTGTAGGCTTCCTGCCGGTCGAGATTGATAAGCAACTGCAAGAAAAAAGGGTCTCCCTGTTCCACCATGCTTCCCAGATCATCCGTTCGCCGTTTTTCCGGATCGTAGACAAAAAGATGTCCTGATCCGTTGGTGGCGGGGGCGGTCAGCCCAAACAATCGCCCATCGGAGGCCTCCGTCAGCCATTCGATGTCTCGTGCATCGGGGATCGGCGCGCCCAGGTCGTGGACGCGCGAAAGCCGGATACCGTCCGGGTTGAACGGCGCGCCGTCGCTTTCTTTGATTCGCTTCGGGTTGTCGAAGCTGTCCCACCAGCTCGCGTGCAAGGGATTATTGACCGCGCGCGGCGGCGTCTCTGCCGGATGCGACAGGAAGTAGAGCAGCAGCCCGACGCCCAGCGCCAGCGCGAGCGCCAGCAGAATGTCACGGTGTTTGTGGTTTTTCATCAATCCTCCAAAGCGAGTCAGCGGGTCAGCGAGTCAACGGATTACGGATTACGAATCATAACCCACGAATCACGTTACTCACGTTTCACGCTTCACGTTTCACGCCACTTTGTCGTGAACCTGCAGAAACCAGTCGCCCAGGCCCCACGCGCAGGCGAGCAGGACCAGCGCCAGGCAGACGACGAAGAGCCACGGGGCGTCGCGGCGCAGGCGTTGCAGCCCGGCGACGGCCAGCAGGTAGAACGCCGGCAGCGCCGCGCCGAGGTATTTGGGCGAGAAATAGACCGCCGTGCGCGGCAGGAGCAGCAGCGCCGCCACGGGGAGCCACAGCGTGCAGTTCAGAAACCATCGCGCTCGCGGCGTCACGTCCGCCGAAGACGCTCCCAGCACGACCAGGAACAGGAAGAGCAACGCCCCGCCGATTGCTGTGATGCCGCCCAGCGTGCGCCCCACGCTGAACTCCGCCAGCGTCGTCCACAGCACGTGCGCGGCCCGCTGGAGCGGCGGCATCGGTGTGAAGATGAGCAGGCTGGCGTCGGGTTGCGCCAGCTCTGCCATGTGCGTCCAGACGTGCAGCGGCCAGGGCGCGAACGCTGCGCCCACGGCAATCTGCGCCGCCAGCAGCGTCGCGCGTCGCCGTCCGTCGTCGCGGCTCAGCCAGACGGCGGCAAGCTGCGCCGCCGGGAGCAACAGGGCGGTGTAGTGCGTGTACAGGCACGCCAGCGTCGTCACTGCGTACAGCGCCAGGTTGCGCGCCCGCCCGTCGTCCAACCACCTCAGCAATGCCAGGTTCGAGGCCAGGATCAGAGCCAACGTCAGCGCGTAGGTGCGCGCCTCCTGCGCATAGTAGACGCAGAACGGCGAGAGCGCTGCCAGCGCCATTGACCACGTTCCGGCCTGCCGCCCCGGCGTTTGCCGTCCCAACCGGTAGAACAGCGGCACAACCAACGCGCCGCAGCAGGTGGAGAAGAAGCGGAAGGTGAACGGGGTGCTGCCGGCGGCTTTGATCCAAAGGTGCAGCAGCACGTAGAACAGCGGCGGGCGATCCAGGGTCGCCGGGGCGTAGAGCAGCGGAGCGCGGGCCAGGTCGTAACTCAACCACTCGTCGAACCAGAAAGGCTGCGCGTCCAGACGGCAGACGCGCAGCGCAAATCCCAGCCAGCAGAGCGCCAGGGGTACCATGAAAGAGGGATACTTCTTTGTCGGGAAAAGTCTCACATTTTGCGTCGTCAAACGTTATTCGTCCGGCGTTGTCGCCGGCAGCGGGAACCGTTGCAGGAAGAGGTAGTCGCCGCCGTCCTGCATGGGCACGCGCACGATGTCCGGCAGCGAATACACCGTTACTCCTAAGGCGTAGTTGCCGGGTTGCAACGGCGTCGAAACCGGTAGGGCCCAGACCGTCTGGAAGACGTCGCCGGCATGCCATTCGCGGCTGTCCGCGCCTACGCCGTCCGACTGGGCGACCAGAGTGCTGTCGTTGAGCAACAGGTGATTGCCAAAGCGCAGCGCGTTCATCTGGTTTTTCAGATCGGGGGACAGCTGTGCGCTGATCTCCCAGGTGTGAGTGAGGACGATCGTGGGGGTTTCGCCGTCGCGCGTTGGGATGCCCTCCGTGGCCAGGGCGTCGAGTTGCAATCCGTTGCTCCATACGCCCAACGGGCTTTCCGCCCGCAATGGCGCGACGATGGCCGCGCGCCTGTCTGCCGGCAGATCGTAGAAGCGCCAGGTCTCCGTGGGCGTCTGGACCGTCTGATCCGGCAGTGGTTGCGCGATCTGGTTCAACCACGCATCCACGTCCGGGTGTCGCAAGGGCGCGAAGTAGACCGCGCACGGGTCCGGGTACAGATAGGCGGCGTCCATTTCTACGATGCGCACCCGGTCGCGTCCTACGAATTCGCTCAGAAAGCCAAAGCGGGTGTCTTCCCACAGCGGACGGTCCGCCAACACCACCAACTGGCAGCCGGGGCGCGCGTCCATGAGCCGCCGCGCGTGGTCTACGGCCCGTTGGACGTCCACGATACGCTGTGTACCGTGTTGGTTCTGCGGGCGCAGGTTTTGATCCACGATGACGCCGTAGGTCTGATAGGAGCTGACCAGGATGAGCGGCAAGAATACAGCGAGGGCCGCCGCGCGGCAGGCTCGGCTCAAGCCCGGCGCGCGAATCTGCCCGCCGAGTTCAACCAGATGGTCGTACAAACGGTTGATCGCGAAGGCCAGCAGCACCGGTCCGATGGGCATGAGGTACAGAAAATAGTAGTTGTACAGCAGGCGGGTGTGGGCGATGAAAAACAGCAATGGCAGGCAAAACCACAGCCACAGGATCAGCGCCCCACTTGCGGCGGGTTGCCCTTGATTCCGGGGCCGCACGCTGTACCAGAGCGCGCACAGGATGCTCGCGCCCAGCAACACCATCGTCAGGGTGTCCAGGGACAGGCTCTCCAGGAACCGGGTGACCGGATGGCTGAGAATATGCTCCGTCACCGGGGCATTGTAGATCGTCTGGTCGCAGAAGAGGTTGAGCGCCAGCTCGATCGCGCTGACGTTGACGTCCAGCCGGTTGTCCAGCCCGCTACGCATCGCCTGGAAGTCGGAAAAGCCGGAGGTGACGTGGAAGACGATAAACGGCAGGAAGCTCAGCACAAACAGGGCCGCGCCGATCAGCAGGGGGGCGATGCGGAGGCGCCGCCAATGGCGCAGGGCCACGATTCCCAGCGCCGGCAGCAGGGTGACGGTCGTGAGGTGCGTTTGGATGGTCGCCGAAAGGCACAGCGCGCCCAGAATCAGGTACCGGGGTTTGGCCTCATCGGCAAAATAGAGCAGGACGCAGGCGTAGAGCGCCGCGGCAAACCCCGGTACAAAACTGACCATCCAGATGAGCCGCCCGTATTCGACGGCCCACGGATTGACTACGAATAGCAGGCTCGCCCACCAGGCTACTCGCCGGCCAAAGACGCGCGCCGTTGCCAGTCCCGCAACCAGGATTCCCAGGAGGTTGAAGAGGGCGATGAACCAGCACACGCCCATGATGTCCTCTTTGAACCACAGAGGGATGGCGTAAAGGTATTCGACCAGCGGGGCGTTGTGAACGCCCAGCGACGCCAGATCCCCCGCGAGCGGGAGCGGGCCGCCGTGCAGCCATTGGAGCGCCATATTGAGCGTGCGCGCCTGATCGTGCCAGATTTCGCTGTAACCCAACAGGCGCAGCCGCAGCCACACCGCGAACATCCCCAGGAGGGTGAAAGCGAGGACCTGGGGATGTGTCAGGGATTTCCCTGGCGTGGGCCGGGGTTCCGTTTCTTGCGCCATTACGCGACCCTCGCCATAAAGTGTTCTTTCATTAATGACTTTACATCCGGCGTTTTCGTCCGAGGAAAACCGCCGTTCCCAGCATGAGAACCAGGCCTCCGCCCAATATCCGGACGCCGGTTTGTGACGTCACGGCGCGCAGACCGACGGCAGTAGGCTTGGCGATGCCCATGCTCGTGTCCTTAATCGTCCACGGGCTGAAGTCCTCGATGCCGGTCATTTGAACACAGTTTGTGTCTGTGAAGACGGTCAACCCGGTGCTGATGGGAGTAGTCCATTGCGTGCCGTCCCAGCGGAAGGCATGCAGGGCGGATTCGTTCAGTCCTTCAACGTCATCGTCGGTGTAGCATAGATTGAGGGTGAGCGGGAACCCGGTGGTCAAGCTGCTGCTGATCCACCAGGTAATCCCGACTTCGCCGGGGTCCGGCGATCCACCGGGATAAGTTGTGTGTTTGGTAATGGTGATGCTGCCCGTGTCTGCCTCCGCCAGTGTCACACCGGCCAGCGTTGGGCCGAAGCTGTAGAGGATGCCGCCGGCGAGGCCGGACCTGGCGACCGTGTCGCCGTCGGCGAGGGTGTACTCGTAGGCGCCCATATCGCAACGCAGGTCGTCACGAGGCTCACCGCGCAAATCGGTCTCGGGGCAGAAGACTGGGTCGCCGGCGTCAATGGCCGGGGAGATGCCCGTCAGGCGATAGTCGCCGGTGGTGGTGGGGGCTACCGTCCCCGTGATCGGCGCGACAAAGTGCGGGTCGAGGCTGAGATTGCCGGTTCCGGTATAAACGTTGTCCTGGATGAGGCTGTAGGTAATATCGAAGGTGCTATTTTGGTTGGATATCTGTGAACCTGTCCCGTTCGTTGTGTTGCCCCATAGAATGCAATTGGTCATCGTGTAACTATCATGGTAGCTGTTTATCCCTGAATTGTTGCCGCCGAAGGTAACGTTGATCAGCGTTAGATAACTGTTCGCGCTGTCTATCCCGCCGCCGCCCCATCTGGCGTTATTGCCTTGAAAAACGACGTTGACTAATGTTGCGACACTGCTCCAGTAACTGCTCATCCCGCCGCCGACTCCCTCGGCGTTGTGGTTGCCGCTGAAGGTGCCGTTGGTTAAGGTAATCACAGTTCCATACCAGTTGGCTAGCGCACCACCATCCTCGTTTGCCAGGTTGTTAAGGAAGGTGGCGTCTGTCAGGGTGACGTTGCTGCTCTTGTTGTACATTCCCCCGCATCCCATATTGCTTCTGTTCTCGTTGAAGACGGCATGGGTCAACGTCACGTTGCTATTGTCGTTGACCATTCCCCCGCCGTCATGAGCGCCCGCTAAGTTGTTGTTGAAGTTTATGTTGGTCAATGTGAGGGTGCTGCTGATATTGGCCATCCCTCCGCCCGTGCCGCCTAAATTCCCGGTGAACGTAACGTTGGTCATGGTGAGGGTGCTCGCCTCGTTGTACATTCCCCCGCCTCCGTAGCTTTGATTCCCGCTGAAGATGACGTCGGTCAGGGTAGGGTTGCTTGTCTTGTTGAACATTCCGCCGCCTCTTTTGTTGGGAGCGGTGCTGGCGGCAGCATCTCCGGCGGTGATCGTCAATCCATCCAGGCGCGCTGTCTCGGTGACGTTACTGCTGGTGACGACGTGGTAGGCATTGTTATACCTGATGTCGGCGAAATTTTCAACCACGCCATACTCGTTGACAATGTCATAACCGTCTATATCGCCACTGAGAACGGTGATGTGGGATGCCGGGTCGCGCATCGTCAGATCGGTTTCGGTTCCGTCAAAGCCGCCGTAGATCGCCACGCCGGGTCGCAGGGTAAAGGTTGAATCCCTTGAATTGTTGGTCTGGCCTGCACCCAGGTCTGGGTAGTAAACCCCTTCGGCCACCCAGATTTCGTCGCCGTAGTTCACGACGGCCAGCGCGTCTTGCAATGTGGTATACGCCGTCTCCCAGGACTGTCCGTTATGTGTGGTACCGGTGGCGTCTACGTCTACATAGATGATGCCGCCGTCGGCTCGCGCGCCCTGTGGTACGGCCAGTATCAGCGCAATTAACGCGGCGCATACAGTCAGGCATTTAAGAATGGGTTTCTGAAGCATGAAGTCGTTCTCCTTGTCTGAGTGTTTGAGAAATGCGTAGTTGGCTGCGATTTCAGTTTTTTGATTCTACCCTGGAATTCTGAAATCTCAAGAGAAAATGTTTTTTTTTTGCACGAGTTGCCCACGCGAAAAAACTTATATTTTTTGCCCAGTGTCACTTCTTTTCCCACGCCATCCCTGGATAGTAGCGGTAGCCGCCCGCGGCCTCGATCAGGCTGGCGCCGGCGCTTTCCAGCACCGGCGCGCCGTTCCACGTCTCGACGACCACGCGGGTTTCGATGGTAGTGATATGGGTGAAGAGCGCCCTGAGCGCGCGTTGCAGCATCCCTTCGTCTGCGCCGGGCGCTGTGGTGAGGGCGGCGCCGGTGTTGGCAGCGACCAACACCGGCAGTCCACGCACCTGCGCCAGCCAGGTGGTCGGGACGCGGCTGAAGGTGAGCGCGTCGCCGTCTTCGCGTGCCGGGCCGTAGAGGTTGGCCGGGTCGCCGGCGTTGAGCACCACCGCTGCGTCGTTCTCGCCAACCGCGTCCCGCAGCTCGCGCAGGCGCTCGACGGCCTCCGGCAACGCGAACTGCGCTCCCGGCAGCCCCTGGATGAAATAGCCGCGCCGCACCTCGCCGCGCATCTCCAGCCGTTGTAATTCCTGGTAGATCAGGCTCCAGTCCCACGCGCCGGCCTCGTTCTCCAGGCACTCGCGGGTGACCACGCCGTAGCGCGCGAGGAGCTGCCGCGTCTGCCGCGTCGTGCGCTCGCCCGCCGACAGCGCCTTGCCCATCACGCCGAAGCGTTGCACCAGCGTCCAGCGCCCGATCCAGCGCGAGGTCGTGACCTGCTCCGCGTGTTTGCGGGCGCGCAGCTTGGCCGAGCGATAGCGCGCCCGGTCGGGCTTGCGCCCTACCGTCCGGGCGTCGAGCCCCAGCTCCGCCCGCCGCCGGGCCAGATCGGCTTCCAGCGAGCTGTACGGGCGCGCTTCCTGCGGTTGCGCCTTTTTCTCCAGCACGAGCTGGCGCATGGCTTCCAGACTGTCGTTGGTCGCCAGTCCCGCCATCACCAGCTCGACGAGCGCAGATTCGGCGGCTTTCTCGTCCAGGTCCAGCGCCTCGGCGATGTCGGCGAAGAACGCCGCGCCTTCGGACTTGAGAAAGTCGTAGACGGCCTGCGCCGGCGCGCCGAGCGTCCCCAGGTCGGGCGGCGGCAGGAAGGCGGCGCCCTCGCCACGGAAGAGGAAGCGCACGCGCCCCCAGCGCGGATCGCTGGCGCCGGAGCCTACCCAGATCAGCTCGCCGCTCTCGCAGAGCGCGTCCAGCTCCGCCGGTTCGTAGGCGGGCAGGCGCAGCGGGAGGACGTCGCGCTCCCAAATCCGGCCCACCACCGGCAGCGCGCGCAGTTGTTGCAAGACTTTGACCGTCGCGCCATCCCCGTCCAGCCGTTCCGCTGGGTGGATGTGCTGCCAGCGCGCCAGGAAGTCGGCGTAGGCGGTGAACGGCGCCGGCTGCACCTCTTTGCGCAGGATGCCGAGCGTGCGGCGGTGAATCTGCTCCAGCGCGCGGCGATCTACGAATTCGGCTCCGGCGGCTTGCTCCGCGCCGGGCTGCGGCGTGAAGCGCCCGTGGACGAGCTCTCGCGCTGCGATCAGGCGATCCAGCTCCGCCTCCAGCCAGTCAACCGGGAAGGCGTACCGCGCGCGGATGGCGTCCAGCGTCACCGGGCCGGCGTTGCCGAGGAAGCGTTCCAGGATGCGGCGGCATGCTTCTCCGCTCCCCCCCTCAGTCCCCCCCATCGGGGTGGAAGAAGCAGAGGGGGAAAATGCTGCTTCGTATTCCGCCTTGTACTCCGCGTACACCCAGCGGAATTCGGGGCTCGTCGCGGTGGGGATGTCCATCCCGACCAGGCGCCCGTCGCCGGCCAGCCGGGAGATCCAGCTCGATGGATCCACCATCGTGCGCCGCGCCACCTCGCCCGGCGAGAGGTCGCCCAGCCCTTGCAGCAGGACGGCCAGTTCCTCGGCGGTGCGCGCCCAGGCGGTGGGGGCGGTGTGTTGCAACTGCCCGCGCACAGCGTCAATGGCTTCGGGGCGCAGCAGTTCGTCGAGGGCCACGTCCTTGAGCAGGTCTTGCAGCAGGTCGCGGTTGACGGCCAGCCGTTGCAACTGTTGCTCGGCTTTCGGCGCGTCCTGCTCGTACATACGAATGTTGATGAAGTCCCACATCAGGCTTTGCGCCACCGGCGAAGGCGTGCGCGACTCGATGACGGCGACGCCGATCTCGCCGCTCTGGATGCCGCTCAGGATTTCTTCGAGGTGCGGCAGGTCGAGCACGTCTTGCAGGCAGTCGCGGTAGGTCTCGGCGATGATGGGGAAATCGTCGAAGTTGCGCACGACCTGGAGCAGATCGCGGGCGCGCAGGCGTTGTAGCCAGAACGGCGTGCGTTTCCCACGCCCGGCGCCCGGCAGCAGCAGCGCGCGCGCCGCGTTCTGGCGGAAGCGCGTCCCGAACACCGCCGAGTCCGGCAGTTCGCGCAGGAGGCGCTCGCGGGCCTCCGCCGGCCCCATCCCGGAGACGACGTCCACCGGGAACTCGGCGTCGGTTTCCAGCAGGCGCAGCAGGATGCCGTCGTCGTTGGTTTCGGTTTCGATCTCAAGGCCCATGCGTTCGCGCAGTGCGCTCGCCAGCGCCAATCCCCACGGCCCGTTGACGCGCCCGCCGAACGGCGAATGGATGACCATACGCGGGTCGCCCAGCGCGTCGTCGAAGATTTCTACTAAAATGCAGCGGTCGGTGGCCACCGCGCCTGTCTGGTCGAGCTGCCCCGCCAGATAATCGAGCGTCTGCCACGCCGAGCGCTCGTCCAGCGCGTAGGTCTCGCTTAGCCAGTTTAGAAGAGGATTTACCACGGAGGCACGGAGTTCACTGAGATTTTCTTGATTATTCTCCGTGCTCTCCGTGTCTCCGTGGTGAAACTCCCGCAAAATTTCCTTCAGTGGTGTATCTTCCGTTACTCCCAAATCCCGCCGCAGCGCCTCCAGCCTCTCGGCGACGACGCGGCGGTAGGCGCCGACGCGCCTGCCCATCTCGTAGGGCCGCCAGGGGAAGTCGCCGCGCCAGAAGGGCATGCGCGGGATCGCGCCGGGCGCTTCGGTCACGGTGAGGCGGTTGTTGTCAATGTCCAGCACGCGCCAGACCTGCGAGCCGAGCATGAGCGTGTCGCCGATGCGCGTCTCGAAGACGAATTCCTCGTCCAGCTCGCCGAGCTTGGTTTTGCCGTCGGCCAGGTAGGCGCCGAACGCGCCGGTGTTGGGGATCGTGCCGCCGTTGCTCAGCGCCAGCAGCCGCGAGCCGGGCAGCGGCGACAGGCGGTTGTTGACGCGGTCCCAGTCCAGCCGGGCGCGTAGCTCGCGGTACGCCTGGCTGGGATAGCGCCCGGCCAGCATTTCCAGCGTCGTCTGGAAGGCGCGCGCGGTCAGGTCGGTGTAGGCGTAGGCGCAGCGCACCAGTGCGAAGAGCGCGTCGGCGTCCCAGGGTTCTACGGAAATCATCGCCACGATCTGTTGCGCCAGCACGTCCAGCGGGTGGCGTGGGGTATGTGTCGGCTCGACCTCGCCGCGTAACATTCCCCCGGCGATGGCCGCCGCTTCGATCACGTCCTCGCGGTGGGTGGGGAAGATGCGCCCGACGCTCGTTTGCCCGACGAGGTGCCCGGAGCGCCCCACGCGCTGCAAACCCTGCGCCACCGACTTGGGCGACTGCAACTGCACGATCAGGTCCACCGCGCCGATGTCAATGCCCAGTTCCAGCGACGCCGTGCCCACCAGCGCGGGCAGCGTCCCGGCCTTGAGCTGGTTCTCGATCTCCAGCCGCGTTTCTTTGGAGACGCTGCCGTGGTGCACGCGGACAGGGCCGGCGCGCGTGCCGTCGCCGGTCGCCATCAGCCCGATGCCGGTGACCACGCCGCTTTTGATCATCCCGGTGGCCTGGCCGGCGTTCTCGGCGGCCCACTGCTCGTTGAGATAGTCGCCGGCCCGCTCGGCCAGGCGGCGGTTGTTGGCGAAGACCAGCGTCGTCTTGTGGCTGCGGATCAAGTCGAGCACCTGCGGGATGATCGAAGGCCAGACCGAGTTGCCGGGCAGGTTGCGGAAATCGTCCACGACAGTCACGACCCGCAGATCGAGCGCCTTCTGGTAGGCGGCGTTGACGACGGTGACAGGACGAGGGCGCAGGATGGTGGATGGTGGATGGTGGATGGTGGATGGGGATTCAGGGTTCGTGGGTGAAGCGTGAAACGTGAAACGTGAAACGTGATCTTCGCCCTCAATTCGCAACTCGTCATTCGCCGACTCGTTCCCCCGCCGACCCGCTGATTCGCTGCCTCGCTGATTTGCTGATTCGCTCTCCCGCTGATCCGCTGATTCATGATTCATGATTCCTGATTCTTCCTGCCACTCATACCCGCCCAGGAACCGCGCGGCTTCGTCCAGCGGCTCGATGGTGGCGGAGAGGCCGATGCGTTGAACGGGAGCGTCGGCCAGGTGTTGCAGGCGTTCGAGGCTGAGGGAGAGGTGGACGCCGCGTTTGTTGCCGGCGAGCGTGTGGATTTCGTCCACGATGACGGTGTGCACGCTGCTGAACATTTCCCGCGCTTTGGGGCTGCTGAGCATCAGATAGAGCGATTCCGGCGTGGTGATGAGGATGTGCGGCGGCTCGCGCAGCATTGCCTGCCGCTCGCGCTGCGGCGTATCGCCGGAGCGCACGGCCACGCGGATGTGCGGCAAATCGAGCCCCAGCGCGTCGGCCTTGAGGCGAATCCCGGTCAACGGCGTGCGTAAGTTGCGATGGATGTCGTTGTTCAGCGCTTTCAGCGGCGAGACGTAGACGACGCGGATGCCGTCTTCGATTTTGGATTTTGGATTTTGGATTTTGGAGGGGGAATCGGGGTTTGTGGGCGAAACGTGAGCCGTGAAACGTGAAGCGTGATCTTCATTCGCTATTCGTAATTCGCCATTCGCTGATTCGCTTTCCCGCTGACCCGCTGACCCGCTTTCCCGCTGACCCGCCGATTCGCTGAGTTCGCGAAACAGCCGGTCAATCCCCCAGAGAAACGCGGTGAGCGTTTTGCCGGAGCCGGTAGGCGCGAGGATGAGTGTGTTTTCGCCGCGTTGGATCGCCGGCCAGCCTTGCGCCTGAGGTGGGGTCGGCGCGCCAAAGGTCTCGGTGAACCATTCGCGTACGGGGGGAAGGAAGGAGGAAAGTATCGTTTCTGCCGTGAGTTGTGACATCGCATAGTCCTTTCAATGTCCGGTCTGGAGGGTATTTGCGTCGAGTGGGCGGCATAGGTTTGAGTTGTGGCGTCACTATAGCACAAACGTTCTTACTGTCAATGAAAATAGCTTTTAGCCGTTAGCCGGAATCACCGTTGTGGAAATTCCTGCGGATTTGCCAAAAAAAGATGACCCGTTATACTGCGAAATAGTGGAGACGGAGCCCCGATCTCTATAAATCTTGGATTGCAGTTTTCTAATCAACCGTAAGGAGTGACTTGATGAACGAACGACCGGTATACGAAATGCCAGAAATTGTGTACGAAGGTGAGTTGGAAATTCAGGCAGGAAGCCCGTTGAGCATTCTGGATCCCGAAGACCTGGAGTAGTAGAATCGTTAACGCAGCAAAACCCCCGATTTTGAAAGAATCGGGGGTTTTTATTTCCCGCTTTCTGGCGCGGGCGTCTCCGGCCAGGGCAGACGCTTCCGGCATTCCTCTATCACGGACCATCATCGCTACCACAGCACGAAATCGGCGCCGGTTTGTCGTTGTCGGCGCCAATCCGGGGCAAAATCCCTCAGGTTCAATTTCCCAAAGTGGGATGATTCTTTTTTAACAACGTCCGGACTATCATTGCCACGACACCGATTGCCGAGACGCTCATTCCGCACCAACGGATTGTGGAGGCAACTTTAGCGTGGAAATTGTACCCGGCGACGATCGCCGGAGTGGGATCTTGATGGGGGATCCCTGCAAACAGTACGTCATACGCGAATCCCCCCATGACGATGGTTATTCCCAAAAGGATTAGGGCGAATGGCCAAAGTCGTTTCATGACTCCTCCGAAGTTAAGGGTGGTTTAATGTTCAATATATGGAAGTATCCATACAGAATAAACTTAGAAAACCAGTCGGCTATTTGCGTTGGAGCGATGTCTTTTCCGCTTTCCAGCCACCACAGCATCGCCCCGACGCAACAATTGGCAATGAATGCAGTGATTACCTCTTCTGGGATGCTCCCCGGATTTCCTTTTTCTCCCAACACCTGAACGCGTTGGCGGACAATGTTCGAAAGATAATCACGCATTTTGAACGCAAACCAGGGGCTTCCGTTCGGTCCTAACATCGCCTGATACATTTGAGCGTGCCCGGCAAGATGCTCGAAGAATCTTTTCCAACCTTTCGGCGGATCCCCCAAGTTAATGGCGATCGGGTTTTCCAATGGCGGGCCGATTTCCACGACCATTTGGTCTATGGCGTCCTTAAAGATTCGCGTCACCAGATCATACTTGTCTTCATAATGCCGGTAGAAAGTGGATCGGTTGATCATCGCGCGCGACGCAATATCCCCTACCGTAATCGCTGCAAAACCTTTCTCGGCAATCAATTCGATCAGAGCATTGCGAATAAGCTTGTGGGTCCGTTTGATCCGCAAATCGTCCTGTTCATGAACCATTTTTTCCTCTTTGTTGCATAAGCAACATCTTTACCGTCTTGCTTCTTGATTGCGGTCGGTCTATTTGATACACTTTTCTCGTATCTTCTCAAAATCTGGAGGGCTTTTGGGGGCGGGCGCAGTCCGCCCCCAAGCCCCCACGATGAACCGTTGCCAGGAGGCAAACTATGAAAGTCCATTTGTTAAACTGCGCGACTATGAAAGCCCATGCAATGGTCGCTGCTTGCCTGCTCATCGAGACCGAGTTGGGTGTTGTTCTCGTGGATACGGCGCTGGGTCAGTGGTGTCATGATCACCCGGAAAAAGCATACGGGAAGCCATTTGTCAAGATTACCAGACCCATTCTCGATCCAAGCGAGTATGTTGTCAACCGGCTTCCAGGATTGGGATACAAAGCCGGCGATATAAAGCACATTGTCATGACGCATCTGGATGTTGACCATACCGGTGGTTTGGCCGATTTCCCGCACGCCAGGGTTCATGTGCACACAGACGAATTCCATGCTTCTCAAACGCGAAAAACTTGGATGAACAAAATGCGTTACAAACCCGAACACTGGAAATATAACCCTGAGTGGGTTTTGCATGAAGTGGATACTGGGGACAAATGGTTTGGATTTGATGCCGCCGCACTATTTCCGAATATGCCCGATCTATTGATGGTCAGATTGCGCGGACACAGTGAAGGGCACGTAGGTGTGGCCGTTAAATTGGATGGTAGCCATCATTCCAAATGGTTGTTCCATACCGGGGATGCGTTTATGTCTCCTTCAGAACTCGATCCCCAAAAACCAAAGGCGCCGCTTGTGATCAGGCTGTCTCCGGCGCATGGATGGGGCCTCTATGCAGGGTTCCATGAAACACAAGCTCGCATCAGAGATATCCATCATACACATTCAGATGAAGTCGTTGTAGTCAATTCGCATTCCTCAATGTTATTTGACCGGGCGCAGTGTTTGCTTTTCCCACGAACCGGATGAAAATGTTGGTATGACCGATGCCAAAGACCCTCTTTACGATCTCAAATCTGTCTCGTTGCCTTACCTCTCCGGCCCGCTGCTGCGCTTGTTTGTGACGCTTCTCGAAGGGCCGCTGGGCGGGCTGCTGATTCCCGGCCTGTTGCGCAGCAGCGGCGCCAGCAGTTTGCGCGGGCGCCTGTTCGAGGAAGCGCCGACGTCGCGCCCGCTGCACTTTACCCGTGAGCGTTGCGCCCCTTCCGCCGTCGTCCCGACGAGCGAATGGCCCGGCCCACCGGCGCACCCCGGCTCCGGCTTTCACTTCTCCACGGTGCACGATTATGCGCAGGCCTATCGCAGCGGGTTGATTTCGCCGGAGGAGGTCGCGCGGCAGACATTGGAGGCGATCGCCGCCGACAACGCCGCCGATCCGCCCATGCGGGCCATCATCGCCGTTGACCACGAGGACGTGTTGCGGCAGGCGCAGGAATCCACGCGGCGCATCCAATCCGGGCAGCCGCGCAGCGTCTTCGAGGGTGTGCCGGTGGCCGTCAAAGACGAATTGGACATGACGCCCTATCCCACCACGGTCGGCACGGCGTTTCTGGGCAAGGCGTCTGCGCGGGCCGACGCCACGGTCGTTGCCCGCATGCGCGCCGCCGGCGCGCTGCTCATCGGCAAAGCCAACATGCACGAAATCGGCATCGGCGTGACCGGCCAGAATCCCATCCACGGCACGCCGCGCAATCCCTACGCGCTTGACCGTTACACCGGCGGCAGTTCGAGCGGCCCGGCGGCGGCGGTGGCCGCCGGGCTGTGCCCGGTTGCGCTCGGCGCGGACGGCGGCGGCTCGATCCGCATCCCGGCGGCTTTTTGCGGGGTGGTGGGCCTCAAACCTACTTATGGCCGGATCAGCGAACACGGCGCCGCGCCGCTGTGTTGGAGCGTGGCGCACCTCGGCCCGCTGGCGGCGACGGCGACCGATGCCGCCCTGGCTTACGCCGTGATGGCCGGCCCCGACCTCAACGATCCCGGATCGTTGCACCAGCCTGCGCCTACGCTGGCCGGGTGGGACGATCTGGACTTGCGCGATGTGACGCTGGGCGTCTACCGTCCCTGGTTTGCCCACGCCACGGACGATATGACGGCGTCATGCGCAGCCATGCTCAAGCAGTTCGAGCAGATGGGCGCGACCGTGCGCGACGTGGCGATCCCCGACCTGGAGGCCGGACGCGTCGCGCATACACTCACCATCGCCGGGGAGATGGCGCAAGCGTTGGATTACACCTACGCCGAGCATCACCGCCAACACGGGTTGGATGTGCGGCTCAACCTGGCTTTGGCGCGCGCTTTCACCACGCGGGACTACGTCCAGGCGCAGCGGGTGCGGACGCGCTTGATCGCCAACTTCAGCCGGGCGCTGGAGCAGGTGGATGCGGTGGTGACACCGGCGACCGGTCTGGTCGCGCCGCTCATTCCCCAGGCGGCTTTGCAGGGCGGCGACTCCGACCTGACGATGCTGGTGGAGATCATGCGCTTTGTCACGCCGGCAAACCTTACCGGGCTGCCGGCGCTCGCTTTTCCCGTCGGTTACACGCCGGACGGGTTGCCGGTGGGGATGCAGCTGATCGGGCGGCCCTGGCAAGAAGCGATGCTGCTGCGCCTGGCGCTGGCCTCCGAGCAAGTCGTCGTTCGCGCCGAGCCGCGCCGGTGTCACCGGATGCTGCCGGAGTAACCCGGCGGGGTTCACCAGCGGTTGGATGAAAATCACGGTCTACATGTCAGAGATTAAGGAAGGTAATTTTGCACACGGTACCCCGTGTGCAAAATTACCCCCTTCAACCTGACCGTCAGAGACGGTTACGGACTTTCGGCTTTTGGCTATTTTCAGAGGAATTACCCATTAACCTGCGGTTCACCGGCGGTTGAATGAAAATCGCAATTCAGTGGAAGAGATAAAAAGGGCCGTGTTTTTT
>DAOUFX010000284.1:0-5618 GCA_034429675.1 Anaerolineae bacterium | reverse complement strand
CCGCCCGCGAAAAACCCCTCTTTAACCCCCGCGTGAGCGGGCTATTTTCAAAGGAGCGTGCTATGACTAAAACGTACTCATTACTCGATCTGCACATCCGCGATCCGTTCATCTTGCCCGACCCGGATGCGGGGATTTATTATCTGTGCGCGACGCTGCCGTATGACGCGGAGCGCCCGCGCGCCGGCGTGGGGGTGTACACCAGCCACGATTTGGTGAGTTGGGAGGGGCCGGCGGTGGTGTTTGAAATCCCGGCGGACTTTTGGGCGCAGGGAAGCATCGAGGCGCCGGAGCTGCACCGTTGCCGGGGGCAGTACACTCTCGTTTTGACCTTCAACACCTACTTGCCATTACCCGAATCGGCAGCGCGGCCGGAGGGCGAGGTGCGCCCCGACTGGCCCGCCCTGACGCAACACGGCGTGCAGGTGCTGGTCGCCGACTCGCCGCTGGGACCGTTCCGCCCGTTTCACAATCACGCTCACACCCCTGCCGCCGTGATGGCGCACGACGGGACGCTGTGGGAGGAAGATGGCGTTCCCTATCTGATCTACTGCCACGAATGGGTGCAGGTGCGCGATGGCGCGATCGAGCTGGTGCAACTCACCCCAGACCTCGCGGCGACGGCCGGCGCGCCGGAAATACTGTTTAAAGGAAGCAACGCGCCGTGGACGCATCCCGGCTTCGACCACTACGTCGCCGGCGGGCCGTCCCTCTACCGGACGAAGGCGGGCCGGCTGCTGCTGCTGTGGTCTACGGTTGGGTGGTTCGGCCACGCGATCCTTGTGGCCGTATCCGAGTCGGGCAGCGTGCGCGGGCCGTGGGTGCAGCAGCCGCACCCGCTGTTTATGGAAGACGGCGGGGATGGGATGATCTTCCGGCGCTTTGATGGAACGCCGGTGCTGGCGCTGCACCATCCCAGCCGCAGCCCGCGTGCGTGCCCGCTGCTGCTGGAGCTGGAGGACGACGGCGATAAGCTGGCGGTCGTCCATCGCCCACCCACCGGCTATCCCTTCGCCGATCCCGACCTGCCGCTGGAGGAGCGTGTGGACAACCTCCTGTCGCTGATGACGCTCGACGAGAAGATCGCCTGCCTGAGCACCGTGCCGAACGTGCCGCGTCTGAGCGTCTGGGGGACGGGCCACGTCGAGGGACTACACGGCCTGGCAATGGGCGGGCCCGGCGGCTGGGGACGCCCCGCCCCCGTGCCGACCACGCAGTTCCCGCAGGCCATCGGCCTGGGCGAGACGTGGGATCCCGATCTGCTGCGGCAGGCCGCCGCCGTCGAAGGCTGCGAGACGCGCTACATGGCGCAGAGCAAGCAGTTCCGTCGCGGCGGGCTGGTGGTGCGCGCCCCCAACGCCGACCTGGGCCGCGACATCCGCTGGGGTCGCACCGAGGAGTGCTACGGCGAGGACGCTTTCCTCAACGGGACGCTCGTGACCGCGTTCGTGAAAGGCTTGCAGGGCGACCACCCCCGCTACTGGCAGACGGCGTCCCTGCTCAAACACTTTCTCGCCAACAGCAACGAGAACGAGCGCAATACCTCGTCGTCCAACTTCGACTGGAGGCTTTACCACGAATATTACTCGGCGCCGTTCCACATGGGCGTCATGGACGGCGGGGCGCGCGCCTACATGGCCGCTTACAACGCCTACAACGGCATCCCCTGCACCGTCCACCCGATGCTCAAGGAAATCACCGTGGAGCAGTGGGGACAGGACGGCATCATCTGTACCGACGGCGGCGCGTTCACGCTGCTGGTAACGGAGCACAAGTACTACCCCGATTTCGAGATGGCGGCGGAAGCCGTCATCAAAGCCGGCATCAACCAGTTCCTCGACCGCTACCGCGAGGCCGTGCAGGGCGCCGTCGAGCAGGGCCGGCTCACCGGGGCCGACCTCGACGCGGTGCTGCGCGGCGTCTTCCGCGTGATGTTCCGCCTGGGCCTGTTCGACCCCCCCGAACTCGTGCCGTACAGTGCCATCGGCAGCGAGCCGGAGCTGCCCTGGGAGAGCGAGAAACACCAGGCGCTGGCCCGGCTGGTGACACAGAAATCCATCGTGCTGCTCAAGAACACCGGGAATCTTCTGCCGCTGGACAAGGGGACGCTCAAGACGGTTGCCGTCATCGGGCCGCGCGCCGACGAGGTGCTACTCGACTGGTACAGCGGCGATCCACCCTACGCCGTCACGCCGCTGGCGGGCATCCGCGAGAAGCTGGGCCCGGACGTAGCCGTGATCTACACAAAAAACAATGAGGAAGACGCCGCCGCGAAAGCCGCGCATGCGGCGGACCTGGCGATCGTGTGCGTGGGCAATCACCCCACCGGCGACGCGGGCTGGGCGCAGTGCCCCACCCCCAGCGACGGCAAAGAGGCGGTGGATCGCCGCGCGATTGTGCTGGAGCAGGAGGAGCTGGTCAAGCAGGTCTACAAGGCCAATCCCAACACCGTCGTCGTACTGATCAGCAGCTTCCCGTTTGCGATCAACTGGACGCAGCAGCACGTTCCGGCCATCGTCCACCTGACCCACAACAGCCAGGAGCTGGGCCACGCCCTGGCCGACGTGCTCTTCGGCGACGTCAATCCCGGCGGGCGGCTGGTACAGACCTGGCCGCACAGCATCGAGCAATTGCCGCCGCGCCTGGACTACGATCTGCGCGCGGGCCGCACTTACATGTATTTCAAAGGCGAGCCGCTCTACCCGTTCGGCTTCGGCCTGAGCTATACCACGTTCGCGTACAGCAATCTGCGGGTGAGCGCGGACAGCCTCGCGGACGGCGGCGAGGTGACGGTGAGCGTGGACGTGACCAACACCGGCTCCCGCGCCGGCGACGAGGTGGCGCAGCTCTACGTGCGGCATCTGCGCTCGGAGGTGGAGCGTCCCAAGAAGGAGCTGAAGGGCTTCAAACGCCTCACTCTGCAACCGGGCGAAACCCGGACTGTCGCCTTCCCGCTCAAAGCCGACGCCCTGCGCTACTGGGACAGCGACCTGGGCGGCTGGCGTCTCGAACCGGGCCGCGTGCGCGTGATGGTTGGCGCGTCATCGGCGGATGTGCGGGTGTGGGCGGAGGTGGAAGTGGGGGGATTTTAGATTTTGGATGGTGGATGGGTGGATGGTGGATGGTGGATTGAAGCGTGAAACGTGATTTTCCGATTTTTCATGATTCATCACCCGCTCACCCGCTATTCGTGGATGGCGTTCGACGGCTAAACAAAATGGGGCGCGCTCATCAAAAAGCGCGCCCCATTGCATTCACTGACCCCACCGACTTAATTCACCCCAATCCCTCAATCCCTCAATCCCCCAATTCCCTCCCTACTGCACCATCACGGCCCGCAAGGTGTCGCAGGCCGGACAACTGCCACCGGGGCGGATGATGGCATAGCCGTCCTGCGGGTCGTAGCCGTAACGGATGAAGTCTATGTTCCAGACGATGATGCAGCGCACCATCCCCGTGGAGCGGCTCAGGTTGACGGCTTCGGCCAGCCAGGCGGCCTGCTGGGGGGTGGAGGTGCCACGGCCCCACCAGAACGAATCCGAGAAGGTCGGTACGCTGTCCTGAGAGGCGTACCCCATCTCGGTGTAGAAGAGCTGCCGCGTGCCCCTGAAGGTGTTGTAGTAGATTTCGGTCTGCGGCAGGAAGTACCACGAGTGGTGGTGGTTGCCGTCGTCGGCGGGATGCCCGGTGCGCGCCGACGGCGAGGTGGCCCCGGAGTTGTGGTGCGCGCCGATGTAGTCCATACAGTTGGCCGCGCCCGCGTTGTACATCCCCTGGATGAACGGCAGGTCGTCGCAGCCGTTGGGGCCGCAGCCGCCGAAGTAGCCGGTGGGCGCAGGGGCCGCGCTGATGACGGCGGTGCCGGGATTGGCGGCCTTGATCGCGCCGTAGGAGGCGCACAGCAGTTGCGTGTAAGCCGCCGGGCTGATCTGGCCGATCTGCCATTCACGGTCAATGTTCGGTTCGTTCCACACCTCGATGGCGTCCGCGCCCTGCGCGGCCAGGCTCGCCACCCACGCGCTGTACTTGGCGTGAAAGTCCGCGTCCGTCACCATCCCCGGCGATCCCAACGCGCTGAGCTGAATCTTGAACCCGTTGGCGTGCGCCATGTTGATGTTTTCCGACGCGCCCTCGCCGAAATGCACCTGAATCTTGGCCCAGTTCATCCCGGCGTACTGCATCTGCGAGATGTAGTTCCACGTGCGGATGTGGCCGCCCAGCTCGAAGCCGCCGCGCGCTCCGGGGCGCACGGGCTGCGGCGCAACCGGGGCCGGCGTCGCCGGAGCGGGTGCCGGGGCCGCGGGGTCCGGCGTCGGGGTCGGCGCGACCACGCGGACGATGACGGTGACTTTGCCGCCGAACGGCGCGCCCGCGCCGTTGGCCATGCTCCAGACGCCCTTGTAAGTGCCGCCGTTGGCCGGGGCGACCATGTTCACCGAGACGTCGGCGGTGGCGCCGGGCGCCAACGCGCCGACGGCGACGGCGGCAGGCGCGCCCATCACCTCGCCCTCGACGAAGCGCAATTGCGCGTCGCCGGGCCAGTCGCACGTGCCGCTGTTGCGCAGCTTCCACGTCTTGGCGAATCCCTGCCCCGGAGTCACGGCGGTGTAGTCGGGAATGGTCACGTCGGCGGCGTAGCTGGCGTTGAGCGTGCAGTTCGCGCCCGGCGCCGCGGTGGGAACCGGAGCGGCGGTCGGCGCTGCCGTCGCCGGCGCGCTGCTCCCGGCGCCCACTTGAATCACCACCGTCAGGTTCGTGCCGAACCCCGCGCCCCCGCCGGAGGCCAGACGCCAGACGCCCCGGTAACTGCCGTTGGCAGCGGGCGCTTTCATCTCCACCGAAATCTCTTTGGTGGCGCCGGCTTCCACCGCGCCGACGGATACCGCATCCGGCGCGCCGAGTTGCGCGCCGCTCTTGAACGTCAACTGGGTGTCGGCGGGCCAGGCGCAGCTGCCGTTGTTGCGCACCCGCCACGTCTTGGCGAACCCCTTGTCGGCGTCCATCCGGCTGTAGTCGGGAACGGTCACGTCGGCCAGATAGCCGGCGTTGAGACAGCTCGTCGCCGGGGTGCCCGTTCCGGTCGCCGGTTTGGCCGGCGTGGGGGTCGCGCTGCCGGGCTTGGCCGGCGTCGGGGTAGCTCCCACCCCCACTTTGACGACCACGGTCAGCCGTGGGCCGAACAGCGCCCCCTTGCCGTCGCTCATCCGCCACGCGCTCTGGTAAACGCCGTTGGCAGTGGGCGCCCTGAACGTCACCGAGATGTCCGTTTTTTCGCCGGGCGCCAGCGCCTTGACCGTCACGCTCTTCGGCGCGCCCATCTGCTCGCCGTCGGAGAAGAGCAGTTTGGCGCCTGAGGGCCAGGCGCAGGTCCCGTTGTTGCTCACCCGCCAGGTCTTCACGAAGGACTTGCCGCCCTCGACCGCGCTGTTGTCGGGGATGGTCACGTCCGACAGGAACGCCACGCCAAGACAGGCGTCCGCCTGCGGCGCAACCCGCGCCGCCAGGCTTTCGACGTTGGGGAACAAGAGCAAAACCAGCACCAGACTGATGAACAGGCATCGTTTTAGGTTGGACATTGGAACTCTCCCTTATGTACCTTCTCAAAATCTGGGGGGGGT
>DAOUFX010000283.1:0-3441 GCA_034429675.1 Anaerolineae bacterium | reverse complement strand
GGGTACCCCCGCACGAAAAAACACTTCCTTTTTAACCCTCCGCCGCTGGCGCGGCGGACTATTTTCTGAGGAGAAATCATGGAATACGACAAAGACAAAGTAGACGAAATGGTCTTGGCGCTTCTTTATCTCACAACATCTCGCGACAAATATGCCGCCAGGGCCTGGAAGGGCATAGACTGCAACATCCTGGACAGACTGCACCAAAAAGGCTTCATTGGCAATCCAAGAGAAAAAAGCGCATCCGTAGTCGTAACCGAGGAAGGCGCAAAACTCTCAAAGGAGCTGTTCTTCAAGTATTTCAAAGCGGAAGGGTCGTAACGCCTACCGCTGCCCGGTCCATTTGCCGTTTTGATCGAAGTTGAAGGAGCGCAAATGGCCGAAGGCGTTCCACACCAGGTCGAACAAAGGCAACAAAATCGGTGTGACGTCGCCGACGTCCAACGTCTCCAAAACGACTTCGGGCAGCTCGATGATGTCTTTGGTAAGCGTGACCGTCGCGTCGAGCGTGTAGTCCCAGGTAAGGTCGGGGTCAATCGCCAGCCGGTATCCCTTGACGTTGACGAGCGTCAGAAACAGGTACAGGGGCGACACGACGTTGACGCCCTTGAGATAACGCAGATACTCCGGGAGCGTTTGGAGAAGGTCGCGTTCGTATTCCTCGCCGGGGATGTATTGCTCCTCGTCGTCTCCATAGAAAGTTGTGACGGCCTCAAGCACGCCGGTGCGAAACAGAAAAGTGTAGCGGTCGGCCGACGGTGGAGTAAACGGCTCATAGACCAACATCCCGTCCAGCATCAGCCGCGCCTCGCCCCGCGAATTGCCAAAAACCGGGAGATTCGATATTCCCTGGGTGCGCGCCTGATAGCATTCCGCGATGTCCAAAGTCTCGCGTCTGGTGAAGGCGGAAAGCGGGATCAGATGTAAGAGCAGCTTTCCTCTGTCGGAAAGGGGCACGGGCGCTTCGTTGCCGGCGATGGCGGCGATGCGTTCGATGCGGAAGCGGCGGATGCGATCGCTGATCTGCTCGGACAGGGTGAAGGCGGTGCGCAGCTCCGAAACGTCCAGGGGATATTTGCCGGCGGAATTGCGCCCGTAGAACTTGTCGTGGCCCTTGTGAATCACGCGATGGGGCGCCACCCAACTTTGCGACACGCGCACGATGACGACGTAGTTGCCGTCGTCGTCAACGGGGATGGAGCGAATGTCACAGCGGGGCAGACGCGGATCCAGACCGGTGCGCAGCCAGTTCTCCAGGCGCAGTTCTTCCTGGTCGGGGTTGGCCAACGGAACGCCCGGAATCGCCACAGCGACGCCGTCTCTGGCCTCGACGCCGATCAGGAAATCGCCGCCGCTGGTGTTTGCCATCGCCGAGACCCCCGCCAGAAACTTCCTGACGCTCTCGTCGCCCCCGCCGGGAAGCTCCAGCTTGTACTCCAACGTTTTGCCTTCGCGCACCTGGTTGGCAACCAGATCGTTGAGATCGGCGAGGGTGATCTGGTCTAGATTCTTTGAGATCATCGAAAACGCCTCCCTTGAAAATAGCCGCCGCTGACGCGGCGGAGGGTTAAAAGGGAGTGTTTTTTCGTGCGGGGGTACTCGCACGAAAAAACACGGCCCTTTTTACCTCTTCCGTTGAACTGCGATTTTCATTCAACCGCTGGTGAACGCCAGTTAATGCTGAATTCCCAGGCCCCCAACCCTTTTCCCTTTTGCCTTGAAGGGATACAAAATGGTATCCCGGAAATGGGCATGACGCAAGTCACAAAAAAGCCCCACGATGTTGTGACATCGCGGGGCTTGTAGGTCGCACCCTTGCGCAAATTTGTAGTTTTAGCTATCGCGTCATGGCATTTTTCTAAAGCCCGCGCAGCACAATGGGCAGGTAAAGCCGACGGATTGTAAGTAAATTTTGCCGGTAGCCGATATGGAGGGCGAAGTGCGCGCTGCTGACGTTGCCGACCATCGGTTGCCCGACGGTGGTGGCCGCCTGGAAATGCGGCGAGGACGCGGCCCCGCCGCCGGCGCTGATCACGTCCCAATCCAGGCCAAAGTGCGCCGATCCCATCGCCGGCGCCCCGGAGACCGCGTCAAGCGGCGAAGCCTGCGCCCTGAGCGAGGACAGCCGCCCGCTTGCGGCCAACCCCAGCGCAATCAAAAGCGCCGCCGCCAGACACAGCCATAACAGAACCTCGCGCTTCTTCATGGCAGCGCTCCTTCCGGCGCCCGCGCCGGCGACTCGACCCGGGGCATGCGCTCACCCGCATCACCATCCGGCTGCGCGACGATGCGGTAGTCGAAGGCGATGTTTGCAGTCCCGCCGCCCTGCTCGCGCACCTCAAAACCGGCAGCGGTCTTTTTCGCAACGTAAAGACCTTGCGTTTCACCCAGTGGGGTCAGAAAAACGTGATAGTCGCCATCAGCGTTGATCGCCTTGGCGAACAGCGATTCGAGCGCGACGAACGCCGCCCCATCATTCAGTTGCGCCGTCCCAAAGTCTTCCATCCAGGGCTGGGGGCTCTGCACGCCGTAGAACGCGCGCGTGTCGTTGCCGACTTGCGCCGTCGTGCGAAGAACGTTTCCGGTAATATCACCCGTACAGTTCAAATCCCCGTTCTCCAACATCGTGCAGATGTTCATGCCCTCCCCGTTGGTCACCGAAAAGCTCGAATCCTGGTTATCGTCCGTATCCAGAAAAACCCAGATCGCGTCGCGGCTTTTCAGAAACAGGTCGCTGCCAGCGTCGGAAAGGTCCGAAGTGATGAGGCCGACTATCCCCGAACCCGGCATTTCGCCGGGAAAACCCGACACCTCCAGCCCCGTCTCGCCCACTACCCGCAGCGCGGGTAACGCAGTGGCACTCCCACCGGATTCATACCCGTCCCCTACCGTCAACACGGCCTTCACGCCGTTGCCGCCGTAGAGGAGGGAATCCAGGTCGTCGGAGATGACGGCGCCGGGCATCAGTGTAAAAGCATAAGGGGCGCCGTAAAGCCGCTGCCGCGGCGAGAGCGTCTCGGTGTAGACGCCGTTGGCCACCTCAACCTCGATCCAGACCGGCTGGCTGAGCACCTCCGCCGAAAGCGTCGCGCCGGCATCCGTCGGCCCGATGACTATGTCAAACAGCCCGTCGGTGACTTGCACGGTTTTCGTCTGGGTGTAGATGGGCACCGTGCCGTCGCTTTTGTCGTAATACCGGAAACGCATCTGGTGCTGGCCGTTCAAGGGATTGCCACCGGCGTCGGTCAGCCGCCCCTGATAGGTCATCTCCGGTGTCAACGAACAACCGGCAACGAGAAGCAAAACCGCGGCCAAAAGAGCCAGCCCTATCTTCCCAATTTTCTGATCGAACATCGTGAACCTCCTGATTTAAAATTGTGAATGTGAATACGCAATACCGCAAGCGGCGCGAAAGGTATCATCTCAACAAAAGGGGGAAGA
>DAOUFX010000282.1:0-9175 GCA_034429675.1 Anaerolineae bacterium | reverse complement strand
GGGGTCTCGGCGATCAGCGCAATCTGGCTGCCGTTGAATTCATAGAGCATGATCGAGTCGGCGTTGCTGCCGCCCCAGATCAGCTCGCTGGCGCGCTGGATGCCCGGCGAAAAGTAGAAGTTGTCGTCGTGAACGGCAAAGAGCGAGCCGTAAGCCAGATAACGCCCCGATCCCGCCACGCTGGCGATCTCGGAGATGCCGGCCGAGTTGAGCCGGTAGATGTCGAGGCTGCCGTCAGGCCGGCTGGCGGCATAGAGGATGTAGCCGCGGAAATGCGTCAGGAATTGCGGATCGAGCGGATGCGCCGGCGTGTAGTAAGCTTCGAAGGCCGTTTCAGCGGCATTCAACCGCATCACAGCGCCGTTGGCGCGGAGCATATAGACCTCGTTCTCAACAACGGCCAGAATCCGGGCGTCGTTGCCGGCATAGAGTTGGCTGTAGGTCGTCGCAGTGTGCGCGCCGGCCCACACGCCGGAGGTGCTGATCAGGTAGACTCTGCCGTTGTAGTAAACCGCGTTGCGTTTCGCCTTCCCGGCCACGTTTCCGGTCACATTGGTGGTCTTCACATAAAAGTCATCTTCGAGCAAGCTGGTGATGTAGAAAACCTGCACGCTGTTGGTGTTGTAGTTCTGCCCGATGAAGGCGTAAACGCCAAAGTATCCCGCGCTGATGAAGACCGCCGCGTGCTTGTAGAGCCAGTCCTGCGGCAGCAACACCTGATTGGACCAGGCCGGAGCCAGGCGCAGGCGCGTCTTGGTCTGGTCGAGGTAGAGGTTTTCGGAGGAGTAGTAGTCGCCGTCGTGGTCGTAGTGCGTCACGCCGGCGTTCTTAAAAGTCGTTTGGACGAATTCGCAGACTTTGACCGCCATTGGCTACCAGCCTCCATTTTCCCATCGGTCGAGCGCCGGCGTCGTTGCAATTCCCGCCGCCCGCGCCGCTGCCTGGCGCGAAAGCCGCGCCAGGCCATTCCGAAAGTCACGCAGTTGCAGCTCGCCCCACTCGTTCATGCGCTGCGAAGTCCAGCCGTCTACGTTCACCCGGTCCGCCACGCTCAGCGCGCGGCTGCGCGCCGCGTGCCCCGTGGCCCCGACCACGATCAGGCTCGCCTGGTCGTCCGGCAACGTCGTTTCCGTCGCCGCGTCCAGACCGTTCAGGGTATGCCGCGCGGTGTAGAAAACTCTTACCACGTCGCCGGCCTGGGGTTCCAACCCGTCGTCAATCCATAGATTCTTCCCCGGCCATTCCTCGAACCTGCGCCAGGCCGGAGGGTAATCTGTGGCGACGTACTCCCACCACACCCGTTCGACGTGCAGCAGCGGGGGCAGCGACGCCAGACTGACCTCGCGCCCGGCTACCGCCAGCGTCACCGCCCCCACCGCGCGGTGCGGCTGCACCTGCGAAAACTCGTCCAGCGCCAACCGGATCGCCTCATCGAGCGCGCCCGTAGTCCAATGCGTGTTGCCGGCATCTTCCAACACCTGCTCCACGCGATCGCGCAGATCGGCTAACGTCGCAGCCATACCACCGCTTTGATCTTGTCGCCGTTATTCGCTTGGGCCGCGACCAGCTTCAGCCGCCCATGAACTACGTATTCCCCGTAGACCGTCAACGCGCCGCCCACATTGTCATTGAGCGCGCGCCGGGGATACAGCTTAACGTCTGCGGCCACGTTCGCCCGGTTCACAATCAACTCGCCGGCCGGGTCATTCTCATCCGTCAAACTCACGTCAGTCGTGGCCGGATCGTCGCCAACGTAACTCACATTGACTGCCAGCACCTCGCCGGCCACCGGCGCACTGAACGCCACTGCTCCCGCGCTCCCATCGGCCCCCGTGCAAATCGCCTCGATTTCAACACGCTCAATCATCCCCGCTTCTCCCTCTGCGTCTCCGCGCCTCAGCGTCTCTGCGTTGAACAACTCCGGGGTAGGCAGCGGGCTGATACCCTGCTCGCCGATCCCCGACACAAAATCCACCACCACACTCCCCGCGATGGAAAGACACACCAAGATCAGCCCAATCAGGGCCGTCTTCAACCGCACAACATCTTCTGGCTTCAAACTCAAATGCATGGTTTCACTCCCCTTTCTTGAGTACGCGCGTACTCAAATTTCAACTTTCAACAACCAGGTGCAACGCACTTCTCACGCCTGCCAACATCCTCACTCGAACACAGACGCCGTCATCGAGCGTAAGCCCAAGTGCGTCGCACCTTACTCTTCTCCCCTCCGCAACTTTCAACTTGCCAACTTGCGACTTTCAACTCTCCGCAATGTAATGCTCCTGCAAGTACTTCCGAATCTTCCCCAACGTGAACTCGCTGACGCTCGCCACGTTCAACAACGCTTCGTCTGTCGCCTTCACCAGGTCTTCGCACGTCGCAAAGCCCGCTGCATGCAACGCCCGCGCGATCTCTGGCCCCACATACGGAATCGCCGTGAAGTCATCCTCTTTCGTCTCCTCCGCAGTCCGAGTCCCCTTCTTCTTCCCTCTGCCTTCCGCCTTCCCCCCTGGCCGCCATTCCACCGCCCCGCCCGGGAGATGCAGCGTCAGCCCGCCATCCCCCGCCTCCTCCACGCGGTACACCGGCCCGCTCAAGCCCAGCTCGGCCATGGCCAGGTCAAAATTGCGCGGCAACGTCTCCATCTTAGGCCGCGCAGAACAAGACCACGCACACGTTCGCCATGTGGCTGGCGTGATCGGTAATGGTAAGGCTTACCACGTCCCCGTCTTCGACGGCGGGATACTCATTGCCGGGATTCGCCAACAGCGCCCCGTCGAATTGCTTCTTCTCATACTCCGCCGGCGCGCCGCTCACCCCAAACGCCTTCGCGGCCAGGAACCCGTCAGCATCCGCGCTGGTCCCCACCATAATCGTGCCGGCGTTCGCCGTCGTATTCACCGCGCTCACCCCCAAAATCTGCATTGGTCGCTGCGCCTTGAACGTGAACGTATGATTCGCCGCCAGCGTCCCCGGAATCGTAAACGTCATCGCAATCTGATCCACAATCTGCCTCCTCAAGCGTCTAAAGTCGAAGGTCGAAAGTCAAAAGTCGGGGAGTCGCATAGTCGTATAGTCGCATAGTCCCCGCGCCTTCCGCTCTCTTCCCTTTAAAAACTCTCCGTGCTCTCCGCGTCTCCGTGGTGAATCTCTCCTAAACGTTGTGTTTGAAGAGCCCTCGGTAGTCCATCGGGCCGGTGGCGAAGAAGAAGCGCACTTTCACCGGCAGCACGTCGTTGGTGAACATCAATCCTGCTGTAGGCGACGCCACAGAGAAGATCTCCGGTGTGCGCCCGTAGCGATACCCGATCCCGATGCTTGGATACAACGCAGGGTCGGCCTGGGCCATCCAGTTGGCCGTGCTCGTCCAGAACGGGCATACCACCAGCCGGTTACGCGCATTGCGCAACCGCGTCTCGCGCGTCTCCCCTTCCGCATCCACGTTCACATCGTTGAGATCAGTTCCCGGCTTGCCTTCTGATGCCAAAGTCTCCAGCCCCAAATCCTCCAGATCAATCGGGACCCACAACAGCCGTGGCCGCAACACCGCCCCCAGGCGCTCCCCGGAGTTCGTCTCGCCCAACTTCATCATCGCGATCTTGGTGGCGCGCCAGCTCGCCAGGCTCAGGGCGCTGGTTCCCAGATTCCCGTTGAGAGCGTGGAAAAGTGCGCGCTGGTTCGAGGCGTCGTAGTAGATGTTCGGCCCCACGCCGCTGTTGGCCGTGGCGATCCCCGCGATGGCTTTGCCCAGCGTCAGCCAGGCCGCCTGCGCCAGGGCGCCGGGAGCGGCAACGACTTGCTGCGTGTCGTCCTTGTCAATCGCTTCCAGCGTGATTCCCAGGTAGCCGCCCTTCTTCACGAAGTCCGCCCGCTGCGCCAGATCGCCCCAGGTCAGTTCGGCGTAAGCCTGGCCGGCCGGGACGGTGGGGAGCTCCCCGACCCCGCCCAACGTGATCCAACGAATTTGCTGCAAACTCCCGAAGTCCTGCTCGGTAACGGCCGATTCCCACCAGCGCGGATACATATTGAAGCGATTCACCACCACCTTGTTGAGCACGTTTGCCACCAGGTTGGGCATCGTGGCCGCCGAGACGGCCGCCAGCGTCACGCGATCGGCGTGGAACATCCCCGTCATCTCGTAGTCGCCGGAGAGCAAGACGTAGGCTTCGCGGATGCCGGTCAGCGGATGCACGTCGGCCGGAGGCCGCGTCCCCGAAAGCAGCGCCGTCAAAGCGACCTCAACCTGATCCAGGGAGCTGCGCATCCCGTGGATGCCGGCAGCCGGCGGATTGTCAATCACCGCGCTGGCGACGGCATCAGTCTGAGCCTGGCGCAATTGCTGCACCTCAGCCGTCAGCGCGCCAATCTGCGCAGAAAGCTGCGCCAAAACGGCGTCGTTCCCGGCCGGAACTTGTTCCACCGGAGTCATTACCGGCGCGGCAGCCTCGGCCGCCGGCGCTTGAATTCCTTCCAACTTCGTCATGGTTCCTCCTACCAATGAATTGAGCACCCGTTCTACCTTGCCCCCGGCAGCCGGGAACAGAACGGTATCCCCCGACCAAACCTTCAGAATGTCGGCGCACACACGCGGGGCATCCGGGTTATCCCGGTCCGCCCACCGCACCGACAAATCCGCGCTGATTCCCACCGGCGCGACACTCAGTCCCGCTTCGCGGTCGGCCAACCAGGCATCGAAGATGCTCTCCAACACCCGCCCGGCGGGCGTGTCGGCGATCCGCAATGTCGTCTTGACCGCATCGTCAACCAACACCGCGTCTTGATGCGTGGCCGCCCACTTCTCCACGTCCGGGCCGATCCACATATCGGCGTGATTGAGCAAACACGGCACGCCCTCGAACAACGCCAGGCGCCGCCCCAACACCTCCACGGGCATCACCCACCCGTTCTTGTTCTTCCCGGCTTCAATAAAAGTCACCTCGTACCGTTTCCCCGGTAACGGCGTCACGCTGCCGGTCAAACTCACTCGTTCCTCGTTCGTTTCAGGCATAAGCCCCTCCTGCGGATGATCCTGAATGTACTTTTCTGCCGCGATTCTTAGAGGTTCCAGGAAGATCGGAATGGGCAACCCCTGCCGCAGCAGAAAAACCACGTGATACAACCAACGCTTTTGCGCGTCCTCCGAAAGCTCGCTCACGTCTCCCGGATGGCTCACCGGCTCGGACGTGGGCACCACCAGACAAAAACACCCCGGATGCACCGGAGGCAGCGGCGCCGCATCCGCCTCCCACACTGTCCCAATCAACTCCAGGCACGCCGCGCAAATCGTATCCGGGTTCGGGTTGGCGTTCGCCCAACGATAATTCATCGCGCCTTGTCCTCACCTTCACGCGGGCGTAAACGCCGGCGCTACGAAATCACGCCCGCAGACGGGCTTCCGGAAGCCCCGTTCACGGGGCGTGTGCCCGTAGACTGGCGATTGATCGCCAGGATCAAGCCGGAGCCTCATCTTCACCCTCTTGTATTTCCTCTGCGTCCTTTGCGCTCTTTGCGGTAAAATCCCTCTTCGCCGCTGCCAAAATCCCCAACACATCTTCCCGGCTATACGCCTCCCCGGCGAACTTCAACAGCAGCGTCAGCGCCGTCTCGTCGTCAATCCACCCCTGCGTCGCGATCGTCGCCAGCGCTTGCGCGATGTCTCGCGCCGCGACGGCCAGATTCGCATTGTCCTCGCGCGCCACCTCGGCCACACTCGCCTGCAGGAGAAGATCGGCAGTTGCCGGCAACTCCCTCACCAGGCAATACCGGCGATAGGCCAGCGTCACCAGGTCGCTCAGCATCCAGATCAGCTCTTGTTGCCGGTCGGTGTAAAAGCGCGCGGTGGGTTCGCCCATCTCCCTGGCCGTCGCGTAATTCGTCCCCTGGCCCTCGCCCAAATAGTGCATGCCGATGTTCGCGCCGGTGGCCACCGCCAGGCGCAGCGCCTTCCCGTCGTCCTCGGCCTGCCCGGCCTCGATCTTCAATGAGGGATACGTCACCTTTTCCCCAGGTCCGTGGACGTAAATCCCCGCCTCGACCGGATTGGAATGGCGCAATTGCTGGCGCTTGGTTTCCACCTGGGTATCGTCGTTGATCTCCACATCCATCATTGCTTGTCGCGTGCGCTGCCGGTTCAAGCGCACCCGGTCGGTGAGCCATTCCTGGTAACGCCTGGCCCAGGGCAGCACCGGCGTCAGATCGGATTCGCCGCGAGTTGCATCCAATGGCCGGTTGATCGCCCAATGCAGCATCACCGGATTCAGATGATGGTTTGCCAGGAGCCGGTGGGATGCGGGGTTGGTCACGCTGTACCAGCGCTTGGCCGCTCTGATCGGCGTGGTTTCGATGTACACCCGCTCATCTTCCCAATCGTTGGCCAGCGTCTCGATCTCGCGGATCTGCCGCGCGGTGCGAAAGCGCACATAGCTCATCCCGTCGAGGTGGTTGGTGAACAGAATCGGGAACAACTCCCCATCTCGCGTCAGTTGATCGCAAATCGGGCCCAGGCGCCGTTCCATCTGGTTCTTGGGATGCGTCCAGAAAGCGTTGACAAAATCCGCCACGCCGGCGTCGCGACTGCCAAACGCGATGCCCTTGCCCACCACATACGAGCGCGTCAGGTTCACAATCCGCCGCACCAGGAAATTCTTGCGCCAGGCCTCCAGCGCGTCTTCGAGATCGGCGTAAAACTCTGAGTAAGGCCGGTCGCCGGGAGCCGCGTTAAGATTCCCCCATCCGGGATCGTCATCAACTCGAGCTGAGATGCTCGCCAGTTTGGCGTTGGCCTCGTAGAGCTTTCGCGTCAAGCCAGGAAATAGGAACTTCGCCAGGGTCTCACCAAGCGGCATGGTCAATTGCCTCCATCGGGTCGGGCGTCGTCACACTGAAACTCTCCGTGTTGGTCCAGGTCGGCAGATGCTTCTCCAACACGGTCAGCAGCGACAAGGCCACCAGCAGATCATCGTGGCCGCGCGCTACCAGCCCGTCGTAGGCCGGGCTCTCCCACACGCCCCATTTGAGTAACTTCCCCGGACCGGGCCGAATCTCCTTCTCACATTCCCCGGCCTCATACCAAAACTGCCGCGTATCGGCGGCCTGGTCGTTGACGTAATCCCGCAGCCGCCCCGTGCCGATGATGCCGAGCAATCCCCAACCGAGGTCGCTTTTCACGGCCGCGCTGAACTCAACCGGGATCACGCTCTGCCCGGCCTGGTACGCGATCGTCTCCGACCGGTCAATGCTGCGCCGCAAAAACGAGGCCAGGCCCGCGCCCACGCCGGTCGCGTCCACGAGGAAGTGGGTGGGGCGCCAGCGCTGGTAAAGCGCCAGCAGCCGGTCGTGGAGCGCCGCGTGCGGCGTCCCGATCCAAAGATGTCGGGTCGCCGTGCGGTAAACCGGCAGCGCGCCGGCGCGCAGCTCGTACTCAACAATGGTGAGGGCGGTCGCGTCGCGCTTGGGGTTTTCGAGCAACGCCCGCTCGATGGCCGTCCCTTCCTGCTCGTCCTCGCCGGCCACATCCAGCAGAAAAGCGTAGCGCTTGCCCGGCTCCGGTTCCGTCCGACGGGAATGATCCCCGCGCAGCAAGGCCAGCAGATCGGCATTGAGCAATTTGCCTTCGGCGTCAATCGTTTCGAGGAAATACTGCGTGCGGATCAGGGGATGATCGCGACCCAGGCGCGCCACTTCGGAGGCGACGTACAACCCGTAGTTGGGCACTTCCCGCGCCACTTTGTCCGCGTCCGCCAGGAACACCCGCTTGATGCCATCTTTCGCGGTTTTGGCCTGCAACATCGCGATCGTCTGCGCCAACAAGGTATTGCTGGTCCAGGCCGTGCCCCACAGCACCGTGGTCACGTTGGTCGAAGCTCCCATCGGCTTGAAGTCCTTGCTCCACTTGAACGGGTCAATGTCCTGCGCCTCGTCGCCCTCCAGCAGCAGCGACGCCGTCGCCCCGACCACGTTCGCGTTCGGTTCGGCCGAGAAGAACAGCGCCCGCGCGTTATGCAATTCGACCATATACCCTTCGCGCCGGCGCCATTGATTGGCATTCCAGGGATTGTTCAGCCGGTCGGTGAGCCGCAAAATCGAGTTGATGGTCTGGGGTTTGAAGGTGGGGGAGGCTTTCACGATCTGCCCGCCGCGCCGTTGATACAGGTTCACCAGGTACGCCTCGATCTGCCCGCTCAGCTCGTTCTTCCCCGACTGCCGCGACATCATGACCGCGAACGTCTCGCCGCGCCCGTGCAGCACGCTGTCCAGAATGGCTTGCGCCGGTTCGAGCTGGTATTGCCGCAAGGGGCGATTCAGCACCAGGCGCGAAAAATGGCCGATGTCGGAAAGCCAATACCGGAGCGCTGCCGCCAACTGGCCCATATCTACGCGCCATTGCGCCGCAACTCCTCGATGAGGCTGCCCAACTGCCCGTAGCAGGCGTCGCCGGGATCGGTGCGCTCTTGCAGCACATACAGGAGCAATTCCAACGCGCTGAGCCCTTGCGTCGCCTGGCGGTCGTACAGCGCGTCAATCAAGGAGCGCGTCCGGTCGGCGGGGTTGTCCGCCTCAGGGACCTGGCTGTACCAGGGATGCAGCCGCTCATCCACAAACAGCGCCCGCGTCTGCGACTGGTTGCACGTTGGCCCGCAGACCAACAGCGCTTCCTCCAGCCTCCGGTACAAATCTGCCGGAAGCCCTTGTGGTCGCGGCGTTATCCGTTTCCGCCGCAGAATCGCTTTTACGACTGACTTCAGCCTTTCTTCCCCCACGCCCATCAGATATCCGCCTGTAGTTCTGTGGCCAATTCGTCCAGAGCCTGTGCGATGGCGCCGGCAATGCCATCCGCTGCCTCGCCGGTAAGAGCGCGCTTGTCGCGCAGCAATCTTCCAAGCCGTGAGGCTGTCTGTGCGTGGAGTTCAAAGAGGTGCGAAATCGCGGGGATATCGGCATCTTCTGCCGTGAGGCGTCGTTCAATGTAATCCGAAAGCGCCGCCTGCTTGGCCGCCAGATCGGCCAGCACGGCGTCAATTGTGATCCCCGCCGCTTCGTAAGAGGCGTAGAACCCGTGCTTACGCGCGTTCTGATTGCGCGCCGGCGCGCCAGGCTTCTTCCCCGTCCCACCGTGAGCCGCACAGCGCGGCGGATTCGATCCCGGCGTCGCCGCAGCCCGGCACGGCTTCCCCGC
>DAOUFX010000281.1:0-4255 GCA_034429675.1 Anaerolineae bacterium | reverse complement strand
GGAGTGGGGGAATAGGGGAGTGGGAAAGCGGGAGAGCGGGGAAGCGGGTGAGCGGGGAAGCGGGTCAGCGGATTACGGATTACGGATTACGAACTTCACGTTTCACGTTTCACGTTTCATCCTCTACGCCTTACTCCTGTGCCACGCCACCGTCACCCTGCGCCTCTTCCCCTGGCATCTGGCTTACTTCAATGTTTTTGCAGGCGGCGTGGACGGCGGGTACCGTTATCTGGTGGACTCCAATCTGGATTGGGGGCAGACCTGGAAGGCGTTGCGGCGCTATCTGGACGAAGCGGGCATCACTGAATTTAGCCTCAGCCAGTTCACGCTCAACGATCCGCGCGCTTACGGCCTGGACTACACGCCGTTGCCGCCGTGGCCCGATGCCCCGCCCGTGTTGCCGCAACGGTTCGCGCCGTCGCCGGGCGTGTACGCCATCAGCAGCACGCAACTGCAAGGCGTTGCCATCGCCGACGCCGAGATGTTCGACTATTTCCGTCACCTTGAGCCGCGCGAGCGCGTCGGGCACGCGATGTTTGTCTACGATGTCCCGGCCGGCCCCGCCGCCGATTGGGTCGCGCAATGCACCGTCCCGGCCACCCCGCTGTCCGGCGAGATGATCGTCGCGGGGTTTGGGCGCGACGACCTGGACGTTTTCACGTTTGACTGCGCCCAAAGCTGGCTCATTCCGCCCGGAAACGGCTGGTACGTGGCGGCGCGCGACGCGGCGCTGCTGCCCGAAGCGCGCCTGGCGCGGTTGGCCTACGAACAAAAGCAGCGCGGGCTGGCGCCGCCTTTTGCCGTCTACGAGTGGTTCGACGTTCCGGCGCTTGCCGGCGTTGTGACCGGAACCGTGCACGTAGTTCCGGCTTCCCTGCCCCCGCCGCAGGTGATGGAAACCGGCGCGGCGCTGGCTACGCCGGTCGCGTTGAGCGACACGTTGCGGTTTTTGGGCTACAGACTGGAGCCCTCCACCGCTCAACCCGGCCAGACTCTCGTGCTGCAAACGTACTGGGAAGTGGGCGCTCTCCACGCGCAGATGCTTTCGCTGATGGCGCACCTGCTGAACGGCGACGGCGCCCCGGCGGCGGTGGGCGACGGGTTGGGCGTGCCGATGGATCAATGGCGGACCGGGCAGATCATTGTGCAACGTCACGCCTGGCCCCTCCCGCCGGAGACGCCGCCGGGAACGTACTGGATGCAGGTCGGCGCTTACACCTACCCCGATCTGCAACGGCTGCCCGTCCTCGCGGAGGGCGTCGTGGCCGGCGACCGGATCATCGTGGGGTCGGTCGAGGTGCGCCAGCCGTGAACGCCGGGCGTCGCGCCGTCGCCATTCTGCTCCTGTGGGTCGCTTTCGCGCAGCTGCTCGGCGCGGCCACGTCCCTGTCGGCCACCATTGACGAGGGATTCCACATCACCAGCGGCTACGAATACCTGCGCACCGGCCATTTGCGCCTGTTCGACGAACATACCCCGCTGGCGAAAGCTCTTTTCGCGTGGCCGTTGTTCTTTGTGCCCGATCTGGCGCCGCCGGAGCAAGCTGCGGGCTACGCCGGCGGCGACCTTATCGCTGCGGCGCAGGCCACCGTGCTGGCGTATCGCCCGCTGGATCGCGTGATCGTCGCGTGCCGCATCCCCGTCGCGTGGCTGACCCTGTTGCTGGCCGCGTCGGTCTGCCGTTGGGCGTCCCGGCTCGGCGGGGCGCGGGCCGGATTGCTGGCGCTGGCGCTTTTCACCTTCGATCCCAACCTCCTGGCGCACGGCAGCCTGGCGACCACCGACATGGGCGCGACGGCGTTCATTTTTTGGGCGACGCTGGCGCTCGCGGAATATTTCCGCCGCCCTTCCCGGTGGGGATGGTGGCAGGCGGCGCTGTTGCTGGGGTTGGCGCAGGGAGCGAAATTGACGGCGCTGCTGCTGCTGCCGGTCAACGGCGTCCTGCTGTTGCTGAACCCCACCGCGCATCCCGTTCCCCGCCCGTTGCCGGCCGTTTTCGTGCGCCGGGCGCTCTCCTACGCCGGCATGGTCGCCGTCGCGGGCCTGCTTCTGTGGGCGCTCTACGGCTTCGAACTGCGCCCGCTGCCCCAAATCGCGGGCGGCGTATTGCCTCTCCCGGCAGCAAGCCACATCGAACGCTGGCTGAGGCTGCAGTCCAACCTCACCGCCGGGCGCGAGACGTTCCTGCTCGGTCAGAACGGCACCCACGGCTGGTGGTACTATTTCCCGGTCGCCTTTGCGCTCAAGACGCCGCTGCCGGTGTTGTTGTTGGGGGGGTGGGCAATTGCGAGGAAGTTGCAAGTTGCAAGTCGCAAGTTGGTTAGTGTCTTAAAGTATTCGCCGCGCCTGACGCCAAGACGGCCCCCCCTTAATCCCCCCAACGGGGGGGATTGCGCGCGATAGAGTCTTTCCTCCCCCCCATTGGGGGGGAATTAAAGGGGGGGGGGAACTTGCTCAAGTACGCTGAGACAAACTATGGCGAATATTTTATGACAGTAACCAAGTTGCAAGTTTCGGATCGGGAGTCGGAAGTCGGAAGTCGAAAGTCGCTGTTTTCACGTTTCACGCTTCACGTTTCACGTTTCCTCTCCAAAATCCAAAATCCAAAATCCAAAATTCCTCTCCTTCTCTTCCCTTTGCTTTTCATCGCCGCCGCCCTCTTCAGTCCCTTCAACATCGGCTACCGTCATCTGCTGCCGGTGCTGCCGTTTTTGTACGTGGGGATCGGGCAGATGGTGGGGAAGCGGGGAAGCGGGAGAGCGGGAGAGGGGGAGAGAGGGAGAACGGGTGAGGGTGTCAACGAGTCAGCGGGTGAGCGGGGGAGCGATTCGGCGGATCATCCCTCTGTCCCCGTCTACCGTCTACCGTCTACCGTCTACTCCCCTCACGCTTCACGTTTCACGTTTCACGTTTCACATTTCCTCTCCAAAATCCAAAATCCAAAATCTAAAATCCAAACCCTCACGCTTCTCGCCTTGCTCTTCTGGCAAGTTGCCGGGACGTTTCTGATCGCGCCGCACTACCTGACCTTCTTCAACGAGGTGGTCGGCAAGGAGAACGGGTGGCGCTATCTGGCCGATTCCAACACGGATTGGGGGCAGGGGTACAAGGAGCTGGCGCGGTACCAGCAGGCGCGAGGGCTGGGGAGCGTTCAACTGGCGGGATTTGTCTTCTATGACCCCGCGGCCTACGGCGTGACGTATACCGGGCTCACGCCGCTGCCGGTCGCCGGCGCCCCTGCGGTTTTCCCCGGCCGGCTCGCGCCTCCGCCGGGCGATTACGTCATCGGCGCGACGGTGTTGGACGGTATCCCGCTGGCCGACCCGGAAATGTACGACTGGTTTCGCCGGCGCGACCCGGACGCTGTCATTGCGGGGGCGCTGCGCTACTACCACGTCGCCGCCGAAGAGACCGCGGTGGCCTGGGTCGCGCAGTGCATCACGCCGACGATACCGCTGGATGCCGCCGCCCTCGCCGGGGGATTCGCCCGGGCCGGCGTGCGCCAGATCGCTTTCGATTGTTCGCAGAGCTGGGTCTTCCCTGCCGGTTTGGCCGCCGGACAATCCGCGGCAGGCGTCTACGTTCTGCACGGGGCGTGGGGCGCGGATAGCCTCGCGGCGCGACTGTACACCGTCGCGCCGGCGATCAACGATCCGTTCATGGCCCGGCGCCTGGAGACGGCGAAGCTGGTTTACCGGCAACGGGCTTACCGCGATGTCCCGGCGTTTGCCGTCTACCGCTCCGCCGTTGCGCCCGCGCCGCCGCTCACCGGGGCGTGGCCGGCGCCGGCGGAGACATCGCCCGCGCAACTGCGTTCACAGGCCCCGGCGCCCGCGTCGCAGCAACTCGACGGCCCGCTCGCATTTCTGGGCCTGACCGTCGAGCGCAACGCAGCGGGGCTGGACATCGCCACGTGGTGGCGGGTCACGGACTACCCGGCGGCCCGGCCGGTTTCCATTTTTGCGCATCTGCTCACGGTGGACGGCGCGGCGCTGGGCGGAGCCGATGGCCTGGGAATCCCCACGGCTTACTGGCAGCCCGGCGACGTTTTGGTGCAACGCCACGTCTTCCCGCTCTCCCCGGAGCAGAACGAAGCCGCCGCCATTTTGCGCACCGGCGTTTACGGGCTGGACGACGGCCAGCGCTGGGCTGTCGTTGCGGGGCCGGAAGGCGCCGATGCCCTCTTCGCGCCGCTGGAAAAAGAGATCAGAGATTAAGAAAGGTGTTTTTCGCACACGGCGTACCGTGTGCGAAA
>DAOUFX010000280.1:0-19819 GCA_034429675.1 Anaerolineae bacterium | reverse complement strand
ATTCATCAAATCCAATCCCAAAACTTCGTCGCTACAATAAAAAAAGGAGAAGTGGGAGTTTGGAGGTGGACGCAGCCCACCTCCAAACTTCCACCCCCAGATTTCGAGAAGATACCTAATATGAGCAAAATAGGTGCAGAGGAATGGCAACTAATATCGTTTTTTGAAGTGGCGCCTCAACGGTATAATCCATCGAGTTCTTGGGTATATGACGACAGTGAATAGCTTTGAGCTGTTATCGTAAAAAAGGTATATGGGCTGAGTCCAACACGCGCTGCCGGCGATGATGTTTCGCGCCTTGTGCCAGGACGCGATTGGGTTGTGTCAGCAGCCTTTCAAATGAGGCCCGGTGGACAAGTCGCGGCGCACCTGAGCTTATCCGTCGTCAGGCAGTATCGCTGACAAACGTGACGCATTGCACGTGGACATCGCGACTGATATTCCCGAGGCCTTGCGCCCAACAGCGCGTGTGGTCTGAGAAACCTCCTGGCGTTCGTGTCAATGCCGGCGATCCGAAAAAAGTGGGGCAGACAAAAAGTCTGCCCCACTTTCGTTGAAGAAACGAGTTAAGCGGTGCGCAGCACCAGGGGCAGGTAGATGGCTTTGCCGGATTCGCCGTTTTGAATGAAGGCGACGTTGTTGAGGCGGGTGGTCTCGGCGAGAGTGTAAGCCGGGTCCACCAGGACAAAGAGACCATGACGTAAGGACCCGGCGGCTGTCCCGGTGAGCACGGTCATGGCAGCCGGGGCCAGCAACGGGACGGTGCGGGTGAACAGGCGCGTGCTGTTGGTGAAGACCGGGCTGCTGTAGAAGGCCACGTCCACATTGGTCGCCGCGATCGTCCCGAGGTTGTACAGGGCGACGGTGATCGTTACGCTGGATCCGGTTATCGGGCCGGTCCACAAGGCGTAGGGCGTGACCATCAGGTCGGGGAGTACGTCCAGGGTAAAGGCGACGGCGTTGTTGGCCGTGACCGCCTCGGCGAAGTCGGCCTGGTTGTGATTGACTACGGCTGCCAGCGGGTACGATCCCGCCGGCAGCGCGCCGAAGCTCCAGGGCGTGGTCAGAGTGAGCGTTTCGCCCGCCGCCAGCGAGGGCACGACGTCCGTCACGGCGAGCGTGCCGGTGAGTGCGTCGCGGTAGAAGGCGAGCGTTGCCGCCGGCGCGGCTGTCGCCCCCAGGTTGCGGATGCGCGTGCGCAGCCCGACGTTGTCGCCGCCCCAGTCATCCACCTCAGCGACGATCTCCAGGTCTGGGCCGAACGCCGCCAGGGTTGCGCCGTTGTCGTTCTCGTCGAATTCCACGATCGCGTTCCCGGAATCGGCCACAGCGTAGAGCGGATGTGCTACGCCGCCAAGCGGCACGGTGTACGAAATACCGAGGGTTGCCGTGAACCCGGCGGCCAACGGCGCCGCTAACGCTGCGCTACCGATGAGGTCGCCGCCGGCCAGCGGGTCGCCGTGGTAGAAGGCCACGCTCACGCCATCCAAAGCGCGGTCGCCGCTGTTGCGCACAGTGGCGCTGAGGGCGACGGTGTCGCCGGGCGCAGGATAGGCGTCGGACGTGACCAGGTCGCCGTCGTTCAGGGCGAGGTTGTCGCTGAAGACGTGCGACAGGGTCAGCAGGTCGGTCTGCCCCTCGACGGGGACGGTGTAAGTGATGATCGCGCTCGTGCCGGAGAGCGTCATCGTGCGGGTGACGGAGTAGGTCGCGGCGGCGCTGTAGCTCAGCAGCAGCCGCCCGGTCGAGTCCAGCCCGGCGGAGGGATAGTCCTCGTTGGCGCGGTCGTTCGTCAGCGGCGTGGGGCGGCCCCAGAGGTTGTGCGCCTCGTCGTAGTAGGACAGGTAGAGGTCGCGTTGCGCGCCCTGCGCGGTGAAAACCGCAGCGATGTTGCCGTCCGCGTCCTGCGCGATGCGGAACGTGTCAATCGTGGCGGCCAGGTCCAGCGGCAGCGCCGCGTTGGCGGTGGTGGTCAGGTTGCGCAGGCGCAGCTCGCTGCCGGCCAGCCAGACGAGCAGCGGTTGGTTCAGCGTGTTGTAGACCACCTGCGGATTGGTATGCCCCAGGTTGTCGTCGGTGCGCTGTATGGGCGCGGCCCAGCTCGCACCGTTCCACGCAGCGGTGAAAAGCTGCAAAGTAGGTGTGGGCTGGCCGGTCGGCGTGACGTAGCTGGTGTAGGCGATGGTCGCGGCGTTGTCGCCGTAGCCGGCGGTCAGATCCACCAGGCCGGGGATGTCCGAGACCGCCGCCACATTCGCGCTCCAGGCGCCGTCATAGACCGCAACCACGATCTGATCAGGATTGGCGTCATTGCCGCCGAGCAGGCCGGCGGCGTTCTGCCGCCAGACCGCCAGCAGTTCGCCGGCGCCGTTGCGCGCCAGCTGCGGTTTGAGATCAAGGGCGGTGTTGGTGGTCAACAGCGTCGCCGGCGACCAGGTGTTGGTAGCTGCTGTGTATACCGCAGTCGCAATCTCAATTTTCTGAGCCGTCGCGGCATCCCACCCGGCCTCGATCGGCTGCACTCCGTTCAAGCGCGACCAGACGGCCACAGCGCGATCGTCGTTCGTCCAGGCCACCTGCGGGATGCCATCCATCATCGAATCATTCGTCAGGGCTGCCGGCGCGCTCCAGCTTGCGCCGTTCCAGCGGCTGAAGTAGAGCTCCAACGACTGGAGATTGGGCTTACCGAGGTCGTCGTGAACCCACAACACCAGCGCGTCGTCATTCGCGTTGACCGCCAGCGACGGTTCGGTGTACGTGTAGACGTTGCTCACCAGCACACTGGTGACCGTTGCCTGCGCCGACAGGCGGCTTGGGCCGGAATCATGCGGCGCGAACGCCTGCGCCGAAGTCGGCGCGGCGCGGAAGACCGCGTAGTTCTGCGCGGATTGCCGCGAGAAAATCTCGCAATCTCTGGATATGATCAGTTCAGATTCTTGTTCCCATTTATCCGTCGCAGGAGTGTAAGTCCAGGTTATTTCGTACTCGCGATCGTAGGTGCATTGCTGCAACGGCGGCTTAAAGCTATACCCAACTCCACCGCCAAATGACAGTTCGTTCCACTTATTCAATGAAAAGTCTCTGATGGTGGGGATCGTCTGTGATGCATTGCCTTTTACAGCTACATACGCTTTAAACTTCATTCCTAACTGATCAAACTCATATCCAGCGCTGAGTTTGGGGGTGAATTCAACCGTGTAGTTTTTCCACTCAAGATAGGGATCTTGGGGGATGAATAACCATTCGCTACCGAGGGACCCGCCTATCTCGCCACGGACGTAGACTTTTCCGAGGAACTCCGTTGCATCCAGGCCAACCCCGATGAGTCCTACCACATGTTCCAAAGCAGCTCCGGCTGCCGGATTGATGAACTCAGCAATGAGAATAACCGCCGGCCACTCCTTCTGTCCATAGAGTGTTGCTGTGACTTTGACGTTACCTTCAGCCGTCGGAATCCAGCATTCTACCGCTTTGGCCGTCAATCCTCCGCTGGCTTCAAGGATTCCTCCTAACGTAATGGACTTGAGCTCGGCTGAGAGATCGGCGCTGCCCTTAACTTCGAAAGAGGCGACTTCGTCGCACCGCAGGGACACGCCGTATTTCCCTTCAAATCCGGCTTCTATTTTTACCGGACCGCCCTCAATTTCCCAAGGGTCTTTCGGAATCGAGAAGCTGTTGGTAGCAGTGACACTGAGGAAAGAAAGTTTGTCGAGCATCCCGGATTCCAACAACCCTTTTAGCCAGTCCGGCGTGGCCATCAAGCGCGGTGAGAAAGCCACGGGGTTAGATTGTCCGCCAAGTGGGTTGACCGCGATGAAGGTCAGGGAGTTGAGACCTTCCTTGAGTTGCTTGCCCATATCGAAGTTTTCAATAATGAAAGTCGTGGTAGCCGTTGCATGCGCCTGGATGGTGAATTCTTGCCCGTTAAGGAGATAGTGCAAACTGCCGGCCATGGTATTTTTCCAGTCCACAATCACTTCAATACGGTTGATGGCATCCAATCCCTGGAAATAGCGAGCGTCCAGAGGCAGGGTTGATTCAACTGACACAATCTCAACGGGGAAATCGCCGCCGGGCGGCAACGGCGGCGGCCCGCCGTCCTCGCCGGTGAACGTCACCCGCGCCGATGCGGCGAAAAACTGTCCGGTGGTCAGGTTCTCTGCGCGAAAAGCCGCTACGCCGGGCGCCGCGGAGCGCACTGTGGTCGTGAACCGTCCGCCGCCATCCACCACCCCAACGGGGTTGTCGAAAAGATCCACGCCGTTTCGATGTGAGAAGATGCGCACTTCGTGCCCCACCGGCGCGTTGACCAGTGCTACAGTTGCCGTAGCGACGCCATCGGCGTCGAGCGAAAGCGGCGTGGCCGTAAGGAACGGGCCGGACATTAGGAAGCTGCTGACGTTCAGTTTCGCAATAAACAGTCCGGCATCGGCGCTGCTGTTAAGCGCACCTGGCGTAACCGGAAAGTTGCTTGAATGGGTGGCCCCTGTTACATGAACTATGCCATTTCTGTCTACTGCAAGAGCGCTGATATAATCGTCCCCATCGCCGCCAAAGAACGATGCGTATGTCAGGGCGCGGCCATCGGGCTGCAATTTAACGATGACACCATCGTGGTCGCCGCCATTGTACGTGGTATCGTAGGCGTTATCCGTAAAAGGAAAATCGGCAGAGTCAGGTGATCCGACAAAGTATGCCGCGCCGGCATTGTCAACGGCGACCCCGCCAAAGGGGTCTATCCTTGCAGCATCCATAAACGTGCTATAGACAGCAAAACCGCCGTTTGAAGATAGCTTAATCGCGAAATCTCCATCGCCTTCACAAGTCGCGTCAAAGGCTCCTGGCGTAGTTGTAAACTCGCCGGAACAACCGCGCATACCCACGACGACGGCTTCACGGTTGGACACGGCGATGCCAAAATCACCATTGGTGCCGCCAATAAAAGTTGCATACTCCAAATCGCTGCCATCGGGGGTCATTCTAACCAAAAATCCATCGTTGTTGTTGTAAGTTGTATCGTAAGCGCCCGGAGTGGTGGGGAAATCATAGTTCACGCCGTGGCCGACGACATAAACCGCTTTGTTTGCATCTATGGCAATTGCTAGACCCCGCTCAGAACCGGCATTGCCACCCAGAAATGTAGAGAATTCCAAAGCGCTGCCATCGGGATTGACTTTGGTCACAAAGGCGTCGCTAAGTTCTGGAATACCGTCGTCGTTTCCCAATGTGTCGTCATAAGCATTGGCTGTGGGAAAGTCGTCAGACATGGTAACCCCGCAAATGTAGGCAGCGCCCTCCTCATCCACGACCATATCAAAAATACTATCCCCCCCGCCTGTACCACCCAAGAACTTAGCATAGTTCAATGCGCTGCCATCCGGCGACACCTTGGCCACAAAGGTCTCGTTATATGGGTCATCAGGAGGCGCGCCAAACCAACCCGACGCAGGAAAACTCGCATAATCGGATGTATCGCCTACAACGTAGGCCGCGCCATCTCTATTCACCGCGACGCTCGTCAGGTAAATGTTCTCCCCCAGGAAGATCACATAACTCAGGACGGCGCCGCCATGGGCTACCTTGAGTAGAAAATGTCCAGGGCCGGCCAGAGTGGTATCGAAAAGCCCAACGTTGTTGGGGAAATCCGAAGCTGCGGTTTCGCCGATGGTGTAAGCCGCGCCCACTGTATCTAGTGCGATATCCCAATTCCATAGAGAATCATCTCCGCCTATATAGGCGCTGTAAATCAACTGTGAAGGGTTATCCTGTATTTGATGGATGGAGAATGACGATGTAGCGTCACCGGATGTCGCGATAAACGGCGCCACCACATCAAAAGTCCGTGCGCCCACCTCTTGCACATTCAGACGCGCGTTGGCCGCTTCCGTCGGCTCATCCACGCGCAACAGCGGCAGCCCAACTTCGCCCGCCGCCGTGCTGGTGCGCAATCCGCCGATTCCATCCGCTTCCACAGCTTCGGCGCCTTCGACGCGCAACTGCACCTGGCTCAGGTCCGCGCCCGGCCGGGCGTGGAGGCGCTGCACCCAGCGCCCGTTCTCGCCGGTCACCTCCAGGTCAATGCCGGGATAGAGGTCCACGTAGCGCACGCCGCCCCACACCGGCACGGCGGAATGCCAGCCGGCGGGATCGCTGCCTTTGAAATAGGAGACGGTCGTGTCCAGGCGGTCGAACGGTTCCAGGCGCGGGTTGGGGTTGGCGTTGGGGAAGCTGAGGCGCAGGTTGACGCCCGAACGAGGCGGTTGATTTTGGATTTTGGATTTTGGATTTTGGAAGTCGCGTGATGTGGTTTGTGCTTCTGCGCTTTCCGGTTCGAGGACGGTGAGCCAGAGGGCGTCGTCGGCCAGCCAGAGCGCGTCGCCGCCGAACATCTGGAAGCGCGCGCCTTCGGCGAATTGCCCGACGTTCTCGATGAACAGCGGCGAGGCCGTATGCGGACTCGCCGCCGCTTGCTCCACATCCGAAACGGGGACCGGTTCTGCTTCAACGGCCCAGAGTGACGCTTGTAACGCATCGGCTGCCCGCTCCGCCACCCCTTTCAGCGCCACCAGCGCCGTTACCGTCGTCTTTGGTTGCGCCGCCCACACTGGACTTCCCACGCCCGGCAGCAGCAAAGCCAACAAGAGTACCCCATTGAGACAACGTAAGTAAGTTTTCATCGAACCCCTCTCTTTTCTTGGATTGGATTTTTTGTAATGCTTTTTGGGGAATTTTTACAATCGGATAGTTGCGTAGTCGCCCTTTCTTTCACCTCCTTTCGCTTGGGGTGTTTTGTTACCGGCATTATAGCATAACAGCGCTCCAAGGTATCTTCTCAAAATCTTGGGGATGGGGGTTTGGGGGCACTTTACCGGATTGTATCAGGCCAACAGTTGAAAGAGTTTGATCAAGCTCAAAACTGATAAATTTCGCATTTAGATCAACCTGATCTATACTGAAACCGTCACAAGAAAACAAACTGCCCCACAGTGCAATCAACACCTGGGGCATTGGCCAAGGCGATGCAGACGCTCGGCGAAAATCATCCTAACATGATCGCCCCCTGGTGTCAATGGCCGGGGGGCGGTTTCTTGTGGCCCATATCCAAAACAGGAGCACGTCAATGCCGCGAACTGCAAAAGTCAAAGAACTCGCCAACTTCATCTGGAGCGTCGCCGATCTCCTGCGCGGCGACTACAAACAGGCCGATTACGGCAAAGTCATCCTCCCGCTCACCGTCCTGCGCCGCCTGGATTGCGTCCTGGAACCTACCAAAGAGGCGGTTCTTGATTTCGTCGAAACCAAACTCCCGGCGCTCAAGCTCAAAAACCCCGATCCCGTCCTCAACCGGCTCACCGGCTATGGCTTTCACAACGTCAGCCGCTTCACCTTCCAAAAGTTCATTGAGGACGCCGATCACGTCGCCGCCAACCTCAAGAACTACATCAACGGCTTCTCGGCCAACGGGCGTGAAATCCTCGAATATTTCAGCTTCACCACCCACATTGACCGCCTCGACGAAGCCAACCTGCTCTTCATGATCGTCCAGCGCTTCGCCGCCATTGACCTGCACCCCAACGCCGTCTCCAATACCGAGATGGGCTACATTTTCGAGGAACTCATCCGCAAATTCTCCGAGCTTTCCAACGAAACGGCCGGGGAGCACTTCACGCCCCGCGAGGTCATCCGCCTGATGGTCAATCTCCTCTTCCTCAACGATCGGGAAGTTCTCACCACCCCCGGCATCGTCAAGACTATCTACGACCCCGCCGCCGGCACGGGCGGGATGCTCTCCGTTTCCGAGGACTACATCCGCGAACTCAACCCGCAGGCCAAACCCGTCGTCTTCGGCCAGGAACTCAACCCCGAATCCTACGCCATCTGCAAATCCGATATGCTCATCAAGGGCCAGGACGTCAGCAACATCAAGTTCGGCAACACTTTCACCACCGATGGCCTCGCCGGCGAACATTTCGACTACATGCTCTCCAATCCGCCCTTCGGCGTGGACTGGAAGAAAGTCGAGAAGTATATCACCGATGAAAAAGAGAAGCAGGGCCACGGCGGGCGCTTTGGCGCGGGCCTCCCGCGCATCTCCGATGGCTCTTTCCTCTTCCTTCAGCACATGATCTCCAAGATGCAGCCCCAAAACGGCGGCTCGCGCATCGCCATCGTCTTCAACGGCTCGCCGCTCTTCTCCGGCGGCGCCGGCAGCGGCGAGAGCGAGATCCGCCGCTGGATTATCGAAAACGACATGCTCGAAGCCATCGTCGCCCTGCCCGACCAGCTCTTCTACAACACCGGGATTTTCACCTACATCTGGATCGTCACCAACCGCAAGACTGCGCAACGCCGGGGCAAGGTGCAGCTCATCAACGCCGTCCACTATTACCAGAAGATGCCCCGCAGCCTGGGGAACAAGCGCAACCTCATCTGTGACGGCGACGAGTGCCAGCCCGACCAGATCGGCGAGATCACGCGCATCTACGGCGACTTCACCCACAACGACACCCGCACGCTGCGGATCGAGGGCGAGGAGAAGCCCGTCACCGTCAGCAAAATCTTCGACAACGACGACTTCGGCTACCGCCGCATCACCGTCGAGCGCCCCCTGCGCCTCAACTTCCAGGCCAGTGCCGAACGCCTCGCGCGCCTGGACGACGAGCGCGCCTTCGCCGGCCTGGGGGAATCCAAGAAGAAGGGCCAGGCCGCCGCGGACGAGATCGCCGCCGGGCGCCAGTTCCAGGAGGCCATCAAGGCGCTGCTCCGCACTCTCGGCGACAAACTGTATACCCATCGCGACGCTTTCCAGGCCGATCTGGACGCCGCCTGCGCCGCCGCCGAGCTCAAACTGCCTGCCGCCCTCAACCGCGCCATCCTCAACGCGCTTTCCGAGCGCGACGCGACCGCTGCCATCTGCACCGATAGCAAAGGCCATCCCGAACCCGACCCGGACCTGCGCGACAACGAAAACGTTCCCCTCAAGGAAAACGTGCAGGCCTACTTCAAGCGTGAAGTCCTCCCCCACGTCCCCGACGCCTGGATTGACCACGAGCGCACCGTCACCGGCTACGAAATCAGCTTCACCCGCTACTTCTACGAATACACCCCCCTGCGCTCCCTCGACGCCATCCGCGCCGACATCCTGGCGCTGGAAGAGGAGGCGGATGGCATGATGCGCGAGGTGTTGGACTTGGGCCTGGACCTGGCGGAGATTGGGCCGGTCTCCCGCAGACCAATTCCCGCCGCCGGCGACGATACCCGGTCAACTCAGGAAACTACGCGGGAAATGGCGGAGATTGGGCCAGTCTCCCGCAGACCAATTCCCGCCGCCGGCGACGATACCCGGTCAACTCAGGAAACTACGCGCGCGGAGAAGACTGGCCCAATCTCTTCCGCAGCGGGAGACAATTGATGAAACCTTATCCGGCATACAAGGACTCCGGCGTCCCGTGGATTGGGAAGGTGCCGGAGGGATGGATAGGAATTCAGATAAGGCATATAGTTGACATTTCCGACGGTGCTCGTATACCACTTAATTCCACTGAAAGATCTTCAATGCAAGGAGATTACCCTTACTATGGAGCGAATGGAGTACTAGACTACATCAATGATTATATTTTTGATGGTGAGTATATTCTAATTGGTGAGGATGGTGCACCATTTTTTGAAAAGGGCAAAGACGTTGCATTCTTGGTGTCTGGACAGTTTTGGGTGAACAATCATGCTCATATTTTGAAAGCCAAAAAGGATGTTCATAGTAACTATATAGTTTATGCACTTAACTGCGTTGATTATAAAGAGTACATCACCGGTAGCACAAGAGACAAGTTGACACAGGATAGTTTACGCTCAATTGAAATTCCCCTACCATCAGATCAAGAACAACGCGCCATCGCCGCCTACCTCGACCGCAAAACCGCGCAGATAGACACCCTCATCGCCAACAAACGCCGCCGCCTCGCCCTCCTCGCCGAAGAACGCACCGCCATCATCAGCCACACCGTCACCAGGGGCCTCGATCCCAATGCGCCGCTCAAGGATTCGGGCGTAGATTGCCTGGGAAATATTCCTGCCCATTGGAATACGATTGCTATTAAAAGAGTTGTACATCAACAATCAAATGCTCTGATTGATGGGCCATTTGGATCAAGTGTTGATGTATCGCGGGATTACGTAACAGAGGGTGTACCGGTCGTTAGAACAGTAAATATTACGGAATATGGATTCAATCCAGAAAATTTACGTTTTATGCGCAAGGAGAAATTTGATCAATTGCGAAGACATGCTGTATACCCAGGCGATGTACTATTTTCAAAGGTTGGCACAATAGGCAATACTTGTGTTTTTCCGAGCTATTTTGAAGAGGGTATTTTATCAACTACTGGTAGTTGTAAAATTACTGTGAACCCTGAGATTATACTCTCTGACTATATGGTATACACTCTTAATTCTATGCGCGAGAATTTTTTGTTACTGGCAAGCTCAAATGTCCAACCATTTCTAAATATGCAAACCATAAAGTCGGTCATAATTCCTGTCCCCCCTCTCTCTGAACAACGCGCCATCGCCGCCTACCTCGACGCAAAAACCGCCCAAATAGACCGCGCCGTCGCCCACACCGAGCGCCAGATCGCCCTGCTTCAAGAATACCGCACCGCCCTCATCTCCGCCGCCGTCACCGGCAAGATTGACGTAAGATTGGGCCAGTCTTTCTCTATTTCGTCAGAAACCGCGCCGGGCAGCAACCGGGTTCAACGGAGTACCATCCACGATCGGGAGACTGGCCCAATCTTTCCTGCGCAGTCAGAAACCGCGCCGGGCAGCAACCGGGTTCAACGGAGTACCATCCACGATCGGGAGACTGGCCCAATCTTCCCCGTGCGCGAGGATGCGCAATGACCACCAACACGCCTCTTTTGCCGGGCAATACTTACCACATCTATAACCGTGGCAACAACCGCGATCCTCTTTTCTTTGAGAATCGCAATTATTCCTATTTCCTCAAACTCTACGCTCAGTACATTCACCCTATCGCCGAAACTTACGCTTATTGTCTGCTGCGCAATCATTTCCATTTTTTACTGCGCATCAAGACGGATGATGAGAGATTGGGCCAGTCTTTGAAACCCGCCAGTCGTTATTTTAATAATATGTTCATTGCTTACACCAAAGCCATCAATACAGCTTACAATCACACCGGCAGTATGTTCGAAAGCCCTTTCCGGCGCAAGTTGGTGGATAGCGATAGCTACTTCACTACCCTCATCCTCTACATTCACCAAAACCCGCAGAATCACCACTGCATTGAGGATTTTCGGGATTGGCCCTGGTCTTCGTACCGTGCTTTAGCCTCTGACGGCCCCACGCGCCTGCAACGGGATTGGGTGCTGGCGACCTTTGGCGGATTGGAGGCTTTTGTGCAGGGGCATCAAAAAGATGTCGCTGCGGATATTGCCATAGATTGGGGATAGCATAGATTGAGCCAATCGATTGGCTCAATCTTCATAGGAGGTTCTATGACCGTCAAAACCACCGAGCGCGCCTTCGAAGACGCCATCGTCGCCAGCCTCACCACCGGCGGCGGCTACGGCCAGGGCAAGGATGCTGCCTACGACGCGGCCCGCGCCCTCGACCCGGCCACGCTCCTGCGCTTCATCGCCGCCACGCAAAAGGAAGCCTGGGACAAGCTCTCCGGCATTCACGGCGCCGCCGTCGCAGAGAAGTTCTTCCACCGCCTCTGCACCGAGTTGGAGAATCGCGGCATGCTCGACGTCCTGCGCCACGGCGTCATTGATTACGGCGTGCGCTTCAAGCTCGCCTACTTCAAGCCCGCCAGCGGCCTCAACCCCGAAACCCGCGCCCTCTACGATCAAAACATCCTCACCGTCACCCGCCAGGTTCACTACAGCCTCAAAAACCGCAACTCCATTGACCTTCTCCTCAGTCTCAACGGTCTCCCCATCGCCACCGTCGAACTCAAGAATCAGTTCACCGGCCAGGACGTCGCCAATGCCAAACGCCAATACATGGACGACCGCGACCCGCACGAACTGCTTTTCCAATTCAAGAAGCGTGCCCTCGTCCACTTCGCCGTAGACACCGACGAGGTCTGGATGACCACCCACCTCGACGGCAACCAGACGCGCTACCTGCCCTTCAATCAGGGCTATGGCCTGGGCGCGGGCAACCCGCCCAATCCCCACGGCTACCGCACTGCCTATCTCTGGGAACGCATCTGGGCGCGCGATAGCTGGCTCGAAATCATCGGGCGCTTCATCCATCTGCAAACCGACGAAGTCAAAGCCGGGGGCCACACCATCAAAAAGGAGAGCCTCATCTTCCCCCGCTACCACCAGCTCGACGTCGTCCACGCCCTCACCGCCGCTGCCCTCCGCGACGGCCCCGGTCACAACTACCTCGTCCAACACAGCGCCGGCAGCGGCAAGAGCAACTCCATCGCCTGGCTCGCCTACCGCCTCTCCGGCCTGCACGATGCGGCGGATAAGCGCGTCTTCGATTCCGTCATCGTCGTCACCGATCGCCGCGTCCTCGACCAACAGCTCCAGGACACCATCTACCAGTTCGAACACATTCAGGGCGTCGTCGAAAAAATAGACAAAAACTCCTCCCAACTCGCCGCCGCTCTCAAGCAAGGCGTCAACATCATCATCACCACCCTCCAGAAATTCCCCTTCATCCTCGGCAAGATCGGCGAGCTGCCCCAACGTCACTACGCCATCATCGTGGACGAAGCCCACAGCTCCCAAAGCGGCGAGGCCGCCAAAAAGATGAAAGAAGTCCTCACCGTCATTGACCTGGAACAGGCCGTCAAAGAGGACACGCCCGAATACGCCGTGGATGACGATGACGACCCCGAAGACCAGATTCGCCAATCCATGCTCGCGCGCGGCTCACAGCCCAACCTCAGCTTCTTCGCCTTCACCGCCACCCCCAAGCCCAAAACCCTCGAAGTCTTCGGCGTCAAAAACAGCGCCGGCAAACCCGAACCCTTTCACCTCTATTCCATGCGCCAGGCCATTGAAGAAGGCTTCATCCTCGACGTACTGGAAAACTACACCACCTACAAAACCTACTTCCAACTCTCCAAAGCCATCGCAGAGGACCCCAACATCAACAAGAAAAAAGCCGCCCGCGCCATCGCCCGCTTCGTCTCCCTCCATCCCCACAACCTGGCCCAAAAGACCGAAGTCATCATCGAGCATTTCCGCAACTGCGTCATGCACCAGATCGGCGGGCGGGCCAAAGCCATGGTCGTCACCAGCTCCCGCCCCCACGTCGTGCGCTACAAAACCTGCTTCGATGAATACCTCAAGGAACACGGCTACCAGGACGTCCGCGCCCTCGTCGCCTTCACCGCCTTCACCGACAGAGAAACCGGCATCGCCTACACCGAGGCCGATATCAACGGCTTTGGCGAGCGCGAACTGCCCGACAAATTCGGCGGCCCCGACTACAACATCCTCCTCGTCGCCGAAAAATACCAGACCGGCTTCGATCAACCGTTGCTGCACACCATGTACGTGGACAAAAAACTCTCCGGCGTCCGCGCCGTCCAGACCCTCTCCCGCCTCAACCGCACCTGCCCCGGCAAAGAAAACACCTTCATCCTCGACTTCGCCAACACCGAAGACGAAATCCTCGAAGCCTTCCAACCCTTCTACGAAAAGACCACCCTCAGCAGCACCTCCGATCCCAACCGCCTCTACGACCTCAAAGGCCAGCTCGACGCCGCCGGCGTCATCTGGGCGCGCGACGTAGACGCCTTCGCCAACGTCTTCTTCAAATCCCAAAAGATCACCGCCCGCGACCACGGCCTGCTCAACAGCGCCATTGACCTCGCCGTCGAACGCTTCCGGGGCCTGGCAGAAGAAAAACAGGAAGACTTCAAAAACACCCTCACCGTCTTCGTGTGCCTCTACGCCTTCCTGGCGCAAATCATGCCCTTCAGCGACGCCGAACTCGAAAAATACTACGCCTACGCCCGCCTTCTCGCCGCCAAACTCCCCAAGCGCGATCCCGGCGCCCACCTCAACCTCAACGACGACGTCGCCCTCGAATACTATCGCCTGCAAAAAATCAACGAAGGCAGCATCATCCTGGAGAAAGACAGCGACACCACCCTCCATCCCAGCAGCGAAGCCGGCATCCGCGAAGAGAAAGACGAACAAGCCCTCCTCTCCGAAATCATCGCCCTCTTCAACGACCGCTTCGGCACCGAATTCACCACCGCCGACAGACTCTTCTTCGACCAAATCGAAGAAGCCCTCATCACCGACGAAACCCTGGCCCAACAAGCCAAAAGCAACACCAAAGACAACTTCAAATACGGCTTCGACGACGCCTTCCTCAGCGCCCTCATCGCCCGCATGGACCAAAACCAGGACATCTTCGCCCGCATCCTCGACGATGCCGAATTCGGCGACCTCGTAAAAGCCTGGATGCTGGACAAAGTGTACCGGCGCCTGCACCCCAACCCGTGACCCGGGAAGATTTTTAGTACAGGTCAATTTTCATCAGAGGTTATCAAATGGATCCTCAACGCTTCGAAAATAGCACTGCCGGTCGCCTGGTCCGCGCACAACAGGCCGATGTCGCGTACTGGGCCTTCGTGCCCAATTCGTTGCCCCCGGCGCTCGATTGGACGGACAAACGGCTGCGGCTGACGCTGGCCCAGGCCGGCCACGCTTTGGGCGAACTGGCGGGGTTGGGGCGCACCTTGCCCAATCCTCATCTGCTCATTGCACCCTTCATCCGCCGCGAGGCCGTGCTTTCGTCGCGCATCGAGGGCACCCGTACCAGCCTGGGCGACCTCTACGCTTACGAAAAAGGCCAACATCCTCTGCCCGGCGCCGCCGAGCCTGCGCCTGAAGCCGATACCCGGGAAGTCGCCAACTACGTGCGCACGCTCGAATTCGGCCTGGAACAGATTCGCCTCGGTCAGCCTATCAGCCTGTGGCTCATTCGCGGTCTGCACGCCCATTTGATGGACGGCGTGCGCGGCGCGCACCAACGGCCCGGAGAATTTCGCGAAATACAAAACTTCATCGGCTCTGACAACAATTTGCAGCACGCCCGATACGTGCCGCCGCCGCCTTTGCAGATGCAGCAATGTCTGACCGACTTCGCGACCTACATCAACGCCGAACCGGTGGAAGAGGCCGCGCTGGTACGGCTGGCGTTCATTCATTACCAATTCGAGGCCATCCATCCCTTCGAAGACGGCAACGGCCGCATCGGGCGTTTGCTGCTTTCCCTGCTACTCGTCAGTTGGGATCTGCTGCCGTTGCCCCTGCTGTACCTCAGCGCCTACTTTGAGCGTTACCGCGAGGACTACTACGCGCGCTTGCGCGCCGTCAGCGAATGCGGGGATTGGCCGGAGTGGGTAATCTTCTTCCTTAACGGGGTAACCGATCAGGCGAGGGACGCCGTCGTGCGCGCCAGACATCTACAAGACCTGCGCGAAGCCTGGCGCGAGCGGCTGGCGCAGATCAAGGCGCCGGCCAACACCATCAGCCTGGCCGAAAGCCTTTTCCTCAACCCCTTCCTCACCGCGCCCCAGGCCCAGGAAGTTCTGAACGTCACCCACCGCACCGCCAACGTGACCATCGAACGCCTGGCAGAAGCCAACATCGTGCAAAAAATCCCGGAACGGGAACACCCCCGGCAATACGTCGCCAGAGAAATCCTGCGCATCCTGGACGAGGATACTGAATGATACTTGAGTATCACAGCCGGTGAGGAAATGATACTTTTCCCGGAAAAAGTATCATAACAATGCGAGCAATGATAATGAAGTATCCCAAGAGCGCCGCCCATTCATTGAACAAAACCGGCAACCCCAGGTAAACCGCACGGCCGCCAACATACCACATCGCCATCTGCCCCGCCCTGTGACCAACACACAGCGCGGGGCGTTTTCGTTTTTTACCTCACTCAAATCCACACCCCCGTCATTTCGAGCGTAGCGAGAAATCCCTTCACAACCCAATCACGTCTCTTCCAAGTCCCCCCGTGACAAGACCACGCCGCCGCGCTACCTTGCACACACAGCAATGGGGCGCGCGGCGGCTTCCTGCACGGCGATCTTTCCCCAGACTACACCATGCCTGCCGCCTTGGCCCTTTGATGAGAAGCAGTGAGCGGGCCAAACGGCGCGGGGCTCGTGGCTCGCGTTTCTGTTCGCCCCGCGCCGTAGGACGTTGGCCCTCCGCAAGACTCCGGGCCAATGCAAGGGGGGGTGTTTTTGATACACTAAAAGAGGGCCAGGAAGGGGAAAATTGACGGACGAAAAGAGGGCCACTAAACCAGCAAATCCGCTATCATCGGAGGAGACTCAGATGAAAAGCGGAGGAGGAGATGCTCAAAGTGGAAGAACGAGAAAAGATAAGACGTGCATATCACTTGGAAGGAAAAAGTGTGCGGCAGATCGCGCGGGAGCAGCATCATGCGCGGGAAACGGTCAAGCAAGCCGTGGAATCAGCAGCGCCGCGGAAGTACACTCAGAAACAAGCGCGAGCGGCGCCGGTATTGGGAGCCTATCATGAACGGATCAAAGAGCTGTTGGAAGAAAATGAGCGGCTGCTGCGCAAACAGCGCTACAACGGGCATCAGATCTATCTACGGCTACGAGAAGCAGGCTACCAGGGGGCGGAATCGACGCTGCGCGAGTACATCGCCAAACAGCGAGCGGGGAGGCGCGCGAAACGGGAGGTGTACTTGCCGCTGGAGTTTGAGCCGGGAATGGATGCGCAAGTAGATTGGGGCGAGGCCGAAGTGATCATTGCCGGAGTGAGCATCACGGTGCAGCTGTTCGTGATGCGGCTGTGCTACTCGCGCCGCACCTTCGTGATGGCGTTTCCGACGCAACGGCAGGAATGTTTCCTGGAAGGGCATGTGCAGGCATTCCACTTTTTTGGGGGAGTGCCGCAGCATATCAGTTACGACAATCTGAAAGCGGCAGTGTTGCGCATCCTGGAAGGACGGAATCGCCAGGAGCAAGCGCGCTTCATCCAGTTTCGCAGTCACTATCTGTTCGCGAGTCGCTACTGCACGCCCGGTCAAGGGCACGAGAAAGGGGGCGTGGAAGGGGGTGTGGGCTATACTCGCCGCAATTACCTGGTGCCGCCGCCGCAGGTAGCGAGCTTTGAAGCGCTCAACGCCTTGCTCCTGGCGCACTGCCACGCCGATGATGAGCGCCAGGTGGCGCGCCAACCGCAACCGATCGGCGCAGCCTGGCAGGAAGAGTTGCCGTATCTGTTGCCCTTGCCGGCGCACGCTTTCGCCTGCTGCGCCCAACTAAATGTGGGGTTGAACGGCTACAGCCAGGTGGAATTCGAGACCAATCGCTATTCGGTCCCCGGCGATCAAGCTTACCGGCATCTGATCCTGCATGCCTACCCTTTTCACGTCGAGATTTTGCACGGCGAGGAATGCATTGCCCGCCACCCGCGTTGCTATGCTCAGCGCCAGGACATTTTAGATCCCCTGCATTATCTGCCCTTGCTGGAGCAGCGCCCCGGCGCCTTTGAGCATGCCAAGCCTTTGCAACAGTGGCGCGCGCAGTGGCCGGCAGTCTACGAACAACTCTTGGCGCACCTGCAACAACAATGGCCGGAAGGACGCGGCATTCGCGAGTTTCTGCGCGTTTTACAGCTGCACCGCCAACATCCGGCAGACCTGATTGCTCAAGCCGTGCAACAAGCTTTGACCTACGGCTGCGCGCACGCCGATGGGGTGAACCTCTGTCTGAACCAACTCCTGCACAGCGAGACCCCGCCGGCGACTTTGTCACTGACCGGCCACCCCGAACTGGCGCAAGTAGGCGCTCAACCGCCCGACCTTCAGTGTTACGAGCAGCTCTTGCCCAGAGGTGTCCAATGAGTACCACCGCCACGCCGCTCGAAACCCATCTCAAGACGTTGGGATTGCCTGCCTTTGTGCGACACTACCGCCAATTCGCCGATGACGCCGCGCAAACCAATGCCACCTATGCCGATTACTTACTGGCTCTGGCCGAACAGGAGGTCGCCCAACGCGAACGCAATTGTCACGCCCGCCGCATTCACGAAGCGCGCTTCCCGCTCCTCAAGGAACTGGCCGATTTTGACTTCACCGCCATTCCCAACCTCAACAAGCAGCGGGTTCTGGAACTCGCCCAGGGCGCTTACATCCCCGCGGCCCAACCGGTGATCCTCGTCGGTAATCCCGGCCTGGGCAAAACTCACATCGCCACCGGACTGGCTTTGGCGGCTTGCCGTCAAGGGCTGCGTGTGCGCTTCTACACCGCCGCCGGACTCGTCAACGAACTCATTGCCGCTCAGGACGCCCATCAACTCCCGCGCTTGCTTGAGAGCGCCCTGCGTCACAAGCTCATTGTTCTTGACGAACTCGGCTTTATCCCTTTCTCCAAGTTAGGCGCCGAATTGATGTTCCAATTCTGAGCCACCCTTTACGAAAAGGTCGCCCTGATTCTTACCACCAACCTGCGTTTTGCTGACTGGGTTCAGGTCTTTGGCGATGAACGTCTCACCTCCGCTCTACTCGACCGCCTCACCCATCACGCCCACATCCTCGAGTTCACCGGGGCTGAGTCCTATCGTTTTCGGGAACGCATGCAACATGACCTGACCCCTGCGACTTAACTCTTGATGGCCCTTGTCGTCAGCTGTACTGCTTCCCATCCGTCAACTGGCCCTGTTTTCGTCCGTCAACTGGCCCTATTTTCAATTGTCAATGTACATTAGTGGAGTTTTCAACTGGCTCTATTTTCGTCCGTCAACTGGCTCTCTTTTCGTTTGACAAAAACAAACCTTTACACTGGATTCCCGAAAAAGGCAACTACGACCTGGTCAACCTCGTGGAGTTGTCGGGCGAAAGCCGCTTCAATAAGGCCCTCGTCATTGCCGGAACGCCCCGGGCCGTCATCAAGGTCGCGCCCGGCGAGTGGAAGGTCAAGAGCCAATCCAATCCCTGGACTGTCGGACCGGAGGACCCCACCTACTACGACGTCGCCACTCACGGCGACAGCACTCCCACCTGCTCTTGTTACGACTACACCGAATCTCACCAGATGTGCAAACACATCATGGCCGTCGAACTTCACGCCACCGCCCGCGCCATCGCCTTCGGCGTTGCTCACCGCCAGCACATCTCGCTCCGGCAGCTCGGCGACGAAATCCTTCACGTCGTCACCGCCAACGCCCTCGCACCCGACGAAAACGAACAGGCGATGGTGTTGTATGCGGCCGTCACCGCCCTTCTCAACGACAACAACACCGAAATCCGCAAGGCCCTCGCCTTTCAGCTCCGCTATTGGTGGCCGGGCAATGATCCCGAATCCCTCCTCGATCCCGTCGTCGCACCAACCCTCGACGACCAGGCCCAAAACCTCGAAGTCTGGTCGCCTACGCAGGGCTGGCGCAAACCCACCCAGGGCCTCGACGCCATCCGTGAACACATCGAGGACAAAGGCCTCCAGATCGGCAAACCCACCATCAACACCAACCGCTGCAACGGCCGTTGGGAGGGCCTTTTCACCGTCCCCGTCTATCAAATCCTCAAGGGCCAGACCGCTTAGAGTAGTAGTAGCTCAACCCGAAATCCCGGTTTTTCCTGAAAACCGGGATTTTTCTTTTCTCTATTCAATCACTCATACATTTGAAAGGATGCCTTGAAATGACCACAGAGCAGACCCTCGAACGTATCGAAACTATCCTGGAGCGCATCGCCCAGGCATTGGAAAACCAAACGACCCACCAGTACCAGTACACCCCGGAAGGGAATCCGATTTGCCCTCGCC